>NZ_JAGEKI010000018.1:0-144426 GCF_049887815.1 Pseudomonas sp. NFXW11 | reverse complement strand
GCCCTCCCCGGCCGAGCTGGCCCGCATCGCCCTGTTCGACGCCGGCGCCGCCGCTCTCGAGCGCCACTGGCAGGCCGTTGGCCGCTGCGAGGCCGATGTACTGGGCTTTGCCATCAGCCCGGGATTCATGGGCGGCCCGCACTGGCCTTCCACCCGCCAGGCCTACCGTATCGTGCGCCGCAACCAGGGCATCATCCTCGCCACCGAGGGCTTGTCCGACCCCTTCGATGGTGTTGAAGGTGATGAGCTGGGCAACGGTTTCGAGATGGAGCTGTTTATCCAAACCCCGGATATTCCCGCCCACGCCCAGGGTGCGCCCGGCGACGTCTCGCCCTTCGCCGACAGCTGGACCTTCGAACTGCTGCGCTGCGTGGCCGGCACCGTGGCCGATGCCGGTGGCTACATTCCGCGGCTGGAGCGCTATGGCGTGCTGTCGCTGGAACTGCCTGGGGTCAGCCAGTCCCGGGCCATGAGCGAGCAACTGCCGGCGCAGTTCGTCAGCAGCGATGATTGCGTGGGGGTGCTGATCGGGGCCCCGGCCGCCGACTTCCCGACCCAGGTCGAAGGCATGCCCCTGTCGGCGGTGACCCTGGTGCCGGTGGTGCTGATCACCGCCTCGGAGCTGGAGTACGTGCGCAATGGCGGCGCCCAGGCGCGGCAGGACCTGGCGGATCGGCTGAACGCCGCTGGCGTGGGTCATGTCAGCCACTTGCAGCGCGCCAGCGTGATCTGAGGCCAGCCCATGCCTGATGCCAATCTCTATTTCGCCTTTCACCTGTTCGCCGCCCGCTTCCCCGACCAGGCCGCGGCCGAGCTGTTCGCCTTCGAGCAGTGGCAGCCGCAACCGGCGGAGGATGCCAGCGAGGCCGAGTTCAGCGCCTGGGAAGCGTGCAACCCGAGCTGGTGCCTGAAGCAGGAACTGGAGTACTACATGGACTCCGATTTCGTCGAGCTGATCGGTAGCCAGGAGTACCCGGACTACCTGGAGTCGCTGATCCGCAGTGAGGCCGAAAAGCAGCAACTGCAGGCGCGGATCGATGCGGGCTACAGCCACTTCATCCTCGTTGGCAGCGAGTCGATTTATGGCGACCGGCGAACGGACGACCCTGGTCCCGTTCAGCGCAAACCGTGCAGTACGGCGACGCTGGATTATCTGGGCGAGTTCAACGGTTCCTCTGTTTAGCGCCAGATGATAAAAAGGCCCACGGATTTCCCCGGCCGCCCTGTCGTGCCCAGCCGCACCACGAGAACCACCATGCACAGCCACTACTCGAACCCCTGCGCGCCGTTGCGCGCTTGCCACCCTGCCCTCCACCAGCCAGCGGCGGTAGCAGCATGATCGAAGTCACCGAAGTTTCCATTGCCCAACTGCAGGCCGCCCTGGCAGCGGGCCAGACCACTGCGGTGGAGCTGGTCCAGGCCTACCTGGCGCGAATCAACGCTTATGACGGCCCGCACACCGCCACCGCGCTGAATGCCGTGGTGGTGCGCAACCCCGAGGCCCTGGACGAGGCCCGCGCCAGCGACGCCCGCCGCGCCAACGGCCAGACCCTGGGGCCACTGGACGGCATTCCCTACACCGCCAAGGACAGCTACCTGGTCAAGGGCCTGACCGCCGCCTCCGGCAGCCCGGCCTTCAAGGAGCTGGTGGCCCAGCGCGACGCCTTCACCATCGAGCGCCTGCGCGCCGGCGGCGCCATCTGCCTGGGCAAGACCAATATGCCGCCCATGGCCAACGGCGGCATGCAGCGCGGGGTGTATGGCCGCGCCGAAAGCCCGTATAACGCCCGCTACCTCACCGCGCCCTTCGCCTCCGGTTCCTCCAACGGTGCCGGCAGCGCCACCGCCGCCAGCTTCAGCGCCTTCGGCCTGGCCGAGGAAACCTGGTCCAGCGGCCGCGGCCCGGCCTCCAACAATGGCCTGTGTGCCTACACCCCGTCCCGCGGGGTGATCTCGGTGCGCGGCAACTGGCCGCTGACCCCGACCATGGACGTGGTGGTGCCCTATGCCCGCACCATGGCCGACCTGCTGCAAGTGCTGGACGTGGTGGTGGCCGCAGACCCGGATACCCGCGGCGACCTGTGGCGCCTGCAGCCCTGGGTGCCGATCCCGCCGGTGGCCAGCGTGCGCCCGGCCTCCTACCCGCAACTGGCGGCCGACGCCAGCGCCCTCAAGGGCAAGCGTTTCGGCGTGCCGCGCATGTACATCAATGCCGACCCCGAGGCCGGCACCAGCGACAAGCCGGGCATCGGCGGCCCCACCGGCCAGCGCATCCACACCCGGGCCTCGGTGATCGAGCTCTGGAAGCAGGCACGCCGTGCCCTGGAAGCGGCCGGCGCAGAAGTGCTGGAAGTGGACTTCCCCCTGGTGTCCAACTGCGAGGGCGACCGCCCCGGGGCGCCAACGGTGTTCAACCGTGGCATCGTCAGCCCGGAATTTATGCATGACGAACTCTGGGAACTCTCGGGCTGGGCCTTCGACGATTTCCTGCGGGCCAACGACGACCCCAAGCTCAACCGCCTGGCCGATGTCGACGGGCCGCAGATTTTCCCCCACGACCCGGGCACCCTGCCCAACCGCGAGGACGACCTGGCCGCCGGCATGGACCAGTACGTGGTCATGGCCAAGCGCGGGCTCAAGACCTGGGACCAGATCGACAGCCTGGCCGACGGCCTGCGCGGCCTGGAACAGACCCGCAAGCTCGACCTGGAAGACTGGATGGACGCCCAAGGGCTGGACGCGGTGCTGTTCCCCACCGTGGCCGACGTCGGCCCGGCGGATGCCGACATCAACCCCGAGTCGGCGGATATCGCCTGGAGCAACGGCGTGTGGGTGGCCAACGGCAACCTCGCCATCCGCCACCTGGGCGTGCCCACCGTCACCGTGCCCATGGGGGTGATGGCGGATATCGGCATGCCGGTGGGCCTGACCTTCGCCGGCCGCGCCTACGACGATTCCAACCTGCTACGCCTGGCCTCGGCCTTTGAATCCACCGGCAGCAAACGCCTGATTCCGCCGCGCACTCCGGCGTTGCACGGGGCAATCTGACGGAACGAGAACCGGGGCCACAGCAGCCCCGGTTCTCGTTTCCGGCCCTTTCGGGCAGCCCCACAAGGAAGTCCTATCAAGTTGCGAGTGCTCCATGAACAACATTCACGCAGCAATGCACCATTCGAAATACACCACGGCCCCTCATCCCGTCCTTACCATTGATGGCGTTCCCCTCGACCGTTGGATCAAGGGGGTTATCTACGATGCCTCGGGGGCAGACGACACCGAAGGGTTGGTCCCGGCACAGGGCTGGCTGATAGATGACGAGCACGCAAAACTTGCATGGCAGTTACTGGTCCCGGCAAGCGAGGAATGCTCGAGCATTGTCCCGCTACTGATCTGCCCAGACGACATGGATCTAAGTTGCACGGTGGCCGTCGTTGAACAGGTGGTACAGGGAGACAAGCTGATCTGGGAGCGTTTTGGACGAGCTGTTGCAGTGACCAATGGACTTGTTACATCCGTTGCCTGGAACGCCAACGTTCAACGTGCCGAGTTCGCCCGGCAACAATTTGATGAGGCTTGCGCAGAGTTCAGCAGACAGATGGGGCATGAGTGGCCTTGATCGCAGCTGGCCGCGCCTACGACGATTCCAACCTGCTGCGCCTGGCCTCGGCCTTTGAACCCACCGGCGTTGCCAAGCGGCCAGTGAACAGGCGGCGGTAATGGTTGATGCCGATCGACTAAGCGATAGAACGACTGTGGCGAGGGAGCTTGCTCCCGCTGGAGCGCCCTGCGCTCCCAAGACCGCCCGGCGCGGTGTCACCGGATGATCCGGGATACCAGCATTGCGGCTGCCTGGCAGCCGGGCGGGAGCAAGCTCCCTCGCCACCTATCCTTGACTGACTGGCATTAGCCCGCAATGGCCCCATTGTTCAACGCAGTGCACCTTGGGTCCGGCACACAAGAAACCGCCTTCTCAGTGCCACCACTCGGGCGACCTGACGCTGTAGCGCCCCAATGAGATCGACTATAATTCGCCCACACTCATTACAGAGGTCCAGCCCAATGGGCACCATCAGCCTGGAAGCCAAGAAGGCCTACGCAGCCAGAACACGCAAGTCGAACTATGCAGCCAGCCTGCGCCTGGAAGGCTTCAAAGTGTCCCCCGCAGACGCAGAAACAACCCTGCCCTCCCGCGAAGAAGTCTTGAAAGCCTTTATCCAGACCAAAAGCTGATGACCGATAAATACGGTGTTGGCCAGGATCCCTACTGCTACCCCGACTCCGATCTCCTGCGCAACAAACTCAATATCCGTGACGATCAGATCTTGAGCGCGGCACAACGGCAGATCTCCGCCATTGCTGCTGACAGCATTGAATTCAGCCCAGCACCTTATGATCTGGACTACCTCAAACACATCCATCGCACCCTGTTCTCGGATCTGTTTGAGTGGGCCGGAGAACTTCGAACAGTGGGAATATCCAAGCAAGACACGCGCTTCTGCCAACCGGCCTTCTTGGAGAAAGAAGCCGGCAAGATCTTCAAACTCATGGCTGCGGCCAATTGGTACGACGGCGTGACGCGGGTCGAGCTGATTTCAGCTGTTGCATACGCCTACTCCGAACTCAATGTAGTGCACCCTTTTCGCGACGGTAATGGCCGTGCACAGCGCATCCTGTTTGAGCACCTTATTGTCAATGCTGGGTTTGAGATCAGTTGGTGGGGTGTCGAGGAAAAGGATTGGATCCTAGCCAATATCGCCGCCTACAACGGCGACCTCCGCCATATGGAAGAGGTCTTCCAGCACTGTATTGGCCAGCCGATCCAGGCCTGACCCAACCAACAAGCGCGCTTACTGCTCATCCTCTGGCCGCAGCGGCGAATGCCGCCATTGGAAGCGGCCGACCAATTGCCGGCACAGCTCATCCAGTTGCGGATGGTAGTAATGCATATGGGGCACCGGCAGTTGCGCTTCGCCATGGCTGAAACCCAGGGCGCGCAAGGCCCGGGCATAGGCATCGAGGGGGCCGTAGGCATAGATCAGGTTGTGCCGGTCCCAGACCACGGTGGCCTGATCCTCCGGTGAATACACCCAGATATCGAAGCGGCTGTCGCCACTCAGCAGTGGCTGGAATTCCTCGATAAAGTCCTTGAGCTCGGCGAAGGACAGCTCCGGGCTGAGGTAGCGGCCGACCGCCAAGTTTTCACGGCTAGTGTGCAGCACGAACAGCACCAGCAAGGGTTCGCTAAGGCAACGGGCCAGCCCGAGCAGCACCTCCGGGTCGGAACCCGGCACCCCGGCCACCACCCGCTGGCCGTCATTGAAATCGGCAATCTGGAACACCGGCGGGTAGCTGTGCTCCACCCATTGTTCTGCAACCATGTGGGCAAATCTGTGCATGGGTAGTCTGATCCTCCTGATCAACAACGACTGTGCCAAGGGCGCGACAGCACCCGGCGGGACTGGCCCGCAGCGGCGCGAAGATTACTGCACCTCCAGCAGCCTGAACAGCAGCAACGGCCCGTCCTGGCTCTGCGGGTAGTCGGCCAGCAGCGTCAGCTCGCCGGGCCGGCCGGCGGACCATAGCTGGCAGGCCACACGGGTCGAGCCGTTGGCAGTCGGGTAGCAGTCGAAGGCCACTCGGCCCGTGCGATCGGCACTGAAGGCCCGCTCCAGGGGTGGCAACGCCAGCTCGGCAAGGGCCTGCCCGCTGTCGTCCAGTTCTTCGAGAATTTCCTGATAGATCGCCGGGCTGATCCCGTACTGCGCCAGGGCCGGCAATGCCCCGCCCTGGATGGCCATGAGCAGATCGCCCATCAGCCGATAGATTTGCGCCCGATTGTCTGTGTGCATGCTTGAGCTCCTTGTCCGGGGCGATATTAGCCAAGGTTGCACAGGTGCCGATAGCGTTGCGGCTCGTCAATCGGCAAAACGCCCTGTAGGCTCTGGGTCGCGGCTTGCAGACGCCTCTCAAGTTCTCTCACTGCCGTCCATCACCCTCAGGACTCTTATGAATAGCCACCGCATCACCCTGGCCAACGGCTGGACCGCCGAGTTTACCGAGCAAGGCGAATTCCGCATGGGCGCCATCGCTTGGAACCTGCAATTGCACGGCCCGGAACAACAGCGCATTGCCTACTTCGGCGAGCAGATCGTGCTGGTCAACGACGAGGACGGCAGCCGGGCCCAACAGTGCCTCAGCCTCTCCGAGGACGGCGTGTATGGCTACCTGCGCACCGACCTGGATCACGCCTGGGTGATCGACTTTTCCCGCTGCATGATCGCCCCCCACCGGGAGACGATTTACCACTATCACCACGCCTATGACGAATCCGTCTCGCTGAACGAGCAACCGGCGTACAAGCGCGTGCGGCAGTACATCCAGGTCATCGGCCGGTTTATCTACCTGACCTTCCCCTTCACCCGGGACGAGGACTTTCCCAAGGTCTGGGCGGAGTACCTGGCGATACGTCGACGCCAGCTGGACGAGCTGTATTTTCGCAACTGAACCGGGGCATGAGCCCCCTCAGCGCAGCAGGTGCACCGCCAGACCGGCCAAGGCACAGGCCAGCAGCACCTGGATAACCCCGCGTTTGAACTTCAGTAAGGCCACCGCCGCAGCCATGGCTATCAGCGCCGAGGGCCAGTCCAGGTGGCCAGAAAACCCCTGGGGCCAGAACACGTGATAACCGAAGAAACACGCTAGGTTGAGAATCACCCCGACCACCGCCGCGGTGATCCCGGTGAGCGGCGCGGTGAACTTGAGCTCGTTGTGGGTCGCCTCCACCAGCGGGCCACCGGCGAGGATAAACAGGAAGGAAGGCAGGAAGGTGAACCAGGTCACCAGGGTCGCCGCCACGGCCCCCGCCAGAAACACCCGGTCGCTGCCCAGGGCCTGGCTGACATAGGCGCCGATAAAGCCGACAAAGGCCACCACCATGATCAAGGGCCCGGGGGTGGTTTCCCCCAGGGCTAGCCCGTCGATCATCTGGGCCGGGGTCAGCCAGCTGTAGTGAGTCACCGCGCCCTGATAGACATAGGGCAATACCGCATAGGCACCACCGAAGGTCAGCAACGCCGCCTTGGTGAAGAACCAGCCCATTTGAGTCAGGGTGCCTTGCCAGCCAAACACCAGGGTCAATAACCCCATGGGCAATGCCCAGAGCACAGCGCCAAGCACCAGCAGCCAGGCCAGTCGCCGGCCACTGAAGCGCGCATGCTCCGGCGGCGGCGTGTCGTCGTCGATCAAGGCCGGGCCGTAGGACTGCCTGGCGGCGCCATGCCCGGCAACGCTGAACTTGTCAGGGGCCAGGCGCCCGCCGGCATACCCCAGCAAGGCGGCGCCCAGCACGATCAGCGGGAACGGCAGGTTGAAGGCGAAGATCGCAATGAATGCCGCACCGGCTATCGCCCATAGCCAGGGGTTGCTCAAGGTCCGCGAACCGATGCGGTGCGCCGCCTGCAGCACGATGGCGGTCACTGCCGGCTTGATGCCATAGAAGAACCCCGCCACCAGCGGCATCTCGCCGAACGCGATATAGACCCACGACAGGGCAATCAGGATAAACAGCGACGGCAGCACGAACAGCGCCCCGGCCATCACCCCGCCCCAGGTACGGTGCAGCAGCCAGCCGATATAGGTCGCCAATTGCTGGGCCTCGGGGCCGGGCAGCAGCATGCAGTAGTTGAGGGCGTGGAGAAATCTGCGCTCGGAGATCCAGCGCCGGCGCTCCACCAGCTCCTGGTGCATGATCGAGATCTGCCCCGCCGGCCCGCCAAAGCTGATGAAGCCAAGCTTCAGCCAAAACCACAGGGCTTCGCGCAGGCGTATGGCTGGCGGCCTCGACAGCGGGTCTTCAGAGGCTGGCGGTGAATCCTTGGGCATGGGGGAAGTCCTCTATGGCACAACTGCAACATCAGGCTAGTGCACCCAGGTTGCAATTGGGCACGCCGCCTGATCAAGACGTCGAGCGACCCTAGCGCAGGCTCCAGGACAGCCCCAGGTACACCCCCAGCCCTTCGCCGGGGGTGGAGCGTGGCGCGTCCAGGCCCTTGTCGTCGTAGCCCGGGGTGACGGTGGCGGCATAGCGCTGATCGGTCAGGTTGCGCACATCGACCCAGGCCTGCCAGTCGTTCTTCGGTGCGTTGTAGCCCAGGGTCGCGCCGAACAGCGCATAAGGGTCGGCGTAGTAGCTGTTGGCGTAGTCCACCGCCACCCGGGATACCAGCTGGGTATTGAGCGCGGCGAAAAAGCCCAGGGGCCAGTCATAGCGCAGCTCGCCCTGGTAGTAGTGCATGGGCAGGCCCGGCAGGCGGTTGTCGCCAAACCGCTGGTCGTCGCGGTAGTGGAAATCGCTGAAGGTGTAGGCCTGGCGCAGGCTCAGGCGGCCAACCCCCGGCTGCGACCAGAGCTCGCTGTGCAGGCTGGCCTCGACCCCTTGGTGCACCGTGGGGCTGGCATTCAGCTCATAGGGGGTGGTGGCGCTGGGGTCGGGTAATACCGACAGCAGTTCGTGACGCACCTGGGCGTAGTACCAGGCCAGGCTCCATTGCCCCAGGCGGCTGTCGCCACGGCCGCCCAGTTCCAGGGTGGTAGCGGTCTGGTTACGCAGCTCGATCGGCTCGCGCTGGGCACCACTGGCGACCCCACTGCCCGCCGGGAAGCGCAGGTGGGAGCTGTAGATCAGCGACCAGGGGTGCGGCGCCTCCACCGAGCGGCTGAGGTTGCCGAACAGCTGCAGATCCGGGTTGAGCTGGTAGCGCAAGCCCACACGCGGGGCGTAGTCCCAGTTGCCCAGGCTGGTCTTGCCGCCGCCCTCGGGGTAGGTCACGGCGCTTTCGCGGCGGGTGTAGATGGCCGCCAGGCCGGTAGTCAGCCACAGATCGTCGGCGATCTCCAGGTCGTTGCCCAGGTGCAGCACGGTGTCCGAGCCCTGGTAGGTGAAGTTGCGTATCCGCGTGCCCGGCGCATAGCCCGCGGTATTGCCGCTGGGAATCCGCACGAATTCGCTGGCGCCGTCGTTGGGCAGGTGCTTGGTGACCCGCAGGCCCAGGGTGCTGCGGCTTTCAAGGCCCCAGAGGCTGTCACGGCGCTGGTAGTCGAAGGTGCCGCTGACATCGCTGTAGGCCACTTTCAGGCGGTTGGGGCCTTCGCGCAGGTCCATGGGGTAGTCGTGGTACACCAGGCCGGTCTGGAGGCTCGAATCGTCGTCGATGTAGTAGGTGGTCTTGTTGCCGACAAAGGTGCTGCCCGGCTGTTTGCGGCGGTCGTCCCGGGACACATAGGCCGGGTTCGCCGCCCGCGGGTCATGCTCGATGGAACCCTTGCTGACCCGCCCGGCCAGGTCGTTGTCGGTTTCGCGGTAACGCAGGTAGAAACGGGTTTCCAGCTGGGGACTGAAGCGATAGCCGAAATTGCCGATCACCCCCCGGCTCTGGCTGCGGCTGTGGTCCTGATAACCGTCGGCATTGGCCTCGGTGGTCGAGACGTAGTAGTCGAAGTTGCCCAGTACCTGCCCCGAGCTCAGCTGGCGCTGCTGATAGCCATGGCTGCCGGTGGCATAGCGCACCTGCAGCAGCGGTGCGTCGTAACCGGTATGGCTGACGTAGTCGATGGCCCCGCCCAGGGCCAGGCCGCCACGCTCGAAGCCATTGGCGCCGCGCAATACCTCCACATGCTCGACCCACAGGGGCTCGAGCAATTCATAGGGGGTGCCGCCGGGGCCGGTCAGCGGCAGGCCGTCGAGCAGGGTGTAGAGCCCCGAGGCATGGGCGCCGGGCGCGCGGTTGATGCCCGAGCCGCGGATCGAGATCTTCACCCCTTCATTGCCCGCAGACTGGGCATAAACCCCTGGCTGGTAGGCCAGCACATCCTGGTTACTGGCCACCCGGCCCTGCAACACACGGCGCATATCCACCAGATTACTGCCACCGGGCACCTGGGCCAGGCGCGCCTCGGCCTCCTCCACGCCCTGCCCGGCTGCACCCTGTTCCTGGCCCTGAATCAGCGCCGGGGCCAGCTCCACGGCGGAAGTCTGGGCAACTGCCGGGCAGGCAAGGGCCAGGCCCAACAGGGCCGTGGGCAAGGATGGTGGCGAAGACATCGAGAACACTCCGACAGGCAACAAAAGAGGCAATGCAGGTTGCGACGTAGAGAACAACGAAGAAAACACAGGGAAATTTGGCTTTTTTCGCCAGCGAAGAGGATGTCGGCAATCACGCCTTCACTGGCGAAGCACAGCGTCTACACAAAGGGCCGCCTAAACAGGCTTGGCACCCGCCAGGAAGTACGCCACCAGGGCATTGGCGTGGCCATGGCCCATGCCGTGCTCGGTCTTGAGCCAGGCCACCAGTTCCATATGTTTCTTGCCGCTGAGCGTGGCCAGCAGCGCCAGCCAGTGGCTGATGGGCTGGCCGTAGTTTTTCTCGATGGAGGGGAAGTACGACGCCGGTCCTTTTACTTTGTTGTCTTGGCTCTTGTTCTCTTGGCTCATGCTCGATGCTCCGTTTTCTGGCTGCCTTTGAGGGTGTCGATCAGCTCCATCACGCCGTTCTGCTTGAACCCCGCGATGTGGGAGCAGAACGATAGCCTGACGCAGGCGACCTAGCCAATGGAGCCACCGGGCACCACCCGCCGGCGCTAGGCCGGGTACCCGGTAATCTCGCGAATGCTCTGGTACAGCGGCTTGAGCTGGCGGTACATGCGCAGGTACACCTCGCTGTACAGCCGCTGGTACATCTGCCGCGCCTCGGGCTGGGGCTCGAACACCGCGCCAACCCGGGTCATGGCGCTGATCGCCGTGGGGAAATCCGGGTACAGCCCCAGGCCCACCGCGCAGGCGATCACCGCCCCCAGCCCCGAGGCTTCATAGACATGCGGGCGCTCCACCGGCAGGCCGAAGATGTCCGCCGTCAGTTGCATGGCCGCATCGCTCTGCGAGCCACCACCGGCCACCCGCAAACGGCCGACCTTGTGCCCGGAGCGTTTCTCGATGCGCTCCAGGCCCTGGCGCAAGGCATAGGCCAGGCCTTCGAGAATCGCCCGGTAGATATGCGCCCGGGTGTGCACGTCGCCAAAGCCGATCATCGCGCCCTTGGCCTCCATGCCGGGCTCGCGAATGCCCGGCGACCAGTAGGGTTGCAAGGTCAGGCCCATGGACCCCGGCGGCACCGCCTGCACCAGGGCATCGAACAGCTGCTCTGGTTCCAGCCCCTGCTGCGCCGCCTGCTGCACTTCCCGCAGGCCGAACTGCTGCTTGAACCAGCTGACCATCCAGTAGCCGCGAAAGATCATCACCTCGCCGTTGTAGTGGTCGGGCATTGCCGCCGGGTATGGCGGAATCAGCGGCACCACCTCCAGGTAGCGCGGGCGGGTGGTGGTGATGGTGGCCGTGGTGCCATAGGACAGGCAGGCGGTGCTGGCGTCCTGCACCCCGGAACCCAGTACCTCGCAGGCCTTGTCGGCACCGGCGGCGATCATCGGCAGGCCCTCGGGAATGCCGGTATGCCGGCTGGCTTCGGCGCTGATCCGGCCCAGGCTCTGGCCGGGCTTGCGCAGCTCGGGCAACTGCTCGCGACGCACCGCCAGGGCCTGCCATTTCCAGTCACTGGGGGCAGCCCAGGCCAGGCGCTTGAAGTCAAAGGGCAGATAGCCCACGCAACAGCCCACCGAGTCGGTGAAGTTGCCGGTCAGGCGCTGGGTGAGAAAGCCCGACAGCAGCAGGAACTTGTCGGTCTTGGCCCAGATTTCCGGCTGGTGCTGGGCCACCCAGTTGGCTTCGGCCTGGGCGCGAAAATACTCCACCGTGGCCTCGGCGCCGATCAGCTTGAACAGCCAGCCCCAGGGGCCCTTGATCTTGCCTTCGACCGCGCTCTGGCGCTGGTCGAGCCAGAGGATCGCCGGGCGCAGGGCCTGGCCCTGGGCATCGACATTGATCAGGGTGCCGCGCTGGGTGGTCAGCGACACCCCGCGAATTCGCGAGCGGTCGATGCCGGTCTGCTGCCACAGCAACTGGCAGGCCTCGCCGAGCTTGGCCCAGTAGTAGTCCGGGTGCTGTTCGGCCCAGCCGGGCTGGGTCGAGTAATAGGCTTCCAGCTCGACCTTGCCCTTGCCCAGCAGGTTGCCTTGCAGGTCGAACAGCAGCGCGCGCACGCTCTGGGTGCCGTTGTCGATGGCCAGCAGGCAGTCGGATTTATTGTTGTTGTGGTTATCCATAGGGCTCTCTTGGTTGAGCAGGGTTAAGCGCCTTGCGGCAGGCTGTGATGGCGTTGCCACAGGGCCAGGTAGCGTTGCTCCTCGGCTTGCCAGCGGCTGTCGTCCCAACCCAGGCGCGGCTGGCACAGGCGGCGGATGGCCGGCAAGTAATGCGCCGCGCCTTGGGCCAGCAACAGGCCGATGCGGGTTCGCCGCAGCAATAGGTCGTCCAGGTGCAGCACCATCTCGGCCTCGGCGGCCAGGGCCAGTTCAGCCCACAGGGTGTCGCTGCTGCCCACGCACTCCCCGCCCAGTTCCGCCACCCGCTGTGCCAGTTGCGCCAGGTTGCGCCCATGGCGCCCGGCCAGGCGCCGCAACTGGGCGCCACTGAGGCCGGGAATCTCCACCGTCGCCAGGGGCGCGAACACTGCGCCGCCGTCGTCTTGCACCTGGCGCCCGAGCATCGCCGCGCAGGCTTGCAGCACTTCGATGGCCTGGGGGCGGAAGGTGGTGAGCTTGCCGCCGGCCAGGGTCACGCAGCCGGGCTCCTGCCACAGCACATGCTCGCGGGTGGCGTTCGACGGCTTGCCGTGCCCGGCGGCACCGGTCGCGGCCACCACCGGCCGCACCCCGGCCCAGGTCGACACGACATCGGCGGCGCCGACCCGCGCCTCGGGGAACTGCTGGGCACAGGCCGCCAGCAGGTAGTCCAGCTCCGCCTGGCTGATGCTGGCGCTACGGTCCAGGTCCTCGCTGTGATCCAGGTCGGTGGTGCCCACCACGGTGGCGCCTTCCCAGGGAAACACGAACACCGGCCGGCGATCTTCGGCATGCATGAAGCTGAAGGCCTGGGCCACGGGCAGGCGCCAGCCCGGCAACAGCAGGTGGCTGCCGCGCAACGGCCGTAGCTGGCGTTCGGCGCCGGCCGGGCGCAGGCGCTCGGCCCAGGCGCCGGTGGCCACGGCCAGGGCCTGGCAACGCAGTTGCATCAGCGCGCCACCTTCGCTGTCCTCCACCTCGACCCCGGTCACCCGCTGGCCATCGCGCAGCAGCCGAGTCACGCGCATGCCGTTAAGGGCCAGGGCGCCATCGGCCCGGGCCTCGTCCAGCACCCGCAGCACCAGCCGCGCATCGTCGGTCAGGGCATCGAGGAAACAGGTGCCGCCCAGCAGCCCCGGGGTCTTCACCCCCGGCGCCAGGTAGCCCAGTTGCTGCACATCATAAAAGCGATGGTTGCGCCGCCCGGCCAGGGCGTCGTACAGGGTCAGCAGGCCGCCGAAAACCCTGGGCCCGGGAAATTTCCCGCGGTAATGGGGCATCAGAAAGCCCATGGGTTCCACCAACCCCGGGGCTTCCTGCAGCAGCCGCTGGCGCTCGCGCACCGAGTCGCGGGTCAGGCGCCACTGGCCCTGGGCGATATAGCGCAGGCCGCCATGCACCATCTTCGACGAGCGACTGGAGGTGCCCCAGGCAAAATCCCGCTGCTCCAGCAACAGGCAGCTCCAGCCACGCCGCGCCGCCTCCCGCAGAATGCCGGCGCCGCTGATGCCGCCACCGATCACGATCAGGTCCCAGTGCCGGCTCGCCAGTTCCGGCAGTACCTGTTGCCGCCATTGCGCGTTCCACTCCTGGGCCATGGCGCTATTGCTCCAGCAGGGTGCCGGGGTTCAGGCGCCCGGCCGGGTCGAAATGCCGGCTCAGGGCCTGCAGGGTGTCGATGGCCAGCGTGCCCTTCTCCCGTGGCAGGTAGGGCGCGTGGTCCTTGCCCACGCCGTGCTGGTGGCTGATGGTGCCGCGGTGATTGACGATGGTCTGGCTGGCCGCGTGCTTGAGCGCCTGCCAGCGGGCCAGGGTCGCCGAGTACTGGGCCAGCGGGCGAAACACATAGGTGGTGTAGATGCTCGAACCTTCGCCATACACATGGGACAGGTGGGTGAACACATGCACCTGCTCGCCCTCGGCGGCCAGGGCCTCGCGCAGGCTGTTTTCGATGCGCTGCAGCAGGCTGTCGACATTGCTCCAGTCGGTGGCGGTTTCCAGGGTATCCACCAGGTAGCCGGCATTCCACAGGCTTTCCCGCAGGTAGGGAAAGCGGAAGCGGTTCTGCGCCCACTTCTTGCCCAGCAGGGTGCCGGTGAACACCCCGCCAAAGGCCTTGAGCTGGCGCTTGGCATGGCGCAGAGACAGGGCATTCTGCTGGCGATTGCCAGTCACGCCGAAGGTCAGCAGGCACTTGCCCGGCCCGGCGCCGCGCAGCGCCAGGTATTTTTCCAGCCAGGCGATCTGCGTCGGGTGGCCGGCCAGGGCCAGCTGGGTTTCGGTCTCCAGGGCATTGGACAGGCGCAGCATCGACAGCGGCACCCGAGCCTGGGCCAGGGCCCGCACGGCTTGCAGGGCCTGGTTCCAGTCCGGCAGGAACACCCCATAGAAGCGTTCGTCGTCGGGCAAGCGGCTGACCCGCACCTTGACCGCGGAAATCACCCCGAAGCGCCCTTCACTGCCCAGCACCAGCTCGCGCAGGTCGGGCCCGGCGGCCGAGGCCGGGAAGCTCTCGATCGGCATGGGCCCGGCAAAGGTCTCCAGGGTGCCGCCGGCGAACAACTGCTCGATACGCCCATAACGCAACGATTGCTGGCCACTGGAACGGCTGGCCACCCAGCCGCCCAGGGTCGACAGCTCCCAGGACTGCGGAAAGTGCCCCAGGGTGTAGCCCCGGGCCCGCAGCTGGCTTTCCACTTGCGGGCCGCTGGCGCCGGGGCCGAAGGTGGCCAGCAGGCTGTCTTCGTCCAGCTCCAGCAAGCGACTCATGCGCGCCAGGGACAGGGTCAGCACCGGGCGCTCGGACCAGGGCGGGTTGATATGCCCGGCCACCGAAGTGCCGCCGCCATAGGGAATCAGGCACAGGTCGCGGTCCTGGGCCAGGGCCAGCAACTGGCGGATCTGCTCGGCGCTTTCCGGAAAGGCCACCGCATCCGGGTAGACCCCCAGCTCGCCTTCGCGCAGCGCCAGCCAGTCCGGCAGGCTCTGGCCGCGGGCGTGCAGCAGGCGCTCCCGGGCATCCACGCTGTACAGCGGATGGGCCGCCAGGCGCGAGGCCGGCACCTTGGCCAGGGCCTGTTCCAGGGTCGCCTCCGGCAATCGGCAGCCGGGCCCCAGGCGCTCGGCAAGAAACCCCGCGCCCTGTGCCGGCAACTCCACCACAGTGGTTGCATCCCCCCAGCCATTCCAGCGTCGCATGCGTGTGTCCTTCTGCTGTTCTTGTAGGTCTTGCTTCAGGCTGCCAATACTAGTGCGCGGCGGGAAGCTGTCACGGGCGCAGCGCGCCAGGGGGTGTAGCCAATTGAGTCAGGGCAGATGACAAATCCCCGCGCCTGGCCAAGAATCCGCACCTGCCCACCACCACCCGAGCCGTGCATGCCTGCCACCCTGAGAACCCTCGCCCCGCTGTTCTGGTCCCCGGACCTGGGCATCGACTACGGCGCCCCGAGCCTGAGCCTGGCTCAGTTGCTGCCGAAAGTGGGCCAGCCCGCCTCGGCCTACTTCGAGCGCCAGGACTATATCCAGCTCGGCGAAACCCTGCAGTTGATCTGGTGCCCGCCGCTGTCCGACCTCAATGGCTGGAGCGAACAGCCTTCGGAAATCGCCCACAGCCAGCTGTTGCAGGTGCAGATCAGTGCCGCGCAAGCCATGCCCGAGGCGCCGCTGCATGGCGTCCACCAAGGCCTGCAACGCTATCGATTCCAGGTGTTGTCCTGCACGCCGCTGCTAGTATTCCTGCAGGCGCAGCCGCTGGCGCCCGAGGCCTGGCAACTGGCCCGGGTGGGCGACCAGCATGGCCATAGCCGGGTGAACTGGGATCGAGCACGCGGGTGCGGTCGCGCCCAGGTGCAGGGGCTGACCTACCTGGTGGCCAGCGACGGTCACGAAGGCTATATGGAAATGCTTTTTGAGGAGAGCGAGCAGCAACTGGTCGGGCTGCTTTCGGTGTACCTGAGCCCGAGCGGCAACGATTATCACCTTGGCCGCCGCGTGCTGGAGGGCGACGAGCAGCGGGCCATTCGCCAGGCGCTGGCCCATGCCGAGCCGCTGAGGGATTCACAGGATGCCTACCTGGAGCGTTGAAGTGTCGTGGGGAAAATTGACGAAAAACACTAAGCAACTGTTTTTAAAACTGATTTTTTTGCTTTGGGGGCTTCCCAGGGCGCGTATTAGTTGGTAAATTTGCGCCCGTTCTTGCAGCGGACCTCCCATAACCCGCTACTCAAGCAAGTAACGTCGCAGTATCTACAGGGGCGTCGCCAAGCGGTAAGGCAGCAGGTTTTGATCCTGCCATGCGTTGGTTCGAATCCAGCCGCCCCTGCCATTTTTCTCTCTATCTCCACCCTTCATTCCCTCAGGTTTTGTGCCAGGAACTCCAGCATCGCGCTGACCTTGGGCATCCCCTGCCGACTTTTTACCCACAGCAGATTGATGCTGTGCCCACGGCTGGCCAACTGTGGCAGCACCTCCACCAGGCGTCCCTCCTGCAATTCGCGCTGCACCAGCCACGACGGCAGATGGGCGATGCCATAGCCAGCCAGCACCGCCAGCAGCAAGCCTTCACCGGAACCCACCACGCAACTGGCCGCCATCAAGCGCCGCTCGATTTCCCCGGGCCGGCCGCTGGCAAAACTCCAGGGGTTGACCCGACCATCGGCCCAGCCATAGGCAATGCACTGATGCTGCTCAAAATCATCGATGCAGGTGGGCGTGCCGCGCCGCGCCAGGTACTCGGCGGAGGCGCAGAACAGATACTGCTCGCTGCCCAGGCGCCGATGCCCGAGCTCCGCCGGCCACAGGTCGGGGCCACCCAGGCGCACGGCGATATCCACCCCGGCCTCCAGCGGATTGAGCACATGCTCGGAAAAGGTCACATGGGGCTGCAACTGCGGATGCTCACCGGCAAAGCCGAGGATCAGCGCCAGCACCTGGGTCCGGCCAAAAGCCCCCGGCAGGTCGATGCGCAGCTTGCCGCGCAGCTCGGTGCGTTGCGCCTGCAAGGCCAGCTCGGCCTCTTCCAGATCTGCCAGCACCCCGGTGCAGGTGCGATAGAAGGCCACCCCGGCGTCGGTCAGGGCCAGGCTGCGCGTGGTGCGCTGGAATAACCTGAGCTGCAGGCGCCCCTCCAGCCGGGCAATCGCCTTGCTGATGGCCGAAGGCGTTAGATTCAGGCGTTCGCCAGCGGCCTTGAAACTGCCCGAGTCGGCCACGCAGACAAATACATCGATGCCTTTCAGGCGTTCGGAAGAAAACATCAGCAGCCCCTATTAATGAATCTGATTCCATTCAGTCGATAAAAACCATCATAAAACAGAACCATTTTCCCTAGTAAGCTGATTCCCTCGCCAGAACGATTCGATGGAATGCCCCCCCCATGCTGCGCACCCTGAACCACTACCCGCACGGCATCCGCCTGCTACTGACCGGCAGCCTGGTGCTGACCCTGGCCAGGGCGGTCACCCTGCCCTACCTGGTGATCTACCTGTCCACCCGCCTGCAATTGAGCGTCGCCGATATCGGCCTGGTGCTGGGCAGCAACCTGATCATCGGTTCGCTCTTGAGCCTCTACGGCGGCTTCCTGGTGGACCGGATGGCCAACCGCAAGCTGATCCTGGCCTGCTGCACGGTCTTTGCCCTGGGCTTTGTTGGCACCTTCCTCGCCGGCAACCTCTGGCTGTTCTACCTGTGCCTGCTGGCGGTCAACCTGGCCTATGCGGTGGTGGATATCGCGATCAAGGCCGGCTTCGCCCGGCAGCTGCCGGTGGAAGAGCGCAGCACGGTGTTTTCCATCAAGTACAGCCTGACCAATATCGGCTACGCCGTGGGCCCCTTCCTTGGCGCCGCCCTGGCCGGGCTGGATGCCAGCCTGCCCTTCGTACTCTCCGCGGTGCTCGGCCTGGGTTACTGCGGGCTGTATTTCGCCCACGGCGAGGACAGCCCCCACGGCAACGCAACCGCCGGCCCACCCCTGGCCTTCCTGGCCCTGGGCAAGCTGCTGCTCAAGGATTACCGCCTGGTCTGCTTCACCCTCGGCGGCTTGCTCAGCGCCGTGGTGTTCGGCCAGTTCTCGGCCTACCTGTCGCAATACCTGATGATCACCAGCAATGCGCAAACCGCCTACCGCACCATCAGCACCCTGGTGGCGACCAACGCCGTGCTGGTGATCGCCCTGCAATACCTGATCGGCCGGCGCATCTCCCGGCAGCACCTGAAACTGTGGCTGGCGGCGGGCCTGGGGCTGTTCCTGCTGGGCATCGGCGGCTTCGCCCTGGCCAGCAGCCTGCCGCTGTGGATGCTGGCCATGGCCCTGTTCACCCTGGGGGAAATCATCGTGTTTCCCGCCGAGTACATGTTTATCGACATCATCGCCCCCGAGCACCTGCGGGGCCTGTACTACGGCGCGCAGAACCTCTCCAACCTCGGCGGCGCCCTGGGCCCGATGCTCTGTGGCCTGGTGCTGGCCAGCCAACCGGCGCAGCACATGTTCTACATGCTGGCGCTGTTCGTCCTCGGCGGCGGGCTGTTCTATTGCCTGGGGGCGAGCAACCTGGAACGGGTCGGCAACCAGCAGCTGCGCTGAGGCTCGGAGCGCCGCCCAGGTTCGACCATCATCAGCCTGGCGCGCGACCTGGGATCAAGCCTTCACAAGACCCGGTCGCAATACGTTCCTCTGTGCATCCCCCGAGCAAGAGCAACGCGCCATGAAGAACACCGACCTTTGCCAGCTGATCCTCAGCGACCACCCGCGCATCGAAGCCGCCATCAGCACCGGCGCCGCCTGGGAGCTGTGGTTCCAGGTGGAATTCCTTATGCTGCTGCGCGCAGCGAAGGTGTCCGGCGCCCGCGAGGTGCCCTACCCGGCGCCGAACCAGGCCCTGCGCCTGGATATCCTGGCGCGGCACAACCTGGAGAACTACGCCATCGAACTCAAGGTGGAAAGCGCCACCAATGCCGGCAGCAAGCTGCTGGCCGAAACCCAGAAGGACATCCTCAAGCTGGCCAAGTACAGCGACCCGGTCAGCGCCCGCTGGGCCGTGGCCCTGGGTTACAGCGCGGCCGCCAAGCAGGCGCTGCAGGCCTTCACCGGCAACAACAAGGACAAGGTCATCTATCACCAGGCCGGGCCCATGGCCTGCATGATCAGCACCGTGTGAACCGGCATAAAAGGGGGCGATCAACGATCGCCCCCCTGTCTTGCCACCAGCAGTGAAGCTACAGAGTCAGCTGCTTGCGCTCCTCATCGGTCAGGCGCGCCCGCGCCTGTTCATTGAGGGGTCCGGCGCCCAGCACCTGCACTGGGCTGTCGGGGTTGTAGCCCGGTGCACGACTGGCCTCTTCCTGCTGGCGTTGCACCGGCTCGGAACCGAAGCTCAGCACTTCCACGGTAACGATCGAGGCCCGGCCCTGCTTGGCCGCCGCCTGCTGGTTGCGCGCGGCATCTTCGGCGGCCTGGGACGCCGCCGAACCGGCGGCGCTGGCCGAGGTCATGGCACCGGTATTGACCGTGGCGCTCACCGGCACCCCGGAGGACTTGCCCTGGGTCTGGATATTCGCCGCGTTGACCACCCGCAGCGCGGCGATATTGACGTTGCCCGAGACCCGGATCCCTGCCTCGCCGGCGTCGATGGTGCCCAAAGGCGCGATCAGGTCGATATCGCCGGCCGGCACCTCGGGAATCGGGTTGAGGGTGGCGATCCCCGCCCCGGTGCTGGGCACCGAAGGCGATAGGCTGACATTGCCCCAGGTGTCGTAGACCCGCTTGGGCGGGGTGTAGACCACGGTGGTCTTGGAACCGCGACCGGCGTTGATATCACCCGCCGCCGACCAGCCCATGATCGAGCCGCCGAAGGTGGTCATGATCCGACTCTGGCCCAGCAGGATGCTGCCCAGGGAATACAGCTGAATGTCCCCCGCGCCCTGGGTGATGATCCCCGCCGAGGCCGGTGGCGCCACGCCTTCGATGCCGAAGGTCTGGTTGCCGCCGGGGGTCAGCATCTGGATATTGCCGCCGAAGTTGGTGTGCACCCCGGCCCCGCCGAACAGGGTGATGTCGCCCTTGTAGGTGATCGGGTTGCCGGCCACGTCGGTGCTCGGGAACAGCGCGGCAATCGCCGCCCGGCCCCGGGTATAGCTGCCCTGGCGCACGCCGCCGTCCTGGTTGTACTCGCGGCCGGCGGCCTTGAGCTCGGCGAAATACACCTCACGGGCAAACACCCGCTGCTGCTCCGCCGGCAACGCCGCGTAGTAGGCCCGGGCCTGGTCGCTGTCACCTTTGAAACCGAAGCGCTCGGCCAGCCAGGCCAGCAGCTCGCCATCGTAGAGCTTGTAGACCTTGCCGCCGGCAAGGCTGGCCGGGTCCAGGTAGGCCTCGACAAAGCGCCGGTAATCCGGCCCGCTGGCACCCACCCCGGCCTGCATCACGATGCTTGCCCCGGGCCGGCTGTCCCCCGGCGCCACAGCGCCGATGCTGGTGACGCTGACCTTGTCCTCCATGAGGATATTGCGCCCCGCCGTCAGCTCCAGGGTGCCGGGGCCGGCAACCATGAAGTTGCTGTAGAGAATGTCGCGCCCGGCGCTGACGATGGAGATGTCGTTGGGATTGTTGTGCACGAACAGGTTGCCCTGCGAAGTCGACAAACTATTAGGGTCAAAGTCGACAACAAGCCGCCCACTGCCGACGATATCGCGTCCGGCCATCATCCATACCGGACGACTGCCTTCATACCAGGTCTGGCCGGGGTGCAACGATGCGCTGTTAAAGGCAATGCTCCGACCGCTGCTGACCCCCACCAGGTCTCCGCTCACTGCGTAGAACCGTGCCGGAGTCGCCCCTTGGCCAACGAGCCCGGCAACACTGCCGGAGCCAAAGGCAAACAATGGCAAGCTGGAAGTGGCCGAGTTGCCGTTGACCGACAGGTTGCTGGCCTCCACCGAACCGCCAATCCGACCGACAAAGGCCGGATGCCAGGGAGTGGCCATCGAACTGGCGGCGGAACCCGACTGGCTGACGATGAAACCGCCGGCATAGATCGAGTCCTGGGCCAGGAACTGCAACTGGCCATTGGCGCCTGGGGCCAGCAACAGCGGGAAGCGATAGTTGACGTCATCGCGCTGTGGCGCGGCGGCCTTGCCATAGTAAAGGCTGCCGCTGCCAGCCGTGGCGCGCAGTATCGAGGGATAGACCACCGCCAGGTCAGTTGCGCTGGAAGAGGTGGTGAAAGGTGTCAGGTTGCCGCCCAGGGCCAGCAGGTCGACAGCGGTGGTGTCGGTCCACAGGCTGAACCAGCTCTGCCCGCTGCCTTGCTGGGGGCCGCGGCTGAATGGCGCAGCGTTGAGCTGGCGGACCCGTCCCGGGTCCTCGACGTTCTGCACCACCAGATCACCCAAGGTTTGCAGGCGATAGGTGGCGTCCCCCGGCACCAGGGTCATGCCGCCCTGAGCCAGGGCGCGGGTCGCGCGCAAGGGATCGAATGCCCGGGTTTCGCTGGGGTTGTGATCGCTACTGGCAGCGCCATACAGCAAGTTGATGCTGCCTTGTGAGGCGCTCTGCAGCTCGGTGCTGCCACGTAAGTTGACCAGCATGCCGCCCAGATGATCGTTGCTCGGTTCGGCGAGCGGGTTCAGGGCCCCGGCAATACGCACCTGCAAATCACCGCCACCGGTCAATTGCAAGCTGCCATCGCGGGCCACGCGTCCGGTACTGCCCACCGCCAGCACCAGGCCCTGGCTGCGGGGTCCCATGCTGGTGGTGCTGGTCGAACGGCTCAGAACCCCAGCGTCACCCGCGACATTGAGCTGCAGATTGCCACCGCCCAAGGTGCCGAACCCGGTAAAGCCCACCATCCGGTCGGCAGCGCCCGCCGCCGTGTAGGTACCGAAATTGATCCACCATGCCGTGGGCTGGGCCGAGCCGCCAGTGGCGACATCGGCACTGCCCTGGCGCCACAGCCAGCTGCCCACTTCGGCCGAGTCGAGGCCGTCGTCCTTGGGGTTGGGCCAGGCCAGGCTATTGCCCGCCACGCCGGTGATATTGCCGGTCAGGTTGCCGCCGACATCGATCCGCAGGTTGCCCCCGCCTTCCGGGTACCAGGCGCGGTACAGGCTGGTGCTGCTGCCATTGACGAACTGCTCGAAGTAGCTGCCCGGGTCGTTGAGCACCTTACTGCCAGCGCCCAGGTTCCGCGGTTGGTTGTAAGGGTCGGCAGCGGAGGTGGCGGTGGATGAAGTACCGGCGGTATAGACCCCGTACAGCGAATCCATGCTCAGGTTACCGGCGCTCAGCAGCTGCAGGTCGCCGGTGCCGGTGCGAATCACACTGAAGCGCGTGCTCGAAGGGGTTGCCGCGTACTCCTTGTCAGCCATGGCCGCGCAATAGGTCGGGTTTTCCGAACAGAACTGGTTGACGGAGGTTTGCCCCATATCAATCAGGAACTGCTCGTTGATCGCCTCGCCGGCCTTGACCACGATGCCGGCCCCGGCCAGGTCGTCCACGGCCTGCTGGGTCCAGGCATAGCTGGCCTTGATGGCGCAGTAGGTCGGGTTGTCCGAACAGAACTGATCGATGGAGGTTTGCCCCAGTTTAATCAGCAACTGCTCATCGATCGGGTCCCCGGCTTTGACCACAATGTCGGACCCGGCCAGTTCATCCGCCGCTTGCTGGGTCCAGATGCGCACGCTCTTGGACGGCATTTCCTTGGCGAACATCCCGTAGTGACTGTCCGCCAGATGCAGGTCGCCGCTGCGCGGGTTGGCCTGCAGGATGCGGCTGTCAGCGGCCTGGGTATCGGCCCCGGCCACCAGGCGCAGGGACCAGGACTGCGAACCTTCGGCGAGCATCGGTGCAATGGCCCAGAGCTGGTTGCTGCGTCCGACCTCTTCCGGCCGCAGTTGCACCGACGCGACGCCCCCCGGCAGCTTGACGTCGGTGCCGGCGGGAATCAGCCCGCCCTTGGGCAGCGGCTTGCTGCCGTCGAGCATCACCAGGTTGTTGTTGGCAGTGGCGTTATGCACCTGGGGCAGCGGCACGCCCTTGGGCCAGGTCATGGAGCGCAACCGGGTCCCCTGTGTCAGCAGCGTTCCGGCCTCCAGGCGGGTGCCGGCGACCAGGGTCTGGGCCTCGCCGAGCAAGGTGCCGGCGGCGAACAACAGGTTGCCCGAGGCATCGCGAATCGCCGCCGCCAATACCGTTCCCGCCGGCAGCACCAGGGTCTGGTCCAGGGTCGCGGTAACCGGCAGGCGCGTGCCCGCGGCCACGCTCAGGCCCTTGATCGGCAGGTCGTAGTTGAGGGTGCTGCCCGCCGGGAAGGCAGTGCCGTCGGCCAGGGTCACGCCGTTGCCCGGCACGATAATTGTGCCGCCGGTAAAGTCCACACCCGGCAGCAACACCCAGCCCTTGTCATCCACGGTGGGTGGCGGTGGGGCGAAGCCGTCGTTGATGCTGCCGTAGATATTCAGGTCGCCACCGGCACGCAGGGTCAGGCTGCCGACCTCGCCGGAGCCATATACCGAGGTTTTCTGGCTATGGGGATTGAGGCTGGCGTAGCGATAGCCGGACAGGTCCAGGTCGCCCTGCACCACCAGGTCGCCGTCTGCGGTCTTGCTGACAATCTCCACGCCGGGACGCAGGTGCAAGGCGTCGGCGTAGGTGGCGTTGTTCAAGCCGGCCAGCTTGTTCTGCAGCAGGTCGTTGTTCTGCAGCGCAGCATTGATGAACGCCGTGCTCAGGTCATGCTTCTTCTTCAGATAGTCCTGGGTGATTTCCTGATACGGCCGGCCACTGGCGGTGCTGTCATTTTTCAGTGGTGCATCGTCGTAGCTGATCATGCCGTTGACCGCGATCGAACGGGCGCCCTGGATATTCAAGCGGCCATGGGCATCGATATCGATATCGTTGCTGCTGCCGTCCGCCTGGACCAGCCGTGGTGCGTTCAACTCCAGGGTGCCGCGGCTGCGGCCATCGTTCTGCCCGGCGCCGCTGCCCAACACCACATCGGTGCCATGACGCAGGTCGATGCGTACGCCATCGGCCAGGGTCAGCCGGCCCTCGCCGGAGCCGAGTACCACGTTGGCGCGGTTGGGCGAGTCGATGATCTTGCCGTAGCTGTCTACCCGCAATTGGCGGCCATGGGCATCGAGCACGGCGCTGCTGTCCAGGGTCAGGCCATGCTTGGCCGCCAGGTTGATGCTGCCGACCCGCTCGCCGCTGGCGTCCACCAGGCCATTGACTCGCAGGCTGCCATTGTCCAGGGAGACGTTGACGCTGTTGGCCTTGACTCCGTTGCCGAGGGTCAAGTCGCCCTGCTTGAGCTGGAAGCTGCGCGCGCCGTACACCTGGCCCTGGTTCAGGCGCTGGTTGAGGGCGGCGAACTGCTCGTCCAGGGTGCCGCTGGCGCCCAGGCGCTGGGCCTGGATCTCCACCGCGCCCCCCAGGTAAGGCACCCGGGTGCCGCCGGCATCGTAGTAGCCGCTGCTGGCGCCGAGGATCTTGCCCGCCAGCTCCACCAGCCCGGCGTTGCCGTCCACGGCCACCGCCCGCAGCTTGCCGGCCTGATTGTTATTGGCCGACAGATCGATGCTCGACCCAGCCGCCTGCAGCACATTGCCGGCGCGGCTCTGCAACAGCACCTCGCCACCGCTGCCGTAGCGGGTCAGGTCGTTGAAGACCATGGCGCGGCCCGCCACATCGATCAGCGCGGCATCGGTCAGTACCACATCACCGCGGGCCTCCAGGGTCACCTTGCCGCTGGGCAGCACCACTGCGCTGGCCAGGCGAATGCTGTCGCCCTGCAGGGACAGTTCCGCGCCATAGCCCTTGGTCTCGCCACGGGGGCCGGCGGTGGCGCTGATATCGATGGCGCCACCGGCGCTGATGCGGTTCACCGAACCGGCCTCGCCGGTCAGCAGCGGGCTGCGGATATTCAGGTTGCCGCCGCTGTAGGCGAAGCCCTTGAGCGGGTCATAGGCGCCCTGGCTCTGGTACACCGAAAGGCTGCCCTTGTGGTTGGCGGTGATGCGCTGGCTGGCATTCAGGTTGACGTTGGCAAAGCCCAGGGCCAGGCGATCGAAACTCTTGGTGGTGCTGGGCTGGGCGAAGGCGCCGTAGCCGAATTCGATACGCTCGGCGTTGATCTCCAGGCGTCCGCTGCCAGTGCCGGCACCACCAGCCACCACCGCCCCGGCCGGGGTTGTCGCGCCCTGCCAGATCAGGTTGGCGGTGTGGATGCTGGCCACGTCATTGGCGCCACCCGCGCCGTAGATCGCCGGGGTGGAGAGCATCAGGTTGTTCAGCAGCGACTTGCCGGTGACCAGATCGTAGGTGTCCAGGCTGGCGCTGCCGTAGAAGTTGAAGCCGTCCCGGGCCGAGAGTTGCAGGGTTTCAAGGGCCGGGGCGCCGAACTGGCTATCGCCGCGCAGCAGGCGCTCCAGCACCTGCTGGGTCAGGGTCATGCCGCCGGGCAGGCGATTGGCCGCAGCCGCGGCCGCCAGGGCCTCGGGGCTGCCGACGTTGATATTGTTCAGGCCCAGGTTCAAATGGCGGGTGCCGTAGCGCACCTGGTCGCCCAACTGGAATGCATTATCGGTCAGGGCGACGATGCTGCCGTCGGAGTACAGCGCGGTCTGCCCGCCGCAAGGAGCGCTGTTGCAGACCCCAAGTTTGATGCCGCCACTGGTTTGCCCGGCCGCTTGAGTCTTGCCGATCACATTGAGCAGGCCGTTGGACACGGCCAGCATATTGGCTACCTGATAGATGAAACCGTCACGGGCGTCATAGCTGGCTTTGCCGCGGCCCAGGGCATTGATCGAGGCGCCCTGCTCCAGGACGATCTCGCCGGTATTGCTCACCAGGAAGACTTCCGGCGCGGCCAGAACCACGCCTTCGCGCAAGGTGATGGACCCCCTGGGCGCATTGACGCCTTCGGCCAGGGTGATGTAATTGCCGCCCTGGCCGTACTTGACCACGGTCAACCCGCCCAGTAACAGGCGCGAGGCACCCAAGGCGTTGAGGCTCTCTGCATGCAGCGTGACACCGCCGAAGCCGCTGCTGGCTGGACGACCGGCGCTCACCACTTCGATGCCGCCGGCAGCCGTGTTGAGCAACGCCACCGTGCCGCCATAACCACCGACGGCGGCCTCGAAACGGCCAATACCCTGGAAGGAAAATGCGTCCGTGCCCGCCCCTGGCTTGAGCGCCAGCTTCAGGGTCTTGGCATCCACCGGCAGCAACGGCCGCGGCACCCCGAGCCTGGCGGCATCGGCCAGGGCGAACTGGGCGTAGCCGGTTTCGTTGTACTGGGAATAGCGGCGCAAGGTGTCGGCCGAGGTCAGGATCAACTGGTTGGCGATGCTGTTGCTGATCCCGGTATTGGCGATCGACAGGCGTCCGGCAGTGGACCAGGAGCCATTGCGCAACTGCTGGGTCGCAGCTTCGCTGCCCTGCCCGGCCAGCCCGTTGATCTCCACGCGGAAGGCTCCGGGCAGCAGTGCGTAGGTGGACGGCATCAAGGTATAGGTGCCCGCCGCCAGCCCCGGCACCCCGGTGCCTATAGTGATCTGCTGGCCGATCAGCGGGTCCACTGCGCCCCCCTCGGGCGCCACCGGCGCGTAATCCGGCTGCCCTCCGGGAACAATGGCGTAGATCGGGTTGGTGGCCAGGCCCGGCAGGACCAAACCACCGTTGGTGCCGATCTGCACCAACGGGTTGTAGCGAGCATCGGTGGAACCGCCACGCCCGGAGATAAAACCCGCCCCCAGCAGTTCGCCGCCGCCGGACAGGTCCAGGGTGGCCTCGGGCAGTACCTTCACCGACTTGCCGCCAAGGATCACCCCGACGCTCAGGTCGCTGTTTTCATTCACTATTGCGCCCTGGCCAAGGAAGGCCACGGTCTTGCCATTGTATTTGTAGACCTGGCCATCGACGGTGCCACCATAGGGCAGCACCAGGCCCTTGCCACTCACCGAAGTCAGGCTGCCAGGCAGCAACTCGACCTTGCTGCCCCCCAGATTACCGATCTCGATCAGACCCAGGGGCGCGCGCAGCACCCCGCCCTGCTTGATGGTGGCGGCCCCCAGTTGCAGGCGGCCGAAGGCCGAGTAAGGCACCGCCGTTTCAGTAGTGCCGGTGCGGCCGATGGTCAGAGTCCGCGCTGGAGCAAAATCAAGGTCGATGCCGGGGAGATTGCCCAGATAGCCGGCAATCACCCGGGCCCCGACCTCGGTGCCCGGGTACAACTGCGCCGCCCGCAGGGTCATGTCACCCTGGGTCAGCAACTGGGTGCTGATGCCCTGGGCGATCACATTGGTGCCGGGCCCAGCCAGGAAGCGCAAATCGCCCTGGCTGATCAACTGCACATCATCAAACCCTCGGCGCTCGACCACCACCAGGCTGTTGGCGGCCTGGGGCAGGTTGCCCTTGCTGCCGAACACCACATTGCCGCGTACATCGATCAGGTTGCCGCTGGCATTGAACTGCGCCTGGGTGGCCCGTTGCGACGGCGTGCCGGTGGACACTGGGCGCACGTACTGATCCTTGGACTCCAGGGGCGCGAGGATGCCTGCCAGCAGCAGATAAGGCGCCGACAGGTTGACCCGGGTATTGGCCGCGGCGCTGTCACTGAGGCTCAGCGCGCCGCTGTACAGGCGCAGGCTCTGGCCCATGTTCAGCGCGATATCGCCATCGAAGCTCAGCAAGCCGTTGCTCAGCAGCGCCAGGTTGTCGAAACCGCCGGCCTTGACCTGATCCACCCCGAGGCGGCCATGGCCGTATTCCAGGCTGGCAGCCGCGGCCTCGGCACTGCCCGGCAGCGTGCTGCCCTGGTGCACCTGGCTGAGCACCAGCTCCCGAGCCTTGAGCACCCGATCGCTGACGGCGTTCTTGATGTAGTAGGGGCTTTCCAGGGCCAGGGACAAGGTCCCCCCCGCCGCGCCCGCGCCACCAGCCCGGGCGACGAAACTGCCATCCAGGTACAGCCCATTGTTGGAAGCGAAGCTGATGCTGCCGCCATTGCTGGCCACCTGAACTCGCCCCTGGCCGGGAATATCCAGGGCTGCCTGGGTGCCTGAAGCATCCAGGCGGGCACCATCACGCACCACCACGAACAGATCGCTGGCCTTGGCGATACCGCTGGCCAGGTCGATCTCGCCACCGATGCTGATCTTGCCGCCATTGCGCACCTGGCCATAGTTGCGCCCACGGTTGTCCACGGCGCTCACCGCCCGGGCCGCAACATCGATCAGCGCCTGCTCACCGACCCAGATCGAACGCCCGTGGCCGGCGGCATTGGCCGCTTCCGAACTGGCCACCGTCAGGCCGCCAAGGCTGACGCTGCCGCCCCAGGCATTGAGGGTGCCGTTCATGGTCAGCTGGCCAACGCTGCGCAGGCTGATCCCCTGCCCCGGGTCGACATTGATCACCGCGCCCTGGCCCACGGTCAGCGCGGTGCTGGCCAATTGTGCAACGGTGGAATACTGGTTGCCGGCGGTCAGGGTCAACCCGGCGCCACGGCGCTGGGTCAGCACGCCCTTGGCTGCATCCTGCTGATAGAGGTCCGGCTGCCAGGTTTCCAGCACGCTGTCCGCAGCGCTGCCAGTGGCGGCATTGCCGGCCTGGGCGCCGAAGCGGTAGACCGGCATGGTCACATCGACCTGGGCGCCATCGGCCACCTTCAGCCCTTGGTTGCCGGTGATGTCGTAGGCGGCAAAACCCTTGTTGAAGAAATCCCCCGCCAGTTGCAGGGTGCCGGCCTCGGGCGCGCCATTGCTGGCGCCAATCAGCACCTTGTGCGCCTGCAGGGCCAGGGTGCCGCCGCCATTCACCCCATAGCCGCGCAGTTGGCCATTGAGGTCGAGCCGGCCATCGGCGCCGAGCGTCGCGTCGCCGCCCTTGCCGCCACTGGCCTTGCCGTCGTAGCCGATGCTGGCGCCGGAGCTGACATCCACCAGGCTGCCGCTGGCCAGATTCAGATCGCCGCTGCTGCGCAACGACACCTTGCCGCCATTGATAAAGGCCAGGCCGCTGTTGTCCTGAGGAGCGAGCGCCAGGTTGCTCCAATGCCCGGAAGCGTCCAGGCGTACCCCGCTGGCCACATCGACCCGGGCCGATACGCCGCCGGGGGCGAGAATCACGTCGCCGACCGCAAAGTTGCGGTTCACATCCACCTGCTTCAACACGTTGCCGGCATTGATGCTGCCGCCATGGGCCGTGAGGTTGGCGTTGAGCTTGACCTGGGGCCCGAACAGGGTGATATCGCCGCCGTCGGCCACTTGCAGCGCGCCATTGACCTGGATCTGCTGCTTGGCGCCAACCTTGATCGCCCCCAGCTGGAAGCCATTGAGTGTGTCGCTGTCCAGCACCAGCTGGCCCTGGCGGCTGGCCGGCAGGGCCGTGGTCAGGTCCAGGCCATCGGCGATCTTCTGCTGGTTGCCTTCGATCAGCACCTGATCGGTGACCGGGGCCAGCGCATAGCCCAGGGTGCCGCTGGTCTTGTTGTAGATCGGCGTGTAGCTGCCAATGATCAGCTGCGCCCGCTGGGCCGCGGCCTTGTGCGACTGCTGGTAGCCGTCGAGCTTGAGGTTGGGCGCCTGGGTCTGGCGATCGCCCTTGAACACCTCGCTGATCAACTGCCCTTCGAGCACCGCGTTGCCGGTGCCGATCACCAGCTTGCCGGCATCGCGGCCTACGGTATAACCGGCTTCGTAGCGCCGCTGCTGGGCGATCAGCGGGTTGTAGTAATAGTCGGTGCGGCCCCAGCGCGGGCTGCTGTCCACATAGCCCTTGTAGATACCGGTGTAGAGCAGGTCCCCCGGCGCCCGGGAGAGTTCATACAGGCGCCCGTCGGCGCCCTTGAGCCAGGTCTGCTGGATATAGCCGGCCTGCACATCGACGGTGCCGCCGGACAGGTTCAGTTGCGCGCCGGACTGGGTCACCACGTCCTTGCCGGTAAAGGTCAGGGTGCCGCCCTGGGCCATCCACTCTCCGACAGTGTGACCCTGGGTGCCCAGGTAGCCGCCCACTTCCAGCAGGCCGCCGGCGGTGTACCAGCGGTCGGTGGCGTAGCCATTGGTGCCGGCCGGAACGAAGATCAGCTCCCGCAGATCGACCCAGACATCGTTGTTGATCAGCTTGCCGCTGTCGCGGTTGCCCGCCGAATCGCGCTGTTCGTTGCCCTGGACATTGATCTTGATGTTGTTGGCTTCCATCGCCACCTTGACCCCAACGGCGCCGGATACATCGATCACCGCGCCGTCGCGCACCAGGCTGCGTTGCCCGGCGCTGACCGCCACCTGGCCGCCGGTGGCCAGGGTGATGGAGCCCTTTTGGAAATCCACGGTGCCGCCGCTGACGATCTCCACCCGCGACTGATCGATGCGGTCGGCAACGCTGCTGAGGTTGTTGAATTGGCCGGTGATCAGGTTGGTCGGGGTGCCGTCGAGGTTGATCAGGCCATTGTTGCGCTGGCTGTCCAGGGCGCTGCTGCCACTGCTGTCCAGCAGGATTGCGGTGGTGCTGCCCTGCCCCAGGGTCACGCTGCCGCTGCTGTCGCTGGCGGAGTTGAGCAAGTGGATGGTGCCGCGGGTGTCCACCGAGGTGCTGGCCAGGGCCACGCCGTTCTGCGCCACCTGGTGCCCGGTCAGGGTGATATCGCCACTGGAAGCCATGATCAGGCCACTGTTGCTGACCGTACCGGCGCTGCTGCCGGCCTTGAGCGAAGTGGCCACTTCATTGCCGCGGGTGGTGGAGCGCTGGTTGCCGTCGGTGCCCACACCGCGGCGGATATAGAAACTGTCACCGGCGGCCAGGGTGGTCTGGCCCCTGGCGGTGACTATGGTGCCGACGTTCTCCACCTCGGCCCCCAGCAGCAAGGCATAGCCGCCAGAGTCGGTGGACTTGGCCGGGGCGTGGGTCTGGATCAGTGCACCACGCTGCACCTGGACCTTGCCCAGGGCATCGGTAAAGGTTGGCTGGGTGCCGTTGGCGTCCACATAGAGGCCGCGCTGGGTGAACTGCTCGTCGCTGATGCTGGCCGCGGCCGCCACCAGGTTGCGCACATTGACCTGGCTGCTGCCGCTGAAGATCACCCCGTTGCGGTTCATGATCATCACCGTGCCGGCGCCCTGGATCTGGCCCTGGATCTCGCTCGGCCGAGCATTGGGGTCATTGACCCTGTTCAGCAGCGCCCAGTTGGACTGCTGCTGGAAATCCACCGTGGTGTTGCGCCCGACGTTGAAGGTTTCCCAGTTGAGGATGGCCTTGTCGGCGGTCTGTTCGATGGTCACCGTGGTCTTGCCGCCAGACTGGCTCTGCACCGGTCCCTTGGCGTTGAGCCAGCCCTGGGTCAGGCTGTTGTCCACCTTGAGCCCGCCCTGGCCAAGGCCGTCGGGAATGCTGCTGACGCTGCCGAAGGCCGCCTGGCGCGCCGCGGCCTGGGCCGCCTGCTGGGCAGCGATGGCCGCCACCGTGGAATTGAGATTGCCCAGGGAGCGCTGCAACTGCTGGTTGGCCCGGGTCTGCTGGGACAACGGCGGAATCCCCGGCACCTGGCCACTGGTGCGCGCCGCAGTGGCGGCCTGGGACGCACCCTTGTCGGCGAACCAGCCGGAACTGAACGCCGTGGCGCCATGGGCGCTGCCGGCCATCATCAGCAAGGCTATGGCATGGGCCAGGGGCTTGAGCCGCAGGATCGGCGCCTGAGGATCCAGGCCAGGGGTGTTAACCGGAGGTTTGCAGCGAACCATTACTACTCATCCTTTGTGATGACGCCCAGGGGTGCGCGACGCTGTAGGGCCCAGGGCGCGCGTCACTGCTTTAAGGGGTAAGGCCGTTGGCGCGAGGCGCGACCGAACGGATGTCACGGAAAATTCATCTTTCGGGTGTAGGCAGCCCAAAAACAAAAATCAGCAACGGTCGAAACCGTTGCTGATCCGGGTATTGCAGGTATCGGACGCTAGGGTTACAGCGGACGGCCGATGGCGTTGCAGACGCTGGTGTTACCAATGCTCAGACCGCTGGAAGCAGTGACGAACGAGTTACGTACTGCGGTTTTCCAGGCAGCTGGCAGCGGCACGAAGCGGTTGTTGTTGATGGCGGTGTCGTTGTTCGCCAGAGCACCGTAGTGACGGCTGAAGAAAGCCCGTACTTGCGAAGTCTGAGTGGCATCGGCGTAGCACTGGCTGAAGATCAGGTTGGTGAAACCGAGGATTGGGTAGCCGGTGGTTGGGTAAGGCACGACGCTTGGGTCGGTGGCGCTGGTGGTGGCAGCGAATACCGGCACCCAGTTGTTCGGCTTGTCCAGGTTGGCGCTAGGGACCGGCACGGCAGCGATGGCTGCCGAAACGTTGGCAGGAGCAGGCGAAACGCCGGCAACCTTGGCCACCTTGGTGGCGTCATCCAGGCCAGCCAGGGTAGGAGCGGCGTAGTCCGGGCTCATGTAGGTGATGCGACCTTCGTCAGCGTTCAGCGCGTCCATTACGCCTTGGCTGGTAACAGCGGCAACAGCGCCGGCAGGCAGGCCGCCCGAATAGCTGGAAGCGAAGTTGGTGGTTACGGCGAACTTGCCGGTTTCAGCGCACTTGGCGTTGAGGAAGCGGGTGAACAGCTCGGTGGTGCCGCTGCTTTCATTGCGGTAAACCACGGCGATGCCGCCGGTACGGCCCGAGCCTGCAATCTGGCTCCAGTCGTTCACACGGCCCGAGAACACTCCGCACAGGTCGTTGACGCTCAGGTCAACGGCAGCGGTGCCAGCCTTGTTGAATGGAATGGCAACCGAAGTGGCCACCGAAGGCACCTGGATCAGTGGACCCCAGGTAGCGTTGCGGGCAGTGGCGTAGTTGCTCAGCTCGGTGGAACTGAGCTTGGAGTCGCTACCGGCCCAGTGCACGTTCTTGCCGGTAGTGCCAGCCACGAACTTGGTGTAGTCGTTGTTCAGGAAGGCCGCCTTGCCGTTGCCGCTGCCTACGCCGATGTAGGGAGCGAAACCGGCGGTCAGTACGCCGGCGGTCTGGTACAGCGGTTGTGGCAGGGTGGCGCCACCGCCGTTGATATCAGCCATTGCTGCTTGTGCTACGCACAGGGCAGCCAGGGTCAGGGATGCCGCGAGAACATTGCGCTTAAACATGAAGAATCTCCTTTCGTCGTGTTCGTACGTTGGGTGAATAGCTCTTGCATGACGCCATGGCACTCGGGCCAGAAGCCTTGATCCAGAGGGCTTGATGGGTGAGGCCATGGGGAGAGAAGTTCGCAGCTTCCGGTGACAGATAAAGGAAAAAACCTCGGGAGAAAGCCGCTGTTTTTGCAAAAGATTCTCGGGTGTTTGTCACAGGTTTGCCGGCCTTTGCGGCGAAGGTGACAGCGAGGTTGCCAAGCCTGACGCCGGTATCGCCCTGCAGGCACCGAGAGTGGTGAAGACCGGGGCGCAAGATGACAGAACGAGGAACCCGAGGACGGCTGCCGTCAGGGTCGGGAGCGCGGGCGGCGGTAAAAAATTGTTCATGCCCTATGGCGAGGGAACTGCCTTTTGCGGGATCGGCCGGCACCCCGGCGGGAGCAAGCTCCCTCGCCACAAACAGCGCGGCGGTTGTGCAAGGCCGAATCCGTGTACGGCTCAGGTCACCAACTGGTTGATCTCGATGATCGGCAGCAGCACCGCCATGACGATCACCAGCACCACGCCGCCCATGATCACGATCATCAGCGGCTCCAGCAGTGCGGTCATGCCCATGGCTCGCCGCTCCAGGTCGCTGGACAGGGTTTGTGCCGCGCGTTCGAGCATCGGCGGCAGGGCCCCGGTCTTCTCGCCACTGGCGATCAGGTGGATCAGCAACGGCGGAAAGACCTTCTCCACCCGCAGCGCCGCCGCCAGGTTGGCGCCCTCGCGCACCTTGGCCGTGGCCTCGCTGACGCTCTGGCTCAGGCGCTCGTTGGACAGGGTCTGGCGCGCCGCTTCCAGGGCCCGCAGCAGAGGCACCCCGGCGCCGCCGAGAATTGCCAGGGTCGAGGCGAAACGCGCGGTATTCAGCCCCAGCACAAAGCGCCCGATCAGCGGCAGGCGCAGCACCCGGGCATGCCAGTTGAGCCGCGCCTGGGGGTTGCGCAGGTACAGCCGCCAACCCCAGAACCCGCCCAGCAGCCCGGCAAAGCACAGACCGCCCCAGGCACGGATGAAATCACTGGCGGCAAGCATCGCCAGGGTCAGCCCCGGCAAATCCTGGCGGGCCTGGGAAAAGGCGCTGACCACCTGGGGCACCACATAGCTCAAGAGGAAGATCACGATGCCGATTGACACCAGCCCCACCACCCCGGGGTAGATAAAGGCGGTGAGGATCTTGCCCCGCAGGCCGTTGCGCTCCTCGATATAGTCCGCCAGCCGCTCCATGACCTGGGCCAGGTCACCGGACTCCTCGCCGGCGGCGATCAGCGCCCGGTAGATCTCGGGAAAATCCCGTGGTCGCGCCGCCAGCGCCTCGGCCAGGCGCATGCCGCTGCGCACGTCGCTGCGTACCGCGCTCAGGGTCTGGGCGATATGCTTGCGTTCGGCCTGCTCCACCGTGGCGCTCAGCGCCGCCTCCAGCGGCAGGCTGGCCCCCAGCAAACTGGCCAGTTGGCGGGTGGCCCAGGCCAGGTCGTTGTCCGACAGCCGCGGGCTGAACAGCCCCCCTGCCCCATTGGCCCCCGGGCTGCTGTCGAGCTGCACCTGCAGCGCGGTCAGGCCACGGCTGCGCAGGCTGGCAAAGGCCGCGCCCTGGCTGTCGGCTTCCAGGTGTCCGGATTCGATCTTGCCCAGGGCGTCGGCGGCTTCGTAGCGATAGCGATTCATCAGGCGTCCCGTGTCACACGAAGGATTTCTTCCGGCGCGGTGGCGCCGCTGCGCACCCAGCGCTCGCCGTCCTCGCGCATGCTGAACATCCCGGCCCGGCGCGCTGCGGCACGCAGGGCCTGCTCCTCGGCGCCCTGGTGGATCAGGCTGCGGATATCGTCGTCGATGCAGAACAATTCATGAATCCCGGTACGGCCGCTGTAGCCGATGTGATTGCATGCCGGGCAACCCACTGGGCGCCAGGTGCCGGGGTTGGCCGGATCTTCCTCCTTGCACTGGTTGCACAACCGCCGCACCAGGCGCTGGGCCAGCACCCCGAGCATCGACGAGGCCAGCAGAAAGGGTTCGACGCCCATGTCGATCAGGCGGTTGACCGCCGACACCGCATCGTTGGTGTGCAGGGTGGCCAGCACCAGGTGCCCGGTGAGCGAGGCCTGCACCGCGATCTGCGCAGTTTCCAGGTCACGGATCTCGCCGATCATGATGATGTCCGGGTCCTGGCGCAGGATGGCCCGCAGGGCCAGGGCGAAGGTCATGTCGATCTTGGCATTGACCTGGATCTGGCTGATGCCCGGCAGGTCGTATTCCACCGGGTCCTCGACGGTGAGGATATTGCTGGTGCTGGCGTCGAGCCGGGCCAGGGCGGCGTAGAGGCTGGTGGTCTTGCCGCTGCCGGTGGGCCCGGTGACCAGGACGATGCCGTGGGGCTGGCGGATCAGGTTGTCGAGCAGCGCCAGCAGGTCCGGGTCCATGCCCAGGGTTTCCAGTTGCAGGCGCCCGGCCTGCTTGTCCAAGAGGCGCATCACCACCCGCTCGCCATGCCCGGTGGGCACGGTGGACACGCGGATATCGATGGGCCGCCCGGCCACCCGCAGGGCGATGCGGCCGTCCTGGGGCAGGCGTTTTTCGGCGATATCCAGCTGGGCCATGATCTTGATCCGCGACACCAGGGCGCCGTGCAGCGCCTTGCGCGGCGAGACCACGTCGCGCAGGGTGCCGTCGACCCGGTAGCGCACCACCGAGTGGGTTTCGAAGGGTTCGATATGGATATCGCTGGCCTCGTCCCGCGCGGCCTGGGTGAGCAAGGCGTTGATCATGCGGATCACCGGGGCGCCGTCCTGGGTGTCCAGCAGGTCGGTGATTTCCGGCATGTCCTGCATCAGTCGGTCGAGGTCCACTTCGTTCTCCGCGGCGCCGACCACGGCGGCGGCGCTGCCGGTGTCGGCGTAGGCGGTGGCCAGCAGGCCGTCGAGCTCGTCGTCGCGGATGCGCTGCAGGCGTGCCGGGCCGAACTGGCGGCGGGCTTCGCTGATGGACCAGCCGGGGGTCGAGGGGCACACCAGCAGGGTGGCGCCCTCCTCGCTGTGGCGCAGGAGAATGCGTTGGGATTTGGCCCAGGCGTAGGGGAGCTGGGTGGTCATTGCGGTGTCTCCTGACGGTTTCGCCCTTGAGGACGGTGTGCATATCCGTTGCCGCGGGTGTGGCGGCTATTGGTTTCGCTTTTACAGCGAGGGATTGCGTACATATCCGTTGTCGCAGTTGTTGCGGCTATTGGTTTCGCTTTTACAGCGAGTCCCTTTTGTCAGTCGACACAAAAGGAACCAAAAGGTCTTGCCCCTCCACTCGGTGCCTCGCCTAGGCTCGGCATGCCCGCACTCCGGCATTGATCCGTGGGCCGCCGCAATGGGCCATCCTTGGCCCAGTGCGGCTAACCCGGCGTCCTGCCGGGTTACCCACGGATCAATGCCTGCGTTCGGCCATCGTGGTTAACGGGGCCGGTTAGATCAAAATCAAGATCAAAAACCAGAGCCAGAGCCAGAGCAAACTTTGGCCTGGCGGCCTCGTCCTCCTGTAGGAGCGGGCTTGCCCGCGAAGGCGTCGGCCGGGGCGATGCATGACTTACGGGCCCCTTCGCCGGCAAGCCGGCTCCTACGAAAAGCGCGTAAAACGCGCTTTGGCTTTTGATCTTGATCTTCCTGCCCCTTCAGGAGGCCGAGCGCAGGCATTGCGCAGGGGGCAGCTCGGCATGGATGCCGAGCTAGCCGCCCCAGGCCATGGATGGCCTGTGGCGGCGTGCCCCCGGAGCAATGCCGGAGCGAGGGCACGCCGAGCCTTAGCGAGGGGCCGGATGCGGGGGCAGGAGCCCTTTGGTTACTTTGGGGCTTTTCCAAAGTGACTCGCTGTAAGAGCGAAACCGCAAGTGGCCGTAACCGCAACAACGGATATGTACCCAGTCCCTCGCCGTAAGGGCGAAACCGCCAGCCACCAAGAAGCCCCCTCATTGCACCGGCACCGCCCGAATCGTCGCCCGCGGCGCCCCCGGCACAGTCTGCAACGACACCGGCACCGATCCCGGAATCGCCTTGGAAGCCGCCGGCAACTGCGGCGCCTGCACATCCGGCATCGCCCAACTGCGCTCCGGCTGCAACTCGCCCTGGGCCCGGCGCATAAAGTCATAGCGATTGAGGGTAATGCTGCGCCCCGCGCCACTGTCACGAATGATGTAAGGCCGCAGGAACACCATCAGGTTGGTCTTTTTCACACTGCGTTTCTCGTTGCGAAACAGCGCCCCCAACCCGGGAATGCTCGACAGCCACGGCACCGCGTCATTGCTCTGGCTGTAGCCATCCTGCAGCAAGCCACCCAGCACCATGATCTGCCCGTCATCCAGCAGGATGCTGGTATCGATCGCGCGCTTGTTGGTCACAGTGCCGGCGTCCACCGAGGCCCGCGGGTCGACGCTGCTGACCTCCTGGTAGATATCCAGCTTGACCGTGCCGCCCTCGGAAATCTGCGGCCGCACATTGAGCTTCAGGCCCACCTCTTCGCGCTGCACGGTCTGGAACGGGTTGTTGCTGGTACCGCCACCACCGGTGACATAGCTGCCGGTGACAAAGGGAATGGTCTGGCCGACGAAGATGCTCGCGGCCTCGTTGTCCAGGGTCAAAAGGTTCGGCGTGGACAGCACATTGGTCCCGCCCTTGCTCTTCAACGCCCGGGCCAGGACCTTGAGGTCCAGCACCTTGCCAATCCCCGGAATGTCCACGGTGCCGTTGACCAGGCCAATGTTCAGGCCCTTGGGCAATACATCGATGCTGGTCTTGCTGGCCGGGCTGCCCACCAGCCCGCTGCCGCCCAGGTTGACCCCACCAAAACCACCCTTGCCGCCCAGGTTGCCGGCCTGCCATTGCACGCCGAATTCGCTGGCATCGTCCTCGCCTACTTCGACGATCAGGCTTTCGATCACCACCTGGGCCCGGCGCTGGTCGAGCTGGTCGATCACTTCCCGCAGGCTGCGGTACAGCGGGTCCGGGGCGGAAATCAGCAGGGTGTTGGTGGTGGCGTCGGCCTGGATGGTCACGCCACCGGCGCTGAAGGCGGTGTTCTGCTCATTCTGCTGGGCAGTGCCGCTCAGGCCGCCGCTGGTGCTGCCGCCCTGCCCGTAGGCACTGTTGCTGCCGCTCTTCAGGTTGCCGCTGGCGGTGGGGGTGCCGCTGCTGTTCTGCGCGGTGTTCTGGCCGCTTTGGGTGCTGCCGCCCATGCCGCTGAGCATGGCTCGGGCGCCGTCGCTGCTGCCGCTGTCGCTTTCCCCGGTGAGCAGCCCACGCAGGGCCTGGGCCAGTTTGCCGGCCTGGGCATTGCGCAGGTACACCACGTGCAGGTTGCTGGGGTTGCTCTGGGCGTTGTCCAGTTTGTAGATCAGGTTGCGCGCCAGTTCGGTGCGCTCCGGGCTGCCGGCGCGGATGATGATGGAGTTGGAACGCGGATCGCCGATCACGCTGATTTTCTGGGTCTGGTCGGCGCCCTGGGTTTCCAGCAGCTCGGCGACCATGGCGGCGATGTCCACGGCGATGCCGTTCTGCACCGCCACCACATCGGTGTCGATGGCGCTGGGGGTGTCGATGCCGGCGAGGATCTGCGCCACCCGCTGCAGGTTCTCCGCGTAGTCGGTGACCACTATGGTGTTGTTGCCCGGGTAGGCGTTGATCGGGTTGTTCGGCGAAACGATGGGCCGCAGCACCGGGATCAGGTTCACCGCGTTCTCGTATTGCAGGCGGAAGGTGCGGGTCAGCATGCCGTTGGCCGCCGGCTTGTCGGCGCTGTAGATCGGCCCGCCCAGCAGCTTGGCGTCGGCCTCGGGCACCACCTGGGCCACGCCGCCCACGTCCACCACGGAAAAGCCCTGCATGCGCAGCGCCGCCAGCAGCATGTCGTAGGCCTGATGGGCCGGCACCTGGCCTTCGCTGACCAGGGTCAGGTTGCCCTTGACCCGTGGGTCTACCAGGAACTGCTGGCCGGTGGAACGGGACAAGGCGCGCACCACCGCCTGGATATCCGCCTCGACGAAATTCAACTGCACGGGCTGATCCCCCAGAGGGTTGCGCGGCACGCTGACGCTGCGGCTGCTGCCCTGGCCGCGACTGCTGTTGGTCACCGGGTGCAGCACCTTGGGCCGGGATGCCTGCTGTTCCTGCAGCCGCTGACGATCAGCCACGGCATCGCCGCTGCGCCGGGTCTCGGCCAGGGGTTGGCCCAGCTCGCTGTCCACCAGCAGCGACGGCGAATGGCTGGAGGGGGTGGTGCTGCAGGCCCCCAGTGCCAGCAGCAGGAAAGGTGCAGCCTTGCGACATTGGCGCACATAGTTGGAACCTTGCCACTTCATGAAGCTTCCTTAGCGCCCTGCGCCTGATCCATGCGAACGGTCCCGGACAGTGTGCCTGCCGAGTCTTGGGCGGCGGCCGCGGCTGCGCGTTGCAGCCGGGCCTCCATCACCTGCAGTGAAAGCTGCCGGGGAGCCCCCAGCAGCCAGCCGACCACGGCATCCGCCGGGGCCTGCTCGAAGGTCAAGCGCCAGCTCTGGGGGCTGGCTTGATCAGCCTGTTGCAACTGGTAGCGGTCCTTGAGCCCGGCGCTGTCCAGGGTCTGGCGCAGGCTCTGCTCAAGGCTTTGCCCAGAGTGTTCCAGGGTGCCGGCCGCAGCTTCGTGGAGCAGCAGTTCCAGGGCTTCGGCCTGGGAACGCAACCGCGGTGTCTCGGCTTGCCAATAGTCGATCTGCTTCAACGGTGGCTGGATCAACAGCAACCACAGCAACAGCCCCAACAGGCCCAGGGCCATACCGCCAAGCAGGCGTTTCTCGCGCAGTGCCAGGCCGTTCCAGTGCACTTGGGCCTGGCTGCGCAGGCGCGTCCAGCGCGCCAGGTACGGGGCCAACAGGGCCTTATTCATCTTCATCTCCCCCAGGGCTGTCGAGGCTGACCGCCGGTTGATCGCCGGTGGGCGCCAGGACCCAGCCATTGCCCTGGACCTGGACGCTGTAGCCGGCCTGGACCAGGGCACCCTGCCAGGCGCTGTCGGCGACTTTCGCGGTGTCGGCCAGCAGCTCCAGTTGCAAGCGTTGATCGGCAAAATTCAGGCTCTGCACGCTGCCGGCGATAAAGGGCATGGCACTGCCGGCCTGTTGCAACAGGCTAGCGAAGCCCTGGCCGGGTTCGCCGCTGCCGTTGCGCCGGGCCTCCAGTTGCTGGCGGGCCTGCTGCAAGGGGTTGAGCACCACCGGCAATTCGGGAAACACCTGCAGCACCCGCTGGCTCATCTGGGTTTTCAGCCGCTGGCCCTGCTCGGCTTCGCGGGCGGCATACAGGTTCAGGCCAATGATCCACACCGCCAGCGCCAGGGCGCAGCAGCCCAGGGCCCGGCCCCAGCCCTGCGGGGCGCCGGTTTCCAGCTGGGCTCCGCCGTGCAGGCCCCAGCCCGGGGCGGCGCCGCTCCAGCGCTGGCTGGCGGGCAACTGCGCAAGCTCCGCCAGCGGCGGCTCCTGGCCAATCCAGCACAGCTCGTCGCCGGTGGCCCGCAATGGCTCCAGGCTGTCCTCCAGCCATGGCTGGACACTGCCCTGGGTGGCGCTCTGGCGCAGCAGCAGTTGCTCATCCACCCGGCACAGGTACTGCTGCCCCGGGCCCGGAATGGCCAGGGCGAACGGCGCCGGATACAGCCCCTCAAGCTTCAATCGGGCCTGTTGCAACAGGCGCCCAAGCGCCTTCAACTGAGCCCTGGGCAGCCAGCCCAGGGGCACCTGGCCCTGGGCGTCCCGCGGGCCGTGGGCCACATGCATCTGCTCGATGGGCGCGAGAATCAGCGCCTGGGCGGCGCAGGCCACCGCGGCCTTGATCCGCGCCGCCGGCAGTTGTGGCAGGTCGATGCGGGTCAGCAGGCTGTCCTGCGGATGCAGGAAGCACTCCAGCGGCGTCGGCTTGCTGCCCTTGGCCAGCTGGTGCAACGGCGCGCGGCCCTGCTCCAGCACCTGCCCCGAGCGCGCCAGCCAGGCGAATTCCACCTCCCAGGCCAGGGGGTTGGAGGCCGCCAACAGCGGCTCCAGGGGGGGCAAGGCAATGCGTAGTCGATTCATGCGCCCACCCGCGACCAGATCACTTCGGGCATGCGTTCCTCGGCGCGATGCAGCAAGGCTTGCAGGCTGACTCGGCGCTGTTCGCGGCGCACCTGGCCCTGGAGCAGGAACCATTCGCTGGTGATGCCAACCTTGACCTGCTCCACCGGCACCTGGGGCAGGCGCAGGCGGTTGACGAAGTCGCCCCGGTTGATGAACCAGTGCCCGGCGTCGCGTTCGGCCACCAGCGCCCGGGCCCGGGACAACTCCAGCCCCGGCACCACCGCCGCCAGCACTTCGGCGCTGGCGGTGTTGCCATTGACCCAGGTATTGCCGGGCAGGATGCCGACATGGGGTGCCAGGCGTGCCAGCTGCTCATCACCCACGCCCTGGACCCCACGCAGGTCATCCAGGCTGCGCAGCATCGGCTGGCGTGGGGGCAAGGTCTGGGCCAGCGCCCCCGGTGAGGTCAGGCGCCCGCTGTCGAAGGCCCCCGCAGGGCGCTGGGCGGCGTCCGGGCTATTCAAGCGTTGTGGGTAGGAGGCGATCACCCGCTGGCTGATGCGTCGGCTCAGCGCCGGGTCGATGCCCAGCAGCCGGCACAGGGTTTCGAAATTCTGCAACTGCTCGCTGTCCAGTTGCTGGTTGAACACCAGGTTGCGCAGGTTGAACTTGCCTTGCAGGTCTTCCAGGCGCCCCTGGAAGCCCAGGTTCAGGCTGCCCGGCAACTGCGCGCCGAAGGGCCGCGCCCAGGCCTGGTCGAGACGGGTAAGGACATCACGCTGGCGCGCGTCCCAGAGCAGTTGCCGACTGTATTCCAGGCCACCCTGGAGGGCCCCGGTAGCCACCACCCGGCTCTGTTCGGCCGACACCGCGCGGGTGAAGACGCTTTGCCGGGTGAGCATGGCGGCGGCGATCACCGCCACCACTGCGGCGATCAGCAAGGCGCTGATAATGGCCATGCCGCGCTGCTGCGCCGCATTGGGCGAATGGCTGTTCATAGGTGCCCTTAGAGCTGCCAGGAGCCGATATCGGCATTCACGCCTTCGCCTTCGGGCTGGCCATCGGCGCCGAGGGAAAAGATGTCCACCTCGCCGTTGGCCCCCGGGTTGAGGTAGTGGTAAGGGCGGCCCCAGGGGTCGTTGGGCAAGCGTTCCAGGTAGGAACGCCAGTTGCTGTCCTTGGCATTCGCCGGACGCTCCACCAGCACCTTCAGGCCCTGGTTCATGCTCGGGTAGCTGCCGTGGTCGAGGCGGTACAGCTTGAGTGCCTGCATCAACCCGGCGATGTCCTGCTTGGCCGCCGTGGCCCGGGCCTGGTCCGGGCGGTCGAGGACCTTGGGCACCACCATCACGGCGAGGATCCCGAGGATCACCACGACCACCATGATCTCGATCAGGGTGAAGCCGCGCTGCTTGCGGGGCGGGGAAGTTACGGGCGCGATATCCATCTCGACAGTCCTTGGCTTGAGTTCGATTCGTCGCGCAGTGTTGCAAGACTATATGTCAGTGGTATTGAAAATCCTCGGGAGTTTCAGTCGCCATTCGGTCAAGCCCGGAGGCTAGTCTGCGAGGCTGTTTCCCGGTTCCGAGCGGCCCATGCACGCCTTGCGCAAACAAGCTGGTTTCACCCTGATCGAGGTGCTGGTGGCCCTGGCCATCATTGCCGTGGCGCTGTCGGCGGCGGTGCGCGTGGCCGGCCTGATGACCCAGAGCAACGGCCTGTTGCGGGACAAGTCGCTGGCCCTGCTGGCGGCCCAGAGCCGCCTGGCGGAACTGCGCCTGGAAGGCCGCCTGGCCACTGGCCTGAAGAATGTCGACTGCGACCAGGGCCGGCTCAAGCTGCGTTGCGAGCAGGCGATTGCCGCCGCGCCGCTGCCGGGCTTGCTGCTGGTCAGTGTGCAGGTGCGCGACCGCAGCCGCGAGGCGCCGCCCCTGGCCCGGCTGGAAACCCTGGTCAGCCGGCCGCTGGTGCTGCGCCAGTGAAGTTCAGCGCGTCAGGCGCGGCAGCGTCGGCGAGTCCGGCAGCTTGCTGACCTTGATCCGCGACTGCTCGCCGCCACGCTCGATCAGTACGCCATCGGCCTCGATCGCCGCCAGGCGCACGCCCTGGGTCAGTTGCTCGCCGGCCAGGAAGCTGCGCGGTGGGCCATCGTTCAGACGCAGCACGGCCACCGCGCCACGGGCCCCGGCCATGACCCCGGAAACCTTGACATCGAGCTGCGACGGCTGGTTGGCGAACCACTGCATGGCCGGGTTTTCGACCCGCGCCGCCAGCACCTGGGGCGCCACCGTCGGGGTGCGGGATTCGGCCGGGGTCAGCAGCAACGTGGTCCAGGTCGCGACCCCGGCCAGGGCCGCCAGCAAGGCCGTGTATTGCAGCAATCGGGGCGCGCTGAAGCGCGAGGTGAACGTCATGGCGCGAAGCATCGGTGGGACCTCCTGTTTGTCCGTACCCGCAGCCTACAGGGCAATTCTCACGGTTTTATTTCATCGAATGATCATCTGCCTCGGGCAACCTGGAAGCCTCAGCAAGGAGAAGCTATTGATGCGAGCCGGCAAGCAAGCAGGCTTTACCCTGATCGAACTGATGGTGGTGCTGGTGATCATCGGCATCGCCAGCGCCGCCGTGGGCCTGAGCATCCGCCCCGACCCGCTGCAGTTGTTGCGCAAGGATGCCGAGCGCCTGGTGCAACTGCTGCAGGTGGCGCAGGCCGAAGCCCGGGCCGATGGCCGGCCGATCAGCTGGCGCACCACGGCCAAGGGCTACGCCTTCAGCCGAGCCGCCGACAACGGCAACGGCCTCGACGACTTCCACCAGGACAGCCAACTGCGCCCCAGGAACTGGGACACCCCACAGTTGCAGGTGCGCATCGAACCCAAGCAGCGCCTGGTGCTGAATGCCGAGTGGATCAACCCGCCGTTGCGCCTGGTGCTGTCCGACGGCCAGCAGCAACTGCGGGTGGAGCGCAGCGCTGCTGGCCAGTTGCGGGTGGTGGACCAGCCATGAAGCGCAACCAGCAAGGTTTCACCCTGATCGAAGTGATGGTGGCGATCATGCTGATGGCAATCGTCAGCCTGATCGCCTGGCGCGGCCTGGACAGCGTGACCCGGGCCGATGCTCATCTGCGCGCCAGCACCGAGCAGACCGAGGAACTGCTGCGCAGCCTCAACCAGCTGGAGCGCGACGTGGCCTTGCGCGCCGGCCCCGAACTGCGCGAGCCAAGCCTGGGGGAAAGCCCGGACAACGAGCCCGACAGCCCTGCCCCGTTGAGCGTGCGCAGCTCCGACAGCAAGGGTTTTCGCCTGGACGTGATCCGCAGCGCCGCAGCGCCAGAGCAGGGCTTGCAGCGGGTGCGCTGGTGGCTCAAGGGCGACACCCTGTACCGCGCCGTGGCCGCCGCCCGCGACCGCTACCCCCTGCCCGCGCCGCAAGAAGGTGTAGCGGTACTGAACAAGGTCAGCGACCTGCAAGTAAGAGTCTGGGACCCGGACAAGGGCTGGCGGCAACTGGCCGGCAATCGCCGCGACAACCCCACCGGCCTGGAAATCCGCCTGGTGCGCCAGACCGAACAGGGAACAGAACAGTACAGAACGGTGCTCGGCCCCCTCAACTAGCCCTAAGCAGCCAAGCTACAAGCAGCAAGCTACAAGCTGGCTACGGCTTTAACTTGCAGCTTGCCGCTTAGCTAAGCAGTACGACCCCACCCGGCAATTCCGTACACTTGGCCCCATAAGCATCACGAATCAGCAAAGCCACCCCCGCCAACTGATCAAGACTGAACCGCGCCTGCACCTTGCGCTGCCCCAGTTCGGCATTGAGCAGCACCAGCATCCCCGGACGATAACGATTGATCTCGGCAATCACCGTGGCCAGGCTGGCGTCGTCGAACACCAGCACCTGCTCGCGCCAGGCCATCACCTGCTGCGGGTCCACCACCTGCGGCTGGCCCACGCCATGGGCGTCGTAACGCAGCTGCCGACCGCTGTCGAGGCGGATGCTGCGCCCCGCTACCAGCACTTGCAGGCTGCCTTCAATGCAGGTCACGCACACTTGATGGTCAGTGTTGCGCAGATTGAAACGCGCCTGGGCCGCACTCAGCCAACCGTCCCCGGCCTGGATCTGCAACGGCTGCCGGCTGCGGCTGGAAACCTCCACTTCGCCCTCCAGCAACTCCAGGGCCTGCTGCCCCGCGCCCAGGTCGCGGCGGTTGAGGCGGGTCTGGGTATTGAGCTCCAGGCTCAGGTCCTGGCTCAGTTGCACCCGCCGCTGTTCGCCCACTGCGGTGGAATAGTCGGCCGTGAGCCCGGCAAAACCGCCGGGCACGGTGAAGCGCAGCATGAACAGCGCCGCCGAGGCCGCCAGGGCGCCACCGAGGAACGCCCTGCGCCCGAATAGAACGGGCCGGCCCTGGCGTTCCAGCTGTTCGGCGGCCGGTTGCAGGCAATGCCACAGGGCCTTGGTCTGTTCGAAGGCAGCGGCATGTTGCGGGCTTTGCCCACACCACTGGCGCAGCGCCCGGGCATCGGCGGCGGTGGCCTGGCCCGAGGTCAGAAGGACCAGCCAGTCCCGGGCCTCGCTCAGCAACTGCTGGTCCGCCGCGACCCGGGGCGTGGAGATGCTAAAGATATTCAAGCGCGCAGATTCTCACGGATTGATCAGGACTCTTTGTCTAGGACGGTTTTCCAGCCCCGGGACCGAACCGCTGAATGACTTTTCTTTCAAGGCGCAGGGCGCAATGCCCGAGGGCGGCCTTGAGTTCCTTCTCCACCATCCGTGTGGAAATGCCGAAACGCTGGGAGATTTCCAGGTGCGGCGCCTCTTCCAGGCGCGCCGCGATAAAGATCCGCCGACGCCGCGCCGGCAGCTCGTAGAGGGCCTTGAGCAGAATCTGGATTTCCTTCTGCCCGCCCACCACCCGTGACGGGTCCTGGGCATCGTCGGCGATCTGCAACAGCTCCTCGACCTCGTCGCCGGTGAGCAGGCGGGCATCGGACTGGCGGCGGTCGGCGGCGATATTCAACGCCATGCGGTACAGGTAGGCATTGGGTTGCAGCAGGTTGGGCGGGGTTTCCATGCGGTCGACCCGCAGGTAGGTTTCATGCAGCACATCGTTGGCCAGGTCCTCGGAACCCAGGCGCCTGCGCAAGCGCACCCGAAAGTCCTCGTAGGACGTCAGGAACAGCCTGACCATCGCACTCTGCCCGGTGTCTTTCATACCCCGGAAGCTCCTTCCCAGTCCTTGCAATCCATGCGTGTCCCTGTTGTGTCCGGTATCAAGAGTAAGGTCAGCGGCTGGCGCAGCGAGCTGGGCGCCTGGCGCCCGACCCGGGTGTGCGCCAGGCGCTGCACCAGGGCCTCGTCGCGCTGCAGGTCGCCGGTGCTGCTCACCAGGCGGCTGTGCTGCACCGCGCCGTCGGCGCCGATCCACAGTTGCAGCAAGGCGCGAAAAGCGCCGGGCCGGGTCAGCGCCGAGGCACACAAGCTGCGTTCCACCGCCTGCTGCACGGCACTGGCATAGCTGCTGTTGAGCCTCGCCGCCCGCGCCCCGTCGCTGCCCTGCGGCGGCGCCTGAGTTGCCGGCGGCACCTGCAGGGTGAAGGCATCGCCACGGGCATAGCGGGCCATCAGGCCACTGCCGGCCAACAGCCGCTGCAACCCCTCGCGCGCGCTGTAGCGCCCCTTGACGCTGACCGAGCGGCGGCCACGGCTCAAATCCCGATCCACCAGCACCGCCATTCCCGTGGCGCGGCTGAACAGCTCCAGCGCCTGCAGCAGGTCCTGGGCGGGAATATCCAGCGCCAGCAGGGCCTGGGAATCCACCCGTGGCGGCCCGGGCGCGGCCTCCTGCGCCCAGCCTGCGGGCGTCAGCAGCAATAGCAGCCAGCCCAGCCCCCAGGTCGCCAAGCCCCCGTGCAATGTTGCCCATCGCCCGACCCGCGCGCGCCGTCGCTGCACTGCTGTCCAATCCCTGAAAAGCGCCATCCTGAGGCCAATTTATGAATCTGGTGTGACAGCCACGGCAAAAAAACCATCACTTTTTCAAGCGCCTGTTTGCTCTACACTCGGCCGGCATCGAGGCCCGTGTTCCCGGGCCAGCCAGGAGGCCGGAATGAATCCATCGAGTCGCTTAGCCGCAGCCCTGTTGCTGCTTAACGCCCTGCCCTGGGCGCTGCAGGCCGAAGAAGCCCGTGAGGGCTGTGTGGAGGTCAGCGTCGGCGGCTACAAGGCTCCCGACTACAGCTGCCTGAGCAAGCAGATGGGCAATGACCCGGACGCGGTAAAGGCGGCCAAGGCCAATCAGCAGGCCATGGAAAAGCCGGTGCACCAGCGCCCGCCCAACCAGAACGGCCTGGCGACCCCGGCCGCCACCAGCGTGCGCATGGGCAATACCTTCGGCACCTCGGTCACCCCGCAACGGCCCTGAGCGCCTGGCTGTTCAGGGCTTCAGGCGGCCCATTGCCGGGCCAGTTGCTGCAACTCGCCACGGGCACGCTCCAGGGCTTCGCTGCGGGCCTCGGGGTCGGCGAACTGCAGCGGCTGGGCATCGACGAACTGCGGCTGTTGCACGCCGATAAAGGCAAAGGCGGCGCGCAGCGATGGGGTCAGGGCGTCCATCCAGGCCAGGGGCGTGCCCGGCCGCAGGTCGGCACCGCGACTGGTGAGAAACAGCACCTTCTGCCGGCTCAGTTGACCGACTATGCCTTGCGCGGTGTTGTGGTAGGTGAGCTCGGTGCGGGTGATGTTGTCGATATAGGCCTTGAAGGTGGACGGCATCGACCAGTTGTACATGGGCATGGCGAACAGACAGGCATCGGCGTCCAGCAACCGCTGGCACAGCCCGTCGGAGGCCGCCAGGGTCTCGCGCATGGCCGCGGTGCGCGCCTCGGGGGCGGTGTAGGTGGCAATGGCGAAAGCTTCGGTGACGGCGGCCGGCGCCTCTTGGGCAAGGTCCAGATAGTCGATTTCCAGGGTCAGCCCCTGTTCCTGCAACTGCTGGATAAAGAAACGGCCCAGGGCCCGGGAATTGGAGCGCTCGCCCTTGGCGCTGGCATCGACGTGAAGCAACTTCATAACGGCTACCTGTAGTGCATGAACATAAATGACGGCGCACAGGCTAAGGGCCGGGGGCCTTTGGCCCTATAGCCAATTGCACGGATTTACCCCAGACCATTGCCACAACCCTTGCGTTTACCTTCTTTTAACGCCTTCCCGGCTAGATTGCTGCGCCTGAAACCAGGGTGCCGGCAGCCCCGGCGGGTCCCAGATCCCGCATGGCGTTCACCTGTCGGGCACCGTATCATTGACGTTTTTTTGCATGTTGGACGCATGGACAGCTTAAGAAGACAAATCTCGCTACGCCCCTGCCTGAGCATTTTCCTGATCGCCCTCGCGCTGTTCATGGGGCTGCAGTACAAGCCGGCGATCCTCAACTACACCACACGCTTCGTCGACTTCGCCGACTACATGCTGCAGCACGGCATGACCCTGTTCCCCATCGCCGACGATCTGCAGCCCTACCCCGACTACACCATTTTCAACACCCTGCTGGTGTACCTGGCGTCCCTGCCCTTCGGCCAGCTGTCGGTGCTGTCCATGGGCCTGCCCTTGTGCATCGCCGCGGCGCTGATACTGGTGTTCATCTACAAGCTGGGGGCCCTGCACCGGCAGAAATGGGGTGTCTGTGGCGTGCTCTTTGCGCTGCTGACCTGGGCCTTCCTGGACAGCGTCAACTCCCTGGCCCTGGATATCTATCCGGCCCTGGCCACCGTGGGCTGCTTCTACCTGGCCTACTCCGCCGATCTCAAGCAGCAGCGCTGGCGCCTGGCGCTGGTGTTCCTCGGGCTGACCCTGGGCTTCGCCCTGCGCGGGCCCATCGGCCTGATCGGCCCGGCGCTGGTGGTCGGCAGCTATTACCTGTTAAGCCGCCAGTGGCGCACCCTGAGCGTTTTCTCGCTGCTGTGCGGCCTGCTGTTCGCCGCCATGGTGGCCCTGCTGGCCTGGGCCGCCCACCTGCAGGGCGGCCAGGCCTTTATGCAGGAAGTGCTGCAGATGCAGGGCCTGGGACGTATCGCCAGCGATCACTCGCCGCGCTATTACTTCTATTTCAGCGTCGGGCTGCTCACCTACAGCTTCACGGTGTTCTATGCCCTGAAGGTCATGGCCGGCAGCGGTCGGCAATGGTTCAGCGCCCCGCCACCGTCCGCTGTGCGTCTGCTGCTGTACCTGGCCGCCTGGTTCGTGGTGCTGATCCTGTTCTTCAGCATTCCCAACTCGAAGAAGGCGCGCTACATCGTCTCCATCACCCCGGCCATTGCCCTGCTGGCGGCCTATATGTTCGTCGACCCCAGCGGGCTGTTTCGCGCCAGCAAAGCGCGCCTGCTGCGCCTGTGCCTGAACCTGCCACTCATAGGCACGGTGCTGGCGCTGCTGGTGCTGGGCTACAACGGCTTCGCCGAAAAGCCCTTGCAGCCGAACTTCGCCGGCCTGTTCGCGGGCTTTGCCCTGCTGGGCACGCTGCGCTACTGGATAGTCCGGCGGTACGCCGAGCACCGCCATCGCGAGGTGATCATCCTGGCCTTCGGCGTGGCGAGTTTTCTGCTGCTGGACGGCTTCTTCTTCAACGCCATCACCTACCACCTGGAACTGGCCAACGAGCCGACGCCGAAGTTCCTGCCCTACTGGTTCTGGTAACTCCCCACCGTGCCGGCGACTACACGAAGCCGCCGGCGGCGCGTAACCTTGGCCCATCTATCAGCTTCGGATGCAGTCATGGAACTTCATGTGGTGATCGAGGGCCGCAAGGACCTGGCGCAGCAGCTCTACCAGCAACTGCGCGACGCCATCGAGAATGGGCGCCTGACGGCCGGCACGCAGTTGCCCCCCAGCCGCCTGCTGGCCGCGCAATTGGGGATTTCACGCAAGACGGTGTCCGATACCTACAGCCTGCTGACCTACGAGAGCTACCTGGTGGGGCACACCGGGCGCGGTACCTTCGTCATGGCGCGCCCGGTGCAGGCCGAGCGCAAGCAGAGCGCCCAGGACCTGGCCTGTGCCCAGAGCCTGGCGCGCTGGCAGGCATTGCCTGCGCCCCTGCAGCACCCGACCCTGGAAGGTTGCCTGCGCTACGAGTTCATCGGCGGCGCCACCACCCGCGCGCAGTTTCCCCAGGAAGACTGGCGCCGCTGCCTGCAGCACGCCCTGCGGTGTATGGCCCAGGGCGGCAGCCTGTACAGCCAGCCCGAAGGCCTGCCGGTGCTGCGCCATGCAATTGCCGGGCATGCGGCCTTCTCCCGCGGGGTGGCCTGCAGCGACCAGGACATCGTGGTGTGCAACGGCGCGCAACAGGCCCTGGACTTGATCGCCCGGGTGGTGCTCGAACCCGGCAGCCTGGTGGCCATGGAAGACCCCGGCTACACCCCGGCGCGGCTGTTGTTCAGTGCCCAGGGCGCCCAGGTGCTGGGCATTGCGGTGGATGAGCAAGGCCTGCAGGTGGCGCAGATTCCCGACGGTGTGCGGCTGATCTACGTCACCCCGTCCCACCAGTTTCCCCTGGGCATGCCCATGAGCCCCGCGCGCCGTCTGGCGCTGCTGGAGCGGGCGCGGGAGCTGGGGGCGATCGTCATCGAGGACGACTACGACAGCGAGTTCCGCTATGAAGGCCGGCCCACCGACTCCCTGCAGAGCCTGGACAGCCGGGGCGTGGTGGCCTATGTCGGGACCTTCTCCAAGAGCATGCTGCCGCAGTTGCGCCTGGGCTACGCGGTGCTGCCACCGGCGATTCGCGAGGCGGTGATCAAGGCCAAAAAACTCACCGACTGCCACACCCCGACCCTCACCCAATGGGCCCTGGCCAAGTTCATCAACGATGGTTGCCTGCACAAGCACATCCGCCGCTGCCACGGTGTCTACGCCGGGCGCCGGGAACGCATCCTGCAGCGCCTGGAGGGCGACCTGGCGCCCTGGCTCGAGGCCGTGCCCAGCAACGCCGGCTTTCATATGGCAGCGCTGTTCAGGGTGGCAGTGGATGTGCCACTGCTGCTGGCGCTGGCGAAGAAGGTCGAGGTGGGGCTGTATTCCCTGGCGGATTTCTTCCACGACAGCCCGCAGCGCCCTGGCCTGTTTATCGGTTTCGGCGCCATCGAGACCCTGGATATCGACCCGGCCCTGGATCGGCTGCGCGACCTGCTGCAACAGCTGGCGCCCGCCGCCTGAGCCATTGGTCTGGGGTTCTTTGCCGGGATTGGTTATAGGGCACCGGGCTGCCTGGGCTTAGCCTGGGTCGGTCACTTTCACCCTGCGGAGAACCCCCATGCACAAGATCCTCACCGGCGCCCTGGCCGCCCTGACCCTGACCTGCTCGCTGAGCGCCCTGGCCCACGGCCCGGTGTATGGCCAGGAAAAACTCGCGGTGCTGCAGGAGCAGGCGCTCGCCAATATGCCAGGCAAGAAGGTCATGCTGCTGACCGTTGATTACGCCCCGGGCCAAGCCACCGTGCCCCATCGGCATGCCGGCGCGGCCATGGCCTATGTGCTGGAGGGCGCCATTACCTCCAAGGTCAATGACGGCCCGAGCGTCACCTACAAGGCCGGTGAATCCTGGTTCGAAGCCGCAGGTTCGGAGCATCCGGTGTCGGCCAACGCCAGCCAGAGCCAGCCGGCCAAGCTGCTGGTATTCATGCTGATGGACGCCAAGGATGAGGTGCTGACGCCCCTGCCCCACTGAGCTGCGAGGCTGCCCGCAGGCGGGTTGCGGGCGGCGTAATCTGGACGATGGTGCAAGATTTAGTAACACTTCCCGGCACCCAAGTGCATGAACCCGAACTGGCACAGTGCTGTCACAGCGCAATCGGTAATGGCACAGGTTGGCCGGCATAGATTCGCCGGGGCATTCACCCCAAGTGCCAAACGCCGGCCACTTCGGTGCCAGGGTTTACCGGCCCGGCTTCCTGCCAGTGCAGGAGGCCGCACTTCTATCCAGGCTGAAAGAGCGAACCATGAAACAGAACATCCTCCTTGTCTCCGTCTGCGCAGCCCTGCTCCAGGCCTGCGCCCCGGTCTCCACCACCCCTGAAGGATCGCCTTCCATGCCCGCCAGCGTCACCTCCAGCAGCGCCCAGCCGGCGCTATCCGCCTACTACTGGCAACTGGTTTCGGCCAAGGATGCCGCGGGCAAGCCCATCCCGGCCCTGCACGCGGGCCTGGAACGCAAACTGCGCCTGAGCTTCGGCGAGCAGAACCTGAATCTCAGCGGCGGCTGCAACAACCAGTTCGGCGGCTACCGCTACGCCAACGGCGTGCTCCAGGTGCAACCCCTGGCCGCCACCCTGATGGCTTGCGAGCAACCACGCATGGCGCTGGATGCCGCCGTCGGGCGTCTGTTCCAGGGCGAGATGCGCACCCAACTGACCGACAACGGTGCCCAGCCCACGCTGCAACTGACCAGCGCCGACGGCAGCGTGCTCACCTTCGAAGGCCAGGCCACCCCGGAAACCCGCTACGGCAGCCAGGGCCAGATCAAGTTCCTGGAAGTGGCGGCCAAGACCGTCAAATGCAGCCACCCACTGATCCCCAACTTCCAGTGCCTGCAAGTGCGTGAACGCCGCTACGACGCCGCCGGCCTGCAACTGCCCAGCCAGGACAACTGGCAGCCGCTGTACCAGTCCATCGAGGGCTACGAGCACCAGGACGGCGTGCGCAATGTACTGCGGGTAAAGCAGTACGAATGGAAAAACCCACCGGCCGACGCCCCGTCCCAGGTCTATGTGCTGGACCTGGTGGTCGAGCAGGATGCTTCGGGTAAGAGTCGCTAAGCGCGACCGACAAGCAATAAAAAAGCCCCGTATCGCAAGATACGGGGCTTTTTTGCTCTGGGCGGGGTCAGGCCGTTACAGCACCGACTGACCGCTCATGGCCAGGTCCAGCAGTTCCCGGTTGGCCACGGCGTACATGGCGTAGTCGGTGCCGCTGGCGGCACGGATTTCCACCATCATCGCGCGCCAGCGATCGGCCATGCTGGCGTTCTGCTCCAGCCACAGGGCCACGCGGGCTTCCATGTCTGCTGGCGCGTCGGCCAGTTGCAGCACCTTGATGGTGATCGCCCGCTGCTGCCAGTCCACGTCGTCGCGGAAGGCTTCACGGGCCTGGGCCTGCCAGTTGTTGGTGACTGGCAGATCGCTGATCTGCTGCAGGTACCACGGCAGGTCCAGGGCGCTGCCCACGGCGAAGTAGGCCTTGGCCACATCGGCGGCGTCGTGACCGGTGACATCCGCGGCCTCGATGATTGGCAGCAGGGTGTACAGGTGGGTAGTGCCTGCCACCATGCGCGCCAGCAACTCCGGTACGCCGGCTTCGACGTAGGCGGTGTAGCGGGTCTGCCAGCCTTCGCGGGTCGGGCCTTCCAGCAGCTCGTCGAGCTTCAGGCCCAGGGCGGCCAGGTGCGGACCGAAGTGCGCCACGTCACGGGCGGCATCCTGCTCGTTGCGGCGGCTGCGCAGGAACCAGCGGGTAGCACGACGGCCAAGGCGCATCAGCTCGTCCATCAGCTCCAGTTGCACCTGGGCCGAGACCTGGTGATCCAGGGCTTCGATCTGGCGGAACCAGTGCGGGAGATGGAAGATGTCCCGGACTATCACATAGGCGCCGGCGACGTTGGCCGGGCTCATGCCGGTGGACTCCTTCAGGCGCTGCACGAAGGTGATGCCCATGTGGTTGACCAGGTCGTTGGCGATCTGGGTGCTGACGATCTCGCGCTTCAGGCGGTGACGCCGCATGGCCTCGGAGAACTTGGCCACCAGGCTCGGCGGGAACGCGGTCTCCATGTCACGGGTGAGGTAGTCGTCATCCGGCACCTGGGACTTGAGCAGCGCTTCCTTGAGGTCGATCTTGCTGTAGGAAATCAGCACCGACAGCTCCGGACGGGTCAGGCCCTTGCCGGTCGCGGCGCGCTCATTGAGCTGCTCCTCGGTCGGCAGGTACTCGATGGCGCGGTCCAGCTTGCCACGGCCTTCCAGGTCGTTCATCAGGCGCTTGTACTCGGCAGCACGCTCGTAGGCACGGCGCGCGGCCAGGGACAGGGCCTGGGTCTGCTTGTAGTTGTTGCCCAACACCAGGCCGCCGACTTCGTCGGTCATGCTGGCCAGCAGCTGGTTGCGCTGCTTGTCGGTCATGTCACCGGCCTGCACCACTTCGTTGAGCAGGATCTTGATGTTCACTTCGTGGTCGGAGCAGTCCACGCCACCGGCATTGTCGATGAAGTCGGTGTTGGAACCGCCGCCATTGAGGCCGAACTCGACGCGACCCAGCTGGGTCATGCCGAGGTTACCGCCCTCGCCCACCACCTTGCAGCGCAGTTCGTTGCCGTTTACGCGCAGAGCATCGTTGGCCTTGTCGCCGACATCGGCGTGGCTTTCAGTGCTGGCCTTGACATAGGTGCCGATACCGCCGTTCCACAGCAGGTCCACCGGCGCCTTGAGCAAGGCGTTAAGCAGCTCGGTCGGGGTCAGCTTGTCGGCCTGGATGTCGAAGCGCTCTTTCATCTGTGGCGAGATGGCGATGCTCTTCGCGCTGCGCGAGAAGATGCCGCCGCCCTCGGACATGATGCTGGTGTCGTAGTCGCTCCAGGCCGAGCGCGGCAGCTCGAACATGCGCTGGCGCTCGACGAAGCTGGTGGCCGGGTTCGGGTTCGGATCGACAAAGATGTGCAGGTGGTTGAACGCCGCCACCAGTTGCAGCTTGTCAGACATCAGCAAGCCGTTGCCGAACACGTCGCCGGCCATGTCGCCGATGCCGACCACGGTGATCGGGTCTTCCTGGACATTGATGCCGCGCTCGCGGAAGTGACGCTGCACGCCCACCCACGCGCCCTTGGCGGTGATGCCCATCTTCTTGTGGTCGTAACCGGCGGAACCGCCGGAGGCAAAGGCGTCGCCGAGCCAGAAGCCGTAGTCGATGGCGATGCTGTTGGCGATGTCGGAGAAGGTCGCGGTGCCCTTGTCGGCCGCCACCACCAGGTACGGGTCATCGTTGTCGTGACGCACCACGTTGGCCGGCGGCACCACGCCACCGTCCTTGAGGTTGTCGGTGATATCCAGCAAGCCGGAGATGAAGATGCGGTAGCAGGCGATGCCCTCGGCGGCGATCTCGTCACGGCTGCCGCCCAGCGGCAGGCGACGCGGCAGGAAGCCGCCCTTGGCGCCCACCGGCACGATCACCGAGTTCTTCACTTGCTGGGCTTTTACCAGGCCCAGCACTTCGGTGCGGAAGTCTTCCTCGCGATCGGACCAGCGCAGGCCGCCACGGGCCACATTGCCAAAGCGCAGGTGCACGCCTTCCACCCGTGGCGAGTAGACGAAGATCTCGAACTTGGGCACCGGCTTGGGCAGCTCGGGGATCAGGTGCGGGTTGAACTTGAAGCTGAAGTAGGACTTGTTCTGGCCGTTGGCATCGGTCTGGTAGAAGTTGGTGCGCAGGGTGGCCTTGATCAGGTCCAGGTAGCGCCGCAGGATGCGGTCTTCGTTGAGCACCTGGACCTCGTCCAGGGCGCTGAGGATCGCCTGCTCCAGACGCAGTTGCTTGTCTTCCAGGTCGTCGCTGGTGAGCTTGCGCGCCAGGTAGAAGCGGGTCTTGAACAACCGGGTGAGCTCGCGGGCGATATCGGTGTGGTTGTTCAGGGTGCTGGCGATGTAGCCCAGGTCGAAGCCCAGGCGGATCTGCTTCAGGTAGCGGGCGTAGGCACGCAGCAGCGCCACGTCGCGCCATGGCAGGCCGGCGGTCAGCACCAGGCGGTTGAAGGCATCGTTCTCGGCATCGCCACGCACGATATGCACGAAGGCGTCTTGCAGGGTGTCGTTGAGCTGCTGGATATCCAGGTCCAGGCCTTCGGCGGCGCTGAAGGCGAAATCGTGGATCCAGAACTCGCGGCCGTTGCTGTGGCGCAGGCGGTAGGGGAATTCACCCAGCACGCGCAGGCCGAGGTTTTCCAGGATCGGCAGCACGTCCGACAGCGCCAGCGGGGTGTCGGCGTGGTAGAGCTTGCAGTGCAGCTCGCGCTGCCCGGCTACCTGGCCCAGAGGCTGGTAGAAGCTCATCACCAGCGGGTTGCTTTCGCTCAGGCTCAGCAGGTGCTGCATGTCGACCACCGCCGAATGCGCGGCGAAGCGCTCGCGGTAGCCGGCCGGGAAGCCTTTCGGGAAGTCCGCCAGCACATTGGTGCCGTGGGCTTCGCCGAAGCTCTCCACCACCAGGCTGGCGTAGTCGTCCTGCCAGCTGCGGCAGGCCTGGATCACTTCCTTTTCCAGCAGCAGCGGGTCGATGTCGATGCGCTGCTTGGGGTCCACCCGCAGAATCAGCTGCACGCGGGCCAGTACCGACTCGGAGAAGAAGGTCCAGAACTCGCAGTCGGTGGCTTGCAGGCGGTCCATCAGCACTTGCTGGATCTTCTGCCGCACTTCGGTGGAGTAGATGTCACGCGGCACATAGGCCAGGCAGTAGCAGAAACGGCCGTAGGGGTCCTTGCGCAGGAACACGCGGATCTTGTTGCGTTCCTGGATCTGCACGATCGACATCACGGTGCTGAACAGCTCGTCCACCGGGGTCTGGAACAGGTCGTCGCGCGGCAGTACTTCCAGTACCTGGGCCAGTTCCTTGCCCAGGTGGGCCTTGGCCTGGAAGCCCGAACGCTGCTCGATGATCTCCACCTTGCGGCGGATGTAGGGGATCACCCGCACGCTTTCGCCGTACACCGAAGAGGTGTAGAGGCCCATGAAGCGGCATTCCTTGATCACCTTGCCGTCGGCATCGATCTGCCGGATCGAGACGAAATCCGGGTAGGCCGGGCGATGCACGCGGCTCGGCAGCGAGGCCTTGGCAAACGACAGCGGCGTGGGCTCGCGCAGGTAGGCGACGGCGTAGTCTTCGATGCGCAGGTCGTCGGCAGTCAGGCCGGCGCGCAGCAGCTTGGCCAGGCCGAGGAAGGAGTTGGGGTCATATTCGATATGGCCGCCGTCCTGGTCGGAGCCGACCACGAACTCTTCATAGCCGAGGAAGGTGAAGTGGTTGCCCACCAGCCATTCGAGGAAGCTCTTGATCTCGCTCTTTTCTTCAGCGGCAATCGCGAACTGGCTGTTGTCGATGCTCTGGATCAGTTCCTGGACCTTGGCCTTCATCGGCTCGAAGTCGGCCACGGCAACCCGCACTTCGCCCAATACCTGTTCAAGCTCCTTGCCCAGCACGCTGAGTTCGGCGGCGTTGGAGCAACGGTCGATCTCCAGGTACATCAGCGACTCATGCTGCACGCCTTCGCCCTGGGTGCCCTTGGGCAGGATTTCCAGCAGCTCGCCCTTGCTGCCGCGGCGCACGCTGAGCACGGTGGTCTGCAGGGTATGGATGCTGTAGCCGCGGCGGTTGAGCTCGGTGCGCACCGAGTCCACCAGGAACGGCAGGTCGTGGTGCAGGACTTCCACCGCGGTGTGGGTCGACTGCCAGCCATGACGTTCGTAATCGGGGTTGTAGACCCGCACTTGTGGTTGCGCGTGGTCAAAGCGCTCAAGCAGGCGCCAGGCAGAAAGGGTGCAGCCCGTCAGGTCGGACAAGCGACGCTGGGTGAGTTCGTCCAGGGGCATGATGCCGAAGAATTGTTCAGCGAACAGCGCCACTTGTGGCAGTGCCTGTTCACTGATGTGCTGCGCCAGTGCCGCTTGCAGTTGGTGCTGGAAGTCGGCCTTGCTGGCTGCGGTGAAGAACGCCATCTGTGGTACTCCGCTTGAGCTTGTTATTGAGGGTAGCGTCGCATGCGAACCCCTTGCGGGGCGGTGGTGCATCCTGCTCCTGAATCTCGGGCAGAGGTTGCAGGATGCCAGGTGGATGAAGCTGGTCGGGACATCGAGGTCACATTCACCTGTTGCCGATCAGCCACTGCAGCAACGGCCGGCGTTTTGCGCGGTTTGCCAGCCTGGGTGCCTGCAGCTGTCCATTGCATTTGAGACGCAACCTATTGCACTTGAGAACGAATTGTCCGCTGCGCAGCTTAACGAGAGCGATGCGACAGCTGCTTGCGATGCTGCGACATATTCGGTCAACGGCACGCAACCGGCCGCCCGCGCCCTGATCAACACTAGCAGGCAGTGGGGAAAAACCGTGGATTTGTGCCGGTTTCAAGGTACTTTCGTACCAGAAGTGACTGCCGGCGCCCTTGTATTCACAACCTGTTCTCTGACAGACAAAGCAGCAGAAATTCCCTCGCACTGGCACAATCGCTTTTTTGCCCGCCCCCAGGATTGCCCCCATGCAGATGACCACTGCCCACTTGATCGCCAACCCTTGTGACGACGAAGAAGACAACATGGCCATGCTCTGCTGCCACAGCAGCCGCGGCGAAATGTTCCTGATGAGCCGCTACCCCGACGAGGACGAGCTGGAGATCACCCTCGACGGCGAGCCTTCGACCCTCGACGGGGTCAAGGTGACCCTGAGCCCCACCACCCTGCTGATCGAGATCGCCGCCGGCGATGCCGACGCGCTGAACGGTTCCGACCACCTGGAAATCCACCACAGCACCGCCACCGCCGACCTGGCCGAAGTCGAGCTGACCCTGCAGAACATCCTCACGGGCACCGGCACCTATATCAGCCAGCTGGCCTGAGCCGACCCGCGGGCGCCGTCACCCATTCGCCTGTAGGGCTGTAGGAGCTGGCTTGCCAGCGAAGGCGTCCGCAAGCCGTGCGCAAGGCTCGAGGGCCTCTTCGCCGGCAAGCCGGCTCCTACACAGTCTGCGTCCCTCCTACACAAGTTGCGCGCCAACCCGCCCGGCAGCCGCGAAAGCCGATTTTTTTCAACTAATTGGCCAAATCCACTGTTCGCCGTTAGTCGCCGACCCCCGCTATGGATTAAAGTATCGCCCCCAGCCCCGGGGTTATCTGAACGCCCGGGGCGCACCCTCTCCAGGAACAGTCACCGATGGAACATCGTGAAGCGCTTTTGGCGCTGCGAACCTTTCTTTCAACGCAGATCCTCGGCCAGGAAAAACTCATTGAGCGCTTGCTCATCGCCTTGCTCGCCGACGGCCACATGCTGGTCGAGGGCGCCCCGGGCCTGGCCAAGACCAAGGCCATCAAGGAGTTGGCAGAAGGCATCGAAGCGCAGTTCCATCGGATCCAGTTCACCCCCGACCTGCTGCCCGCCGACATCACCGGCACCGAGATCTATCGCCCGGAAACCGGCAGCTTCGTGTTCCAGCAAGGCCCGATCTTCCACAACCTGGTGCTGGCGGACGAAATCAACCGTGCCCCGGCCAAGGTCCAGTCGGCCCTGCTGGAAGCCATGGCCGAGCGCCAGGTCAGCGTCGGCCGCAGCACCTATGAACTGTCGCCGCTGTTCCTGGTGATGGCGACCCAGAACCCCATCGAGCAGGAAGGCACCTACCCGCTGCCCGAAGCCCAGCTCGACCGTTTCCTGATGCACGTGAAAATCGGCTTCCCCGATGCCGCCGTCGAGCGGCGCATCCTCCAGCAGGCCCGTGGCGAAGCGCTGAACGGCGAAACCACCCCCGAGCGCCGGGTCAGCCAGCAGGCGATCTTCGCCGCGCGCAAGGAAATCCTCGGCCTGTACATGGCCGACGCGGTGGAGGAATACCTGGTGCAACTGGTGATGGCCACGCGCATTCCGGGCAAGTTCGACCCGGAACTGGCCGAGTGGATCGCCTACGGCGCCAGCCCTCGCGGTTCCATCGCCCTGGACCGCTGCGCCCGGGCCCACGCCTGGCTCGCCGGGCGCGACTTCGTCAGCCCGGAAGACATCCAGGCGGTGCTGTTCGACGTGCTGCGCCACCGCATCATCCTGTCGTTTGAAGCGGAAGCGGCAGGCATCGACCAGGACCGTGTGGTACAGCGCATCCTCGACGTCGTTGCCGTCGCCTGACGCCCATGACCCAGCCCGTTGCCGAACCCGGCATCCGCATTACCCTCGGCGAACTGATCGAGATGCGCCATCGCGTGCGCGAGGTGCAGCTGTTCTCCACCCCGAGCCAGCGCAGCCCGCTGATCGGCCTGCACCATTCCAAGCTGCGCGGGCGCGGCGTGGACTTCGACCAGGTGCGGGTCTACCAGGCCGGCGACGACGTGCGCACCATCGACTGGCGCGTCACCGCGCGCACCCAGGAACCCCACACCAAGCTGTTCCACGAGGAGCGCGAGCGGCCGATCTTCATCATGGTGGAACAGAGCCGCCAGCTGTTCTTCGGCTCCGGGCTGATGTTCAAGTCGGTGCTTGCGGCCCAGGCCGCGGCGCTGATCGGCTGGGCCGCCCTGGGCCATAACGACCGGGTGGGCGGGCTGGTGTACGGCGACGACGAGCACTACGAAATCAAGCCGCGGCGCAGCAAGCAGAGCCTGTTGCAGCTGCTCAACCGCCTGGTACGAGTCAACCAGTCGCTGAACAGCGAGGCCCAGCCCCAGCGCGATGCCCTGGGCACCGCCCTGCTGCGCGGGCGTGAAGTGCTGCGCCCGGGCAGCCTGGTGATCGTGATCTGTGACGAACGGGCCCTGAGCGACGCCGCCGAACAGCAGTTGAGCCTGTTGTCGCGGCATTGCGACCTGCTGCTGATGCCCTTGTCCGACCCGCTGGACCATGCCCTGCCCGCCGCCGGGCTGCTGCGTTTCGCCGAGCGCGGTGCGCAGCTGGAACTCGACACCCTGAACTACGACCTGCGCCAGGCCTACCGCGCCCAGAGCGAGGCGCGCATCGCCCGCTGGGAACGCCTGGCGCAAAAGCTGCGGGTGCTGCTGATGCCCCTGAGCACCCAGAGCGAAATGGTCGAGCAACTGCGCGAGTACCTCAACCCGCAACGTCCGGGAGCCGGTCGATGAGCAGCCTGGAACAACTGCAACCGCTGCTGCCGCCACCTGCGGTCAGCCTGTGGCCACCGGCGCCGGGCTGGTGGCTGCTGGCGGTGCTGTTGCCGCTGCTGGGTTTCGCCCTCTGGCACTGGCGCCACCTGTGGCCGCGCAAGGCCGTGCAGCCGCGCAGCGAGCAACCCCTGGACCCGCTGCGCCTGGCCGCCCTGGCGGAGCTGGCGCTGCTGCCCAAGCCCTATGACGGCGCCCCCGCCGGCGCCTGGCTGCAGGCCCTGAATGCCTTGCTCAAGCGCCTGTGCCGCAACCACTACCCCAACAGCCAGAGCCACACCCTCAATGGCCGCAAGTGGCTGGCCTTTCTCGACAACCGTTGCCCCGCCGCCGGCCTGACCCGCTGGATGGTGCTGGTGGAAGGCGCCTACAAGCCCGAGTGCAAGCTCGACGACAAAGCCATCGCCGGCCTGACCCAGGCGGTGGACACCTGGATTCGCAAGCATGTTTGAGTTCGCCTGGCCGTGGATCTTCGCCCTGCTGCCGCTGCCCTGGCTGCTGCGCCTGGTGCTGCCGGTAGCCGACAGCGGCGAACCGGCGCTCAAGGTGAGCTTTCTCCACGAGCTGGAAGGCTTGTCCAAGCGCCGCGCCCGGTCCCATCTGCCGGGCTGGCGCCAGCAGGCGCCGTTCATCCTGCTGTGGCTGCTGCTGTTACTGGCCGCGGCGCGCCCGCAATGGCTGGGCGAACCGCTGCCGGTGGCCGCCAGTGGCCGCGACCTGCTGGTGGCGGTGGACGTCTCCGGTTCCATGGACTTTCCCGATATGCAGTGGCAAGACGAAGACGTCAGCCGCCTGAGCCTGGTCAAGCACCTGCTGGGTGACTTTCTCGAACACCGCGAGGGCGATCGGGTGGGCCTGATCCTGTTCGGCAGCAAGGCCTACCTGCAAGCGCCGCTGACCTTCGACCGGCGCACGGTGCGCATCTGGCTCGATGAAGCGAAGATCGGCATCGCCGGCAAGAACACCGCCATCGGCGACGCCATCGGCCTGGCCCTGAAACGCCTGCGCCAGCGTCCGGCGCAGAGCCGGGTGCTGATATTGGTCACCGACGGCGCCAACAACGGCGGTGAAATCGCCCCCATCACTGCCGCGCGCCTGGCCGCCGAGGAAGGGGTGAAAATCTACCCCATCGGCATCGGTGCCGACCCGGAACAGAGCGCCACCCTTGGCGTGCTGGGCCTGAACCCGAGCCTGGACCTGGACGAGCCGGCCCTCAAGGAGCTGGCCGAAGTCACCGGCGGGCGCTATTTCCGCGCCCGCGACGGCCAGGAGCTGCAAGCCATCAAGGCCACCCTCGACCAACTGGAGCCCGTGGCCCAGCAACCGACCCAGGCGCGCCCGGCCCAGGCCCTGTACCACTGGCCCCTGGCCACGGCGCTGCTGTTCAGCGTGCTGCTGGTGCTGCGCGAGCACTGGCCGGACAACCCCCTGCAACGCTGGCTGACCAGGAAGCACTTCCTGCAGCCCTTGCCGGATTGGCGCGAACGCCTCAAGCGCCTGCGCCTGCGGAGGCGTCGATGATCAGCCTCTGGCCCCATTGGTTCCGCCCCGGCTGGTTGCTGATACTGCCGTTGCTGGCGCTGTTGCTGTGGCAGCTGTGGCACCGGCAGAAACGCGCCGGGCGCTGGCAGGTGATCCTGCCGCCGGCGTTTCATGCCGCCCTGCTGCGCGGCGGCAAGGGTCGCGAAAGCAAGCTGCCCTGGGTGGCCCTGGGCCTGGCCTGGGTGCTGGCGGTGCTGGCACTGCTGGGCCCGAGCTGGCAGCGCGTGGAACAGACCAGCCAGAAGCCCGCCGACCCACTGGTGGTGCTGCTGGAACTGACCCCGCAAATGCTCGCCGGCGACGTGCCGCCCAATCGCCTGGAACAGGCCCGGCACAAGCTGCTGGACCTGCTGGCCCTGCGCAGCGACGCCCAGACCGCGATCGTGGTCTATGCCGGCAGCGCCCACACCCTGGTGCCGCTGTCCGATGACCTGGCCACCAGCCGCAACCTGCTGGACGCGCTCAAGCCGTCGATCATGCCCCAGCCCGGCCAGCGCGCCGACCTGGCCCTGCAAAAGGCCCTCAAGCTGCTGGCCCAGGGCGCCCTGGGCCAGGGCCGGGTGCTGTTGCTGGCCTCATCCCTGAGCCCCCAGGAACGCCAGGGCATTCGCCAGGCCCTGGACGGCGACGCGCCACAGTTGCTGATGCTCGGCTTCGGCAGCCGCGATGGCGCCCCGGTAGCCCTGGAAGACGGCAGCTACCTCAAGGACGACCAGGGCGCGATCCTCCTGTCGCGCCTGGACAGCCCCGAGCTCAAGCAATTTATCGGCGAGGTCGGCGGCCGCTATCGCCAGGCCCGCCTGGACAACAGCGACCTGCGCGGCCTGGGCCTGCTGGGCGGCCCCCAGGGCGTGCGCAACGACGGCCAGACCCTGCGCCTGGACACCTGGGCCGACCAGGGCTACTGGCTGTTGCTGCCCCTGCTATTGCTGGCGGCCTGCGCCGGGCGCCGCGGCTGGCTACTGTGCCTGCCGCTGCTGCTGTTGGCCGTACCCCAGTCCAGCTACGCCCTGGATTTTCGCGACCTGTGGCTGCGCCCCGACCAACAGGGCCAGCGCCTGCTCGAACAGCAGCGCCCGGCCGAGGCCGCACGGCATTTCCAGGACCCGCAATGGCAAGGCATGGCCTTGTACGAGGCGGGCAACTACGGCGCCGCCGCCGAGCGCTTCGCCACCGGCAACGATGCCCGCGCGCACTACAATCGCGGTAACGCCCTGGCCCGCAGCGGTGAACTGGAAGCGGCCATCGATGCCTACGAGCAAGCCCTGGAACTGCAGCCGGACCTGCAACCGGCAGAGCAGAACAAGGCCCTGGTGGAAAGCCTGCTGCAACAGCAGCAAGCGGCAGACAAGCCCGCCGAACAGCCTGCCGAGAACCCCGACAACCCGGAGCACAACCCGCCCGGCCCAAGCAGCGCGGTGAACCCGCCGCCTTCCGACAGCGAGTCCCCCAGCGAGCCCGGGCAAGCGCCAACCGACCAGGAGCAAGGCAGGCAAACGGACCCGCAGAGCGCTGGCCATAGCGATGTGCCCGGTAGCGAACTGGACGACCAGCACACCACCACTCCTTTGCGTCCGGCAGAGGACAGCCTGGACGCCGAACACCAGCAGGCGCTGGAACAGTGGCTGCGCAAGATCCCCGACGACCCGGGGGAATTGCTGCGACGCAAATTCTGGTACGAACAGCAACAACATCAGGATCAGGGAAAAATTCGATGACCCGCTGCACTGCCCTTCTGCTTGCCCTCGCGCTCTGGACCTCCCAGTCCCAGGCTGCCGGGCTGTTCGCCAGCCTGGACCGCAGCCAGGTGAACACCGGGGAGACCGTCGAACTGACCCTGGAGTCCACCGATGTCACCCAGTTCGGCAAGCCGGACCTGACGCCGCTGGAGGCGCAGTTCGAAGTGCGTGGCACGCGCCAGGTCAACCAGCTCAATAGCCTGGGCGACAGCCACGCCAGCACCCGCTGGATAGTCACCCTGCTGCCGCGCCAAACCGGCACCCTGGAAATCGCCCCCTTGCAGTTGGGCAGCCTGCAGAGCCAGGCCCTGAGCCTGCAAGTCAATGCCGGCCCGGAGCAGGCACCGGCAGCCCGGCTGGAGCCGGTGTTCATCGAGGCCGAGCTCGACCAGCCCAAGGTCTACGTCCAGGCCCAGGCGCTGCTGACCCTGCACATCTATCACTCGGTACCGTTGTTCGACGACAGCAACCTCAGCCCGCTGCTGCTCAGCGATGCCAGGATGGAGCAACTGGGGGAAGCGCGCACCTATGAAAAGCTGATCAATGGCGTGCGCCACGGGGTCATCGAAAAACGCTACGCGCTCTACCCGCAGCGCAGCGGCGCCTTGCAGATTCCGGCGCTGACCTTCAGCGCCACCCTGGCCAACCCGAATAACGGCCAGGACAGCAACGGCCCCAGGGCCGGCAAGCTGATCCATGTCAGCTCCACGCCCATCAGCCTGGAGGTGCTGGCCAAGCCCGCCGCCTACCCCGCCGACAGCCCCTGGTTACCAGCCCGCAGCCTGAGCCTGGAAGAAAGCTGGAGCCCCGAACCGGACACACTGCAGGTGGGCGATTCCCTGACCCGCAGCCTGACCCTGCGCGCCGAGGGCCTGTCCAGCGCACAGCTGCCGCCCCTGCCGCTGGCCGAGGTGAATGGCCTGCGCAGCTACCCGGACCAGCCGAAGTTGAGCAACCAGCCGGTGGAAAATGGCCTGCTGGGCATTCGCGAAGACCGCCAGGCCCTGGTGCCGACCCGCACCGGCAGCATCGAACTGCCGGCCCTGGAAGTGACCTGGTGGAACACCCAGGAAGATCGCCTGGAACACAGCAGCCTGCCGGCGCGCACCTTGCAGGTGAACAACAACCCGAGCCTGGCGCCGGACACGCCGGTCAGCAGCGCCCCCGTCAGCGGCGACAGCAGCGTGCTCTGGCTCTGGCAGCTGAGCACCCTGCTACTGGCCTGCAGCACCCTGCTGGGCTTTGGCCTGTGGTGGCGCGCCCGCTGGCAACCGGCGGTGCTGCGCGCGGCCCAGACCGGGCCCAGCCCGCGCTCGCTGCTCGACGACCTCAAGCGCGCCTGCCAGGCCAATGACCCGCAGAGCACCCGCCAGGCCCTGGACGCCTGGGCCCGCCAGCAGCCGGAGACCCTGGCCGAGATGGCGGCGCGCTTTATTCCGCTGTCCGACGCCCTGGACGGCCTGAATGGCGCCCTCTACAGCGAGGGCGGCCAGTTCTGGCAGGGCGAGGAACTGTGGCGGGCGATCCGCGCCATTCCAATTGACGAACGGGTCCAGACGCCGCAGGCCGATACCGGTAGCCTGCCGCCGCTCTACCCTAAATAACCGCAGCGGCAAGCTTCGAGCTGCAAGCCACAAGCCACAACCCGGCTTTTGCTTCAACTTGAAGCTTGCAGCTTGAAACCTGAGTGCTGCTTTTCTGGAGCTTATTTTGCGTCTGTTTCACACCTCCGACTGGCACCTGGGCCAGAACCTCCACGGCCAGGAGCGCGACTTCGAGCACGACTGCTTTCTGCAGTGGCTGTTGCGCCAGCTCAAGCACGAACAGCCGGATGTGCTGCTGATCGCCGGCGATGTGTTCGACACCGTCAACCCGCCGGTCAAGGCTCAGGAGCGGCTCTACGACTTTATCGTCAGCGCCCACGAGCAGCAGCCGGCCCTGACCATCGTGATGATCGCCGGTAACCACGACTCCGGTTCGCGTATCGAATTGCCCGCGCCGCTGATGCGCCGCCTGCGCACCCACGCCCTGGGCCGGGTGCTGTGGCTCGATGACGGCCAGCTGGACACCGAGCGCTTGCTGCTGCCGCTGCCCGATGCCAGCGGCGCGATTGCCGGCTGGTGCCTGGCCCTGCCCTTCCTGCGGCCGGCCGAAGTCACAGGCGCGCACCTGGGCGACGACTACCTCAAGGGCATCGCCCAGGTGCATGCCCGGCTGATCGCCGCAGCCAATGCCAAGCGCCAGCCCGGGCAGGCCCTGATCGCCGTGAGCCACGCGCACATGGCCGGTGGTTCGGTGTCCGAGGACTCCGAGCGCAGCCTGATCATCGGCAACGCCGAGGCCCTGCCCGCCAGCCTGTTCGGCGCCGATATCAGCTACGTGGCCCTGGGGCACCTGCACAAGCCGCAGAAGGTCAATGGCGAGGAACGCATCCGCTACAGCGGCTCGCCGATCCCGCTGTCGTTTTCCGAGATCGACTACAAGCACCAGATTCTCGATGTGCGCCTGGACGGTGCAAGCCTGATCAGCGTCGAGCCGCGGCTGATTCCCCGGGCCGTCAACCTGCAACGCCTGGGCCCGGCGCCCCTGGCAGAGATCCTCAAGCAACTGGGCGAACTGGCGGATATCGATCTGCTGGACGAAGAACAACGCCAGCCCTGGCTGGAGGTGCGGGTGCGCCTGGACGAACCCCAGCCCGACCTGCGCCAGCAAGTGGAAAGCGCCCTGCAAGGCAAGGCCGTGCGCCTGGTGCGGATCGCCGCCGAATACGCCGGCAACCGCGGCCTTGATGGCCAAGACGACGCCGCGCAACTGCTGGAGCTGGACCAGCTCAGCCCCCAGGACCTGTTCAGCCGCGCCTGGCTGGACAGCTACGGCAGCGAGGTGGATGAACAAACCCTCAAGGACTTCGCGCAACTGCTCCAGGAAGTGCAGCACGAGGAGGATCAGCCATGAAGATCCTGGCCATTCGCCTGAAGAACCTGGCCTCCCTGGCCGGCCCCTTCGAGATCGACTTCACGGCCGAGCCCCTGGCCAGCGCCGGGCTGTTCGCCATCACCGGGCCCACCGGCGCCGGCAAGAGCACCCTGCTCGACGCCCTGTGCCTGGCGCTGTTCGGCGCGGTGCCGCGGCTGAACAATATCGCCAAGGAAAACAAGGTTCCGGATGTCGATAGCGAGATTTCCACCGGCGACCCGCGCACCCTGCTGCGGCGTGGCACCGGCAGCGGTTACGCCGAGGTGGATTTCGTCGGCATCGACGGCCGACGCTACCGCGCGCGCTGGGAAACCAACCGCGCCCGGGACAAGGCCAACGGCAAGCTGCAGGCCAGCAAGCAGAGCCTGCACGACCTGGACAGCAATCAACTGCTGGCCAGCAGCAAGCGCGACTACGAACAGCTGATCGAAGCCAAGCTGGGGCTCAACTTCGAGCAGTTCACCCGCGCGGTGATGCTGGCCCAGAGCGAGTTCAGCGCCTTCCTCAAGGCCGACGACAAGGAACGCAGCGAGCTGCTGGAAAAGCTCACCAACACCTCGATCTACAGCCAGCTCGGGCGCCGCGCCTACAGCAAGAGCAAGGAAGCTGACGAGCAGCACAAGGCGCTCAAGGCCCAGGCCAGTGGCATCACCCCGCTGGAGCCCGAAGCCCGGGCCGAACTGGACCAGCGCTTCGACGCCGCCCAGCAGCAGTTCAAGGCCCAGCAGGCACAGCTCAAGCAGTTGGAGCTGCAACACGCCTGGCTCAAGGAACTGCAACTGCTGCAGGAGCAACGGCAGAGCGCCGCCGAACAACTGCAACAAGCGCAAACCGCCTGGGAAAACCTGGACGGCGAGCGTACCCGGCTGGCCCGCCTGGAGCAGTTGGCGCCGCAACGCCATCAGTTCGCCCGGCAGGCCGAGCTGAACCTGCAACTGACCCCGCTGGCCGAGCAGATCCAGCAACTGCGCCTGCAGCACAGCGCCCAGCAACAGCGCCAGGCCGAGCTTGAACAGCAGTTGGGCACAGCCCAGGCCGCGCTGCTCGGCGCCCAGGCCCAGCAAAGCAGCAGCGCCCCACAGCTGCGCGAGGCCTTTGCCGAGCAAAGCACCCTCGCCCACTTGGCCAAGGGCCATGGCGAAGCTGCCGAACTCAAGGAACAACTGCAACAGGCCAGCGCGCAAGGCCAGCAAGCGATCCAGGCCATGCTCGAACAGCAGCAACGGGTTGCCGAGCGCCTGCAGCAGATTGCCCTACAGCTGGAGCACAGCACCCATCTGGCGCCGCTCAGCGATGCCTGGAAGGCCTACCGCGATCGCCTGCAACAGCTGATGCAGGCCGGCAACCGCCTGAACCAGGGCCAGCAAGAACTGCCCGGCCTGCAACAGCGAGCCGCCAGCGCAGCGCAGCAACTGGCCAGCCAACGCGATGAGCTGCAGCTGCTGTACAGCGAAGCCGGCGCCGAGCCCCATGCGGTGGCGGAACAGTTGCAGATCCTCAGCGACCTGCTGCAGAGCAATCGCAAGCAACAGCGCGCCTGCGAAGAACTGGTGCGGCTCTGGGCCAGCCAGCAGGAACTGGACCAGCGCGGCGCGCAACTGGCAGACAAACTGCAAAGCGCTGCCAGCCAGCGCGAGGAGCTGAACCGCGCTGGCCTGCAGAGCAAGGCCGAGCTGGTGCTCGCCGAACAGACCCTGGCGGTGACCCAGCAACTGCTGGAACGCCAGCGTCTGGCCCGCAGCGCCAGTGTCGAAGAGCTGCGCGGGCAGTTGCAGGACGATCAGCCCTGCCCGGTTTGCGGCAGCCACGAGCACCCCTACCATCAGCCCGAAGCGCTGTTGCAAAGCCTGGGTCGCCACGACGCCGACGAAGAGGCCAATGCGCGCCAGGCGGTGGATCAACTCAAGGAAAAACTCGCGGAACTGCGCAGCCAGGTCGGTGGCCTGATTGCCCAGCAGAAGGAATTCCTGCTGCAACAGGAACAGCTGGCAAGCCAGCAACAGGCCCTGGCCCCGAGCATCGAAGCCCACCCATTGGCAGCCGCGCTGCTGGACCAGGAGCCCGCCCGGCGCGACGCCTGGCTCAATCAGCAACTGAGCCAGCTGAACCAGAACCTGCAGCAGGACGAACAGCGCCAAGGCGCCCTGCTGCAACTGCAAAAGGACGCCGGACGCCTGCAACAGCAGCTGCAAACGGCAGTCGAGGCCAGCCAGCAGGCCACGCAACAGCTGACCCAGCAGCAACAACAACTGGGCGCCGATCGCCAGCGCCTGGAAGAAGAACTGTCGGCCTTTGCCACCCTGCTGCCGGCCGATACCCTGCAAGCACTGCGCAGCGATCCGGCGGCGACTTTCATGCAGCTCGATCAGCAGGTGATGCAGCGCCTGGAACAGCTCGACCAGCAGCAGGAAGAACAGCAGGAGCAGCAACAACGCCAGCTGGCCCTGGAAAAAGAGCAAGACCGCCAACAGACCCGGGTGCAGCAACTGCAGGCCGCCCAGGCGCAGTTCAATGCCCTGGCCGAGCAGCAACAGGCCGCCCGCGACAAGCTCGGGCAACTGCTGGGCGAGCACCCCAACGCCGAAGCCTGGCAGCAGCACCTGGAGCAGGCCGTGGAACAGCTACGCGCCGCCGAAGGGTTGGCCAGCCAGCAGTTGCAGGAAGTCCGCAGCCTGCTGGTGCAACTGGGCGCGGAGCTGCAAGGCAAGGAGGAACGCCTGCTGGCCCTGCAAACCGAGCAGGCGGAGCTGGGCAGCAAGATCGCCGATTGGCGCCAGCAACATCCGGAGCTGGACGACGGTGGGCTGGAGCTGTTGCTCGGTTTCGACGAGCCGCAGGTGGCCGCGCTGCGCCAGCAACTGCAAGCGAGCGAAAAGGCCATGGAGCAGGCCAAGGTCCTGCTCACCGAGCGCGAGCAACGGCTGCACAGCCACCAGGCCCAGCACAACGAGCCGCTGGATGCCGAACACCTGGCCAGCGCCCTGGACCAGGTGCATCAGCAACTGGCCGCCAGCGAACAACTGAGCGCCGAATTGCGTGCGCAACAGGCCGAAGACCAGCGCCGGCAAGACGCCAACCAGGCCCTGGCCGAGCAGATCGCCCAGGCCTACGGCGAATGGCAACGCTGGGCGCGGCTCAATGCGCTGATCGGCTCGGCCACCGGCGACACCTTCCGCAAGATCGCCCAGGCCTACAACCTCGACCTGCTGGTGCACCACGCCAACGCCCAGTTGCGCCAACTGGTGCGCCGCTATCGCCTGAAACGCGGCGGCAGCATGCTCGGCCTGTTGGTGCTGGACACCGAGATGGGCGATGAAACCCGTTCGGTGCATTCGCTGTCCGGCGGCGAAACCTTCCTGGTGTCCCTGGCGTTGGCCCTGGGGCTGGCGTCCATGGCCTCCAGCACGCTGAAAATCGAGTCGCTATTCATCGACGAAGGTTTCGGTAGCCTCGACCCCGAGTCGCTGCAACTGGCCATGGATGCCCTCGACGGCCTGCAGGCCCAGGGGCGCAAAGTGGCGGTGATTTCCCATGTGCAGGAAATGCACGAACGGATTCCGGTGCAGATCCAGGTCAGCCGCCAGGGCAATGGCCTGAGCACCCTGGAGGTGAAATGAGCACGCCACTGGCCACCCTCTACTCCTTCCGCCGCTGCCCCTACGCCATGCGTGCGCGCCTGGCGCTGCGCTATGCCGGGGTGGCGCTGCACACCGTGGAAGTCAGCCTCAAGGCCAAGCCGGCCGAGATGCTCGCCCTGTCGCCCAAGGGCACGGTGCCGGTGCTGGAGGTGGCTGGACGGGTGCTGGAACAGAGCCTGGAGATCATGCACTGGGCCCTGGACCAGCATGATCCGCAGAACTGGCGCCTGCAGGGCGACCCCGAAGCGCAGGCGCAGATGGCGGCGCTGATCGAGGACAACGACCAGGTGTTCAAGCTGCACCTCAATCGCTACAAATACGCCGAACGCTACCCCGAGGCGCCCATGGAGCATTACCGGGCCCAGGGCGAGGCCTTTCTCGCCAAGCTCGATGGGCTGTTGCAAGAGCGGCGCTACTTGCTGGCCGAGCACCCGAGCCTGGCGGACATGGCCTTGCTGCCCTTTGTGCGGCAGTTCGCCCACGTCGACCGGGAATGGTTCGCCCAGACGCCCTATACCGCCTTGCAGCAATGGCTGCACCATCTGCTGGAATCGGAGCTGTTCATGGCAGTGATGCAGCCACAAGCGGCAAGCTCCAAGCGGCAAGCGTGAAGCCAGGCACTTGCAGCTTGCCACTTGAGGCTTGCGGCTTGCGGCTTGCGGCTTGCGGCTTGCGGCTTGCGGCTAGCTTCTACTGCTTCTATGGTTCGCATCTCTTCCCTGACCCTGCGCGAGCCCCCATGTCCGTCGTGTTCCGTACTCATCCCCGCTTGACCCTCGGTGTGCTGCTGGGCTGCGCCGTGGGCCTTCTGGTGCCCGCACAGAGCCTGATCAGCAAGGTGCTGATCGGCTGGAACGTCGCGGTCTGGAGCTACCTGGCGCTGATGTTCTGGCTGACCGTGCGCGCCCGCGCCGAGGAAGTGAAACGCATCGCCGAGGTCGAGGACGAGAACGCCGGGGTGGTGCTGCTGATCGTGTGTATCGCGGCCATGGCCAGCCTGGTGGCCATTACCTTCGAACTGGTGGGCAGCAAGGACCTGGGCAGCACCCAGCGCCTGCTGCACTACGGTTTCACCGGGCTGACGGTGATCGGCTCCTGGCTGCTGGTGGGGGTGATCTTCAGCGTGCATTACGCCCGCCTCTACTACACCTGGGATGGCCAGGAACAGGCCCTGCGCTTTGCCGAGAACCTGAGCACCCCGGACTACTGGGACTTCCTGTATTTCTCCTTCACCATCGGCGTGGCGGTGCAGACCTCGGATGTCGGCGTGGCCACCCGCGAGCTGCGCAGGATCGTCCTCGCCCAGTCGCTGATCGGTTTTCTGTTCAACACCGCGATCCTCGGTTTCTCGATCAATATCGCCGCCGGGCTGTTCAGCTGAAACGGCACAAGGCATCTGCACCCAAGCGCTGGGCCTGAAGCTGCGAGCGTCGCCTGAGGGCAAAAGGCGGTCGCCACAGGGCGTTTTACCCGGCGCCACCGCCACGTAAGGTGGCAGCCACGGCGCACCAAGACGCCGCTCTGAACAATAACCGCCTGCCGGAAGAGATCCCCGATGAAAGCATCGTTCAAGGGTTGTTTGCCGATTCTCTGCGCCGCTCTCCTGAGCGCTCCCACCTGGGCCGCCGAACCCGCCGCCTGCAAGAACGTGCGCATGGGCGTGGTCAACTGGACCGACGTGATCGCCACCAGCGCCATGGCCGAGGTGCTGCTCACGGGCCTGGGCTACGACAGCAAGCAGACCAGCGCGGTGCAGCAGATCATCTTTGCCGGTATCCGCGACAAGCGCCTGGATATCTTCCTCGGTTACTGGCAGCCGGCCATGGACCAGAACATCGCGCCCTTCGTTGCCGCCGGGCAGGTCCGGGTCATGGCCAAACCCAGCCTGAGGGATGCCCAGGCGACCCTGGCGGTGCCGGACTACGTGGCCCAGGCAGGTTTGAAAACCTTCGCCGATATCGCCCGCTTCAAGCAGCAGTTGGGGGGCAAGATCTACGGCATCGAGCCCGGCAGCGGCGCCAACACCACGATCAAGACCCTGATCGACACCGACCGTTTCGGCCTCAAGGATTTCAAGCTGATCGAATCCGGCGAGGCCGGGATGCTGGCGGCGGTACAACGGGCGATCAATCGCCAGGAGTTCGTGGTGTTCGTCGGCTGGACCCCGCACCCGATGAATATCAACCTGCGCCTCACCTACCTCACCGGCAGCGAGGATGTGTACGGGCCCAACGAGGGCGCGGCGACGGTGTCCACGGTCACCGCCCCGGACTATGCCCAGCGCTGCCCGAACGTCGATCGGCTGTTGCAGAACCTGAGCTTCAGCGCCGCCCAGGAAAGCCAGCTGATGGTGCCGATCATGCAGCGCAAGGCACCCCAGGAAGTGGCCCGGCAATGGCTGCGCGAACACCCCGAGGACCTGCAACGCTGGCTGGCGGGGGTCACCACCTTCGCCGGCGGCGACGGCCTGGCAGCGGTCAAGGCCGGGCTGTAAAGAACTGCTGATCAACACCTCGCCGACAAGCCGGCGACCCAGCTCCAGGCAGATCGATGAACCACTACCCCCTCTCGCCGCAAATGGCCGCCTTTGTCCGCCAGACCCTGAGCTACGCCGACAGCGACAGCAGCCTCAAGGGCCTGCGCGCGAGCTACGAGCGCATGTGCCGGCACTTCACCCCGGCCCATCCGCCCGGGCTGGCGGTGCAGGAGCTGCAACTGGCACGGGTGCCGCTGCGCCTGTATCACCCGGACCGCCCGGCCCCGGCGGCCGGCTGGCCCTGGCTGCTGTACCTGCACGGTGGTGGTTGGGTGCTGGGCGGCCTCGATTCCCACGATTTCATCTGCGCTCACCTGGCCAGCCAGTTGCAGGTGCTGGTGATTGCCGTGGACTACCGGCTGGCGCCGGAACAGCCGTTTCCGGCGGCCTTCGACGACTGCCTGGCAGTATGGCGCGCCCTGGTGCAAGGCCAGACCAGCCTGCCGCTGCACCCGCAGCGACGGCTGGTGATGGGTGACAGCGCCGGGGGCAATCTGGCGGCGGCCCTATGCCTGGCGCTGCGCGATGCCGGTGAACCGCTGCCCGCCGCCCAGGTGCTGGTCTACCCCGGGCTGGGGGGCGCCAGCGACCTGCCCTCGCGCAGCCAGTGCGCCGACGCGCCCCTGCTCAGCAGCAGCGACCTGGAGAGCTTCCAGACCCTGTACCTGCCCGAGCCCGAACAGCGTTCGGCCTATGCCCGGCCCTTACTGGCGGATGATTTGCGCGGCCTGCCGCCGGCGCTGATCGCCCTGGCGCAGTTCGATCCGCTGCGGGACGACGGCGCGCTCTATCACCAACGGCTGCTGGCCGCCGGGGGGCAGAGCCAGCTGTATCCGGGCCTGGGCCTGGTGCACGGCTGCCTGCGGGCCAGGGGCCTGGTGGCGGAAGTGGATGCGCTCTACAGCCTGCTGCTGGGCTATCTGGACGAGCACTTGCAAGGGGGCTGAAACCTGCCGATGCATCACCGTCGGTCAGCCGGCACCCTGCCCGAATGATATTTCCCCGGGTTGCACCCTTGACGACAGAAGGCCTTTTGCGGTTTCCTGAAACCGGTTTCAGCCTTCTGTCAAAAAGGACTGGAGCGCCATCATTCCAAGAATAAGGTCGTCCGCCGTGAATCAGTTTTCCGCCGCCCAGCGCAGCCGCGTCACCATCGAGGATGTGGCCCGCCGCGCCGGGGTCTCCAAGGCCAGCGTGTCGCGCTTTATCGGCGAAGACCGCGCCCTGCTCTCCGACGCCATCGCCCTGCGCATCGAACAAGCGATCAGCGCCCTGGACTACCGCCCGAACCAGATGGCCCGCGGCCTGAAGCGCGGGCGCACGCGGCTGATCGGCATGCTGGTGGCGGATATCCGCAACCCCTATTCGATTGCCGTGATGCATGGCGTGGAAACCGCCTGCCGCCAGCACGGCTACAGCCTGGTGGTGTGCAACACCGACCGCGACGACCAGCAGGAAGCCCGGCACCTGGACAACCTGCGGGCCTACAACATCGAAGGCTTGATCGTGAACACCCTGGGCCATCACCTGGAGCAGTTGCAGCAACTGCAGCAGGAAATGCCCATGGTCCTGGTGGACCGCAAGCTCGACGCCCTGCACGCCGACCTGGTGGGCCTGGACAACCCGGCCGCCGTACACAGCGCCATCGAGCACCTGGAGCAACAGGGCTACCGCGACCTGCTGCTGGTCAGCGAACCCCACGACGGCACCAGCTCGCGCCTGGAACGCAGCACCGCCTTTGCCGCCGAGATCGCCCGGCGCCCGGCCCTGCGTGGCCAGGCACTGGCCACCGGCGCGCAACTGCGCCAGCAACTGCAAGCCTTTCTCAGCGCCCCGGGGCCCGGCCCCAAGGCGCTGTTCTGCGCCAATGGCGTGGCCACCCTGGCAGCCACCGGCGCCCTGCGCGAACTGGAATGCCCACTGTTCGACGGCATCGGCCTGATCGCCCTCGACGACCTTGACTGGTTGCCCCTGGTGGGCAGCGGCATCACCGCCCTGGCCCAGCCCACGGCAGCCATCGGCGCCAGCGCCTTCGACTGCCTGCGCCAACGCCTGCAAGGCGACAACGGGCCCGTGCAGGTCAGGGACTTCGCCGCCCAACTGATCATTCGCGGTTCTACCCAAACAGCAGCAACGGCAGCGGCAAGGGGCTAGCTGCAAGAGGCAAGCCGGGTGCTTGTCGCTTGCCGCTTGGAACTTGCCGCTGCTTGTAAATGAAACCGGTTTCAGAGGTCCGATATATGCGTAGATCCCCCGTTTCCATCAGTCTGTCCAGCTATGGCGCAGAGCCAGTACGCCAGCATGGCCAGGGGCATTTCATTGCCCTGGTGGCAGCCGCCGGTGCGGCCTGCATCGAATGGCGCGAGGAGCTGTTGACTGGCGAGGAACCCGCCACCCTGGCCCGCAGCGCCGAGCAGCATGGCTTGCACAGCGTGTTTTCCTCACCACTGGAACTGTGGCAGGCCGATAGTCACCAGCCCAACCCGGCACTGGCCGCCACCCTGCAGCGGGCCCAGGCCTTCGGCGCCCGCCAGCTCAAGGTGTCCCTCGGGCATTTCAACGCGCAGCACGACTTGCGCAGCCTGGCCAACCTGCTCTCTGGCCAGCCGCTGCAACTGCTGGTGGAGAACGACCAGACCGCCCATGGCGGATGCATAGAGCCCTTCCAGCGCTTTTTCAGTGCCGTGGAGCCACTCAACCTGCCGCTGCGCATGACCTTCGATATCGGCAACTGGCAGTGGCAGCGGCAGTCTGCATTGCAGGCCGCGCGCCTGCTGGGCCGGCATGTGGCCTATGTGCACTGCAAGGCGGTACGCCTGCGGGCCGACGGCAAGCTCGTGGCGCTGCCGCCCGGCGCCGAGGACCTGCAACAGTGGGAACAACTGCTGCGGCACATGACCCAAGGCCTTACCCGGGCCGTGGAATATCCATTGCAGGGCGACGATCTGCTATCGGTGACCCGCGAGCAGGTGGAACGGCTGGCACACCTGGGCCAAGCGCGACTGGAGAATGCCGATGTCTGAGATCGATATCCTTTCCTTCGGTGAAACCATGGCCATGTTCGTGGCCGAGCACAGCGGCGACCTGGCCGAGGTCGGGCACTTTCACAAACGCATCGCCGGCGCCGACAGCAATGTCGCCATCGGCCTGTCGCGCCTGGGTTTCAAGGTGGCCTGGCTGAGCCGAGTGGGCGACGACTCCCTGGGGCGTTTCGTGCGCCAGGCCCTGGAAGCCGAGGGCCTGGACTGCCGCTTCGTCCGTTGCGACCCGCTGCACCCCACCGGCTTCCAGCTCAAGTCACGGGAAGACCACGGCGACGATCCCCGGGTCGAATACTTCCGCCGTGGCTCGGCCGCCAGCCACCTGAGCCTGGACGACCTGCACCCGACGCTGCTGCAGGCCCGCCACTTGCACGCCACCGGCATTCCACCGGCGCTGTCGGCCTCGGCGCGGGAGCTGTCCGCCCACCTGATGCAGCACCAGCGCGCGGCCGGGCGCAGTGTGTCCTTCGACCCCAACCTGCGCCCCGGCCTGTGGGCCAGCGAAACCCTGATGATCCGCGAGATCAACCGCCTGGCGGCCCTGGCCCACTGGGTGCTGCCGGGATTGGGCGAAGGTCGCCTGCTCACCGGCCGCGACGACCCGGCGGATATTGCCGCTTTCTACCTGGACCAGGGCGCTGAAGCCGTGGTGATCAAGCTCGGTGCCCATGGCGCCTACTACCGCACCCAACTGGATGCCGGCTTTGTCGACAGCGTGCCGGTGGCCCAGGTAGTGGACACCGTGGGCGCCGGCGACGCCTTTGCCGTGGGCCTGATCAGCGCCCTGCTGGAAAGCCGCAGCATGCTCGAAGCGGTACAGCGGGCCAACTGGGTCGGCAGCCTGGCGGTGCAGAGCCGCGGCGATATGGAAGGCCTGCCCACACGCCAGCAGTTGCCGGACCCGACGGCGCCTCGGCAAGCCGCCTGTAGCGTCTAGGCGCAGTAAGCAAAACCCCAAGCACCACCTGTTGCGACAAAAACAACAAGCTCAGGAGATCCGCCATGCAAGCCCTCAAACTCGCCAGCCGCCGCTGGTGGTACATCATGCCGATTGTCTTTATCACCTACAGCCTGGCCTACCTGGACCGCGCCAACTACGGCTTCGCCGCAGCCTCGGGCATGGCCGCCGACCTGAGAATCACCCCGGCCCTGTCGTCCCTGCTGGGTGCGCTGTTCTTCCTCGGCTACTTCTTCTTCCAGGTGCCGGGGGCGATCTACGCGCAAAAGCGCAGCGTGAAGAAGCTGATCTTCGTCAGCCTGATCCTCTGGGGCGGCCTGGCCACCCTTACCGGCATAGTGGCCAACGCCTACATGCTGATCGCCATCCGCTTTCTGCTGGGGGTGGTGGAAGCGGCGGTGATGCCGGCGATGCTGGTGTACCTGTGCCACTGGTTCACCCGCGCCGAACGCTCCCGGGCCAACACCTTCCTGATCCTCGGTAACCCGGTGACCATGCTCTGGATGTCGGTGGTCTCGGGCTACCTGGTGGAGCATTTCAGCTGGCGCTGGATGTTTATCATCGAGGGCTTGCCGGCGGTGCTTTGGGCCTTTATCTGGTGGCGCCTGGCCGATGACCGGCCAAGCCAGGCGCAGTGGCTCAGCCCCCAGGAGAAACAAGACCTGGAAAGCGCCCTGGCCGCCGAACAGCAAGGCCTCAAGGCCGTGAAGAACTACGCCGAAGCCTTCCGCTCGCCGCGGGTGATCATCCTCGCCCTGCAGTTCTTCTGCTGGAGCATCGGCGTCTACGGCTTCGTGCTGTGGCTGCCGTCGATCCTCAAGCAGGGCGCGCAGATGGACATGGTGGAAGCCGGCTGGCTCTCGGCCCTGCCCTACCTGGCGGCGGTGATCGCCATGCTGCTGGTGTCCTGGGGCTCGGACCGCACGCAGAAGCGCAAGCGCTTCGTCTGGCCGCCGCTGCTGCTGGCCGCCATCGCCTTCTACGCCTCCTACCTGCTGGGGGCCGAGCACTTCTGGTGGTCCTACAGCCTGCTGGTGATCGCCGGGGCCTGCATGTATGCGCCTTACGGGCCGTTCTTCGCGATCGTCCCGGAAATTCTCCCGGCCAATGTCGCCGGCGGCGCCATGGCCCTGATCAACAGCATGGGCGCCCTGGGCTCCTTCGGTGGTTCCTACCTGGTGGGCTACCTGAACAGCTCCACCGGCTCCCCGGGGGCGTCCTATCTATTGATGAGCGGTGCCCTGCTGCTCTCGGTGCTGCTGACCCTGCTGCTCAAACCCGGTGCCAGCGCGCCCCAGGCCAGGGCCCTGCCCCTGCGCCGGCGCCTGGCTCACTCCTGAATGGCCACGGAGCCGCTGATGAAAAAACATGTGCTGCTGTACAAGAAACTCTCCCCCGTGCTGATGGATCGCCTGCAACAGCAGGCCGAGGTGACCCTGATCGATGAGCTCAACGCCGAAGGCCTGCAGGCCCTGCGCCAGGCCCTGCCCAGAGCCCAGGGCCTGCTGGGCGCCAGCCTGCGCCTGGACGCCGAGCTGCTGGACCTGGCGCCGCAGTTGCAGGCGGTGGCCAGTGTCTCGGTGGGGGTGGACAACTACGACATCGACTACCTGACCCGGCGCGGCATCCTCCTCAGCAATACCCCGGATGTGCTCACCGAAACCACCGCCGACACCGGCTTCGCGCTGATCCTGGCCACCGCGCGGCGGGTGGTGGAGCTGGCCAATATGGTTCGCGCCGGGCAATGGCAGCGCACCATAGGTCCGCTGCATTTCGGTAGCGACGTGCACGGCAAGACCCTGGGCATCATCGGCATGGGACGCATTGGCGAGGCCCTGGCCCAGCGCGGCCACTGCGGTTTCGGCATGCCGGTGCTCTACCACAGCACCCGCCCCAAGCCGGCGGTGGAGCAACGTTTCAATGCCCGCTACTGCAGCCTCGAGCAGTTGCTGCAAGAGGCCGACTTCGTCTGCCTGACCCTGCCGCTGACCGACCAGACCCAGGGCCTGATCGGCCGGCGCGAGCTGGCGCTGATGCGCCCCGAGAGCATCTTCATCAATATTTCCCGGGGCAAGGTGGTGGATGAAGCGGCCCTGATCGAGGCCTTGCAGGAACGGCGGATTCGCGGCGCCGGGCTGGATGTGTTCGAACGCGAGCCGCTGGCCCCCGACTCCCGGCTGCTGCAACTGCCCCAGGTGGTGGCCACCCCGCATATGGGCTCGGCCACCCATGAAACCCGCGAAGCCATGGCCCGTTGCGCGGTGGACAACCTGCTGGCGGCGCTGGCCGGAAAGCGCCCGCCGAACCTGGTGAATGCCCAAGCCTGGACCGGCCAGCCGGGCTAATCCCGGCGTCAGCCATTGCGCTGCATGGCTCACGGGCCCCTTCGCCGGCAAGCGGAACGCCGCCCGGCCGGCTCCTACGATAAAGGGTGCTACCTGCCGGTGCGGTGTGTGGGGCCTTGCTCCAGCAGCTCGGCGGTGCAGCGGGCAATGCGCCGGCAGGCGTCTGCCAGGCGTGGGCGGTCCAGCACCAGGCCAATGCGGATATAACCCGCCACGCTGGGGCCGAAGGCCTCCCCGGCGAGCACCGACACTCCGTGCCGCTCCAACAGGCAGTCGGCGAAGGACTGGGCGTCCAGCCCGGTGGCGCGCACATCAACCATGACGAACATCCCGCCGTCCGGGCAGATCGGCGTCAGCCCCGGGCATTCGCCGAGCATGGCGCACACCAGGTCGCGACGGAGCCGGTATTCCTGGTGCATCTGTGCCAGCTCCGGCAGATCACCCTCCAGGGCCACCACCGCGGCGTTCTGCACAAAGTCCGGCAGGCCATAGAGCATGCACAGGGCCAGGTTGCTCAGGTGCCCGGCGAGCACCGTGGGGGCAATCACCCAGCCGACCCGCCAGCCGCTCATGGCATGGGACTTGGACAGGCTGTTGATGGTGGCGGTGCGCTCGCCCATGCGCGGCAGGCTGGCCGGGCTCAGGTGCTGGCCCTGGTACAGCAGGTCGCTGTAGACCTCATCGGAAATCAGCCACAGGTCATGGGCCAGGCACAGCCGGGCCAGGGCCTGCCAGTCGTCCAGGCTGAGGCTGGCGCCGGAGGGGTTGTTCGGGCTGTTGAGCAGCATGGCCCGAGTGCGCGGGGTGATGCGGGCCGCCATTTCCCCGGGCTCGACGCGAAAGCCCTGCTCGGCACGCACCGGTACCGCCACCACCTTGGCCCCGCAGGCGCCGAATACCGCTTCATAGGTGACGTACATGGGCTCGGGCACCAGCACCTCGTCCCCCGGGTTGAGCAGGCACTGGACCACGGAAAACACCGCGCACTGCGCCCCCGGCAGCACCACCACATGCTCGGCATCGACAACCTGCCCGGTGCGGCGCTGGTGACGGCGGGCGATGCTGCTGCGCAGCGCCAGGTTGCCGCGCACTTCCGAATAGTGGGTGTCGCCCGCCAGCAGGCTGTCGATGGCCGCCTGGACCACCGGCATCGGGGTGTCGAAATCCGGGTCGCCGATGGTCAGCAGCAGCACGTCGCGACCTTGCTCGCGCAGGGTCAGGGCCCGGTAGTGGATGTTCCAGGCGGCGGAACCTTCGCCGGCAATCCTTTGGGTCAAGGCTGAATAGCGCATCACGTTCTCCGTGCAAGATGCTTCAGCCAAAACCCTAGGTGCTGCCGGGGTAGTCGTCGAGCGCCCCGGCCCACCGTTCGTGCAGTTAGATCACGAAACGCGCCACCATGGCGTTCAGGTCCACCGCCAGGCGCGACAGCTCGTGGCTGGCAGCGCTGGTCTGGTTGGCCCCGGCCGCCGACTGCACGGCCAGGTCACGGATATTCACCAGGTTGCGGTCGACTTCCCGGGAAACCTGGGCCTGTTCTTCCGAAGCGCTGGCGATCACCAGGTTGCGTTCGTTGATCTGATTGATCGATTCGGCGATCTGCTCCAGCGCCACCCCGGCGGCGCGGGCCAGTTCCAGGGTGCTCTGGGTGCGCTGGTTGCTCTGCTGCATCGACTCCACGGCTTCGCCGGTGCCGTTCTGGATACCGGCGACCATCTTCTCGATTTCCTGGGTCGACTGCGCGGTGCGATGGGCCAGGGCCCGCACTTCGTCGGCCACCACGGCAAAACCACGCCCGGCCTCGCCAGCCCGGGCCGCCTCGATGGCGGCGTTGAGCGCCAGCAGGTTGGTCTGTTCGGCGATGGCACGGATCACGTCCAGCACCTGGCCGATGTCCCGGCCCTGGGTGGCCAGGCCTTCGATCATCACCGAGGTGTTTTGCACGTCGTGGGCCATGGTCTGGATCGAGTCGACGGTCTGCACCACCCGGTCGCGGCCTTCACGGGCGGCCTGGGTCGATTGCTTGGAGGCTTCGGAGGTGGACACCGCGTTGCGCGCCACCTCTTCCACCGCCGCGGTCATTTCATTGACCGCAGTGGCCGCCTGCTCGATCTCGGTGTTCTGCTGCTGCACGCCGCGGGAGGCTTCTTCGGTAACCGCGTTGAGTTCCTCGGCCGCCGAGGCCAGCTGGGTCGCCGAACCGGCAATCTGCTCGATGGTGCGGCGCAGGCTGGCCTGCATCTCGGCCAGGGCCCGCAGCAGGCGTGCCGGTTCGTCCTTGCCGTCGATCTCGATGGCCTGGCGCAGGTTGCCACCGGCTATCACTTCGGCGACGTTCAGCGCCTTGTTCAGTGGATTGACGATGCTGCGGGTCAGCAGCAGGGCCAGGACAATGGTCAGCAGCGCGGCCAGCAGCGCCACGATGACGATGCCGGTAATGGCGCTGTTGTAGTGCTCGCCGGCAGCTGCAGAGGCGGCCTTGGCATCGGCGGCGTTGATCGCGATCAGCTTGTTGAGCTGCTCGCCCATCTGGTCGGTGCCGTCCTTGATCCGCGTGTTGATCAGGCTGCGCAGCTCATCGAGCTTGTCCTGGCGCGACAGTTCGAGCATCTCCTTCTGCGCCTGCAGGTAGTTGTCCAGGGTCGTGGCGAAGCTCTTGTACAGCGCCGCCTCCTCGCCACCCGCCGGCAGCGCGGCATAACCGGCCTGGGCGGTCTTGACCTTGTCCACCAGCACGCCGATGCGCGTCTGCGCCTCGGCCAGGCCGGCCGGGTCGCGGTTCACCAGCACACGAAAGGACAGGATGCGCAGGCGCAGGACGTTTTCGGTGAGGTTGCCCAGGTAACCCACGCTGGGCAGCTGGTTGCTTTCCATGTCGACGGAGGCATCGCGGATGATCGCCATGCGATTGACCGCAAACACCCCCAGCACCATGACCAGCAAGGCAATAAAGGCAAAACCGAGGAAAGCACGCGGAGCGATATTCAGGTTGCGCAAAGACATAGGGCGACTCTCGGGGGCGAGCGGGCGGCAAGCATCCATGCCAGTGATCCGTCAGGCGCGTCAGGGGCTGTGCCGACGTCGGCCCGGGGTACTTGATACCCCCACGGCCTGTAACAGATATCGGCCGAAATCCGCCTTCCATAGGGTGGCCGTGCAAAAAAACCGATCAAAAAGGCCAGTGTTTCAGTACCGATACAGCACAACGTGAACTGAATCGATAAAGCACCGCGAGGGATTTTCCCTGGCGCGGTTGCCAGGGCGGCGGCGAGCACCATGGAAAGTGCAAGTCATTCGCCGGAAAAGCCATTTTTTCCCCGCCCTGCCCTGCCCATCATGGGCCCGGTCAATAAAAACAATGTCGAGACTGGATATGAAACCCGAAGACTTTCGTGCCGCAAGCAATCGCCCGCTGACCGGAGCCGAGTACCTGGCCAGCCTGCGCGATGACCGCGAGATCTACATCTATGGCGACCGGGTGAAAGACGTCACCAGCCACCCGGCCTTTCGCAACTCGGCCGCCTCCATCGCCCGCCTCTACGACGCCCTGCACGACCCGGCCACCAAGGAACAGCTGTGCTGGGACACCGACACCGGCAACGGCGGCTACACCCACAAGTTCTTCCGCTCGGCGAGAAGCCCCGACGAACTGCGCCAACAGCGCGACGCCATTGCCGACTGGTCGCGCCTGACCTACGGCTGGATGGGCCGCAGCCCCGACTACAAGGCGGCCTTCGGCAGCGTTCTGGGGGCCAATGCGCAGTTCTACGGGCGCTTCGAGGGCAACGCCCGCACCTGGTACCAGCGCATCCAGGAAGCCTGCCTCTACCTCAACCACGCCATCGTCAACCCGCCCATCGACCGCGACAAACCGGTGGACCAGGTCAAGGACGTATTCATCTCGGTGGATGAGGAAGTGGAAGGCGGGATCATCGTCAGCGGCGCCAAGGTGGTGGCCACCAACTCGGCCCTGACCCACTACAACTTCGTCGGCCAGGGCTCGGCGCAGTTACTGGGGGACAACACCGACTTCGCCCTGATGTTCATCGCGCCGATGAACACCCGGGGCATGAAGCTGATCTGCCGGCCGTCCTATGAGCTGCAGGCCGGCATGACCGGCTCGCCCTTCGACTACCCGCTGTCCAGCCGCTTCGACGAGAACGATGCGATCCTGATCATGGACAAGGTGTTCATCCCCTGGGAGAACGTGCTGATCTACCGCGACTTCGAGCGCTGCCGCCAGTGGTTCCCTCAGGGCGGTTTCGGCCGGCTGTTCCCGATGCAGGGCTGCACCCGGCTGGCGGTCAAGCTGGACTTCATCAGCGGGCTGCTGGTCAAGGCCCTGCAATGCACCGGCTCCCTGGAGTTTCGTGGGGTCCAGGCCCAGGTGGGCGAAGTGCTGGCCTGGCGCAACCTGTTCTGGTCGCTGACCGACGCCATGCACGGCAAGGCCAGCGAATGGCGCAACGGTGTGTTCCTGCCCAGCAGCGAGGCCTTGCAGGCCTACCGGGTGCTGGCGCCCCAGGCCTACACCGAGATCAAGAAGATCATCGAGCAGGTGGTGGCCAGCGGCCTGATCTACCTGCCGTCCGGCTCGCGGGATCTCAAGGACCCGCAGCTCAACCAGTACCTGAGCACCTACTGCCGGGGGTCGGCGGGCATGGGCCACGAGGAACGGATCAAGATCCTCAAGCTGCTGTGGGACGCCATCGGCACCGAGTTCGGCGGGCGTCACGAGCTGTACGAGATCAACTACGCCGGCAGCCAGGACGAGATTCGCATGCAGTGCCTGCGCCACGCCCAGGGCGGCGGCTCGCTGCAGGCCATGACCGAGCTGGTGGACCGCTGCCTGGCCGACTACGACCTCGAGGGCTGGACCGTGCCGCACCTCTGCAACCCCGACGACATCAATATGCTCGACCGTATCCGCCAGTGATGCCGGTGCCCACAAAAAACACGCTGCCCCGCCACCGTCGTAGGAGCTGGCTTGCCAGCGAAGAGGCCCGCAAGCCCTGCATCGCCGACCAGCTCCTGCCAACAAGGATTCGATCATGTCCGAACTCGCCCCCGAACAACTCGCCTTTCGCAACGCCATGGCCCATATGAGCGCCGCGGTCAGCGTCATCACCAGCAACGGCCCGGCTGGACGTTGCGGCATCACCGCCACCGCGGTCTGCTCGATCACCGACAGCCCGCCCACGCTGATGGTCTGCGTCAACCGCAGCAGCGCCCTGAACCCGGTGTTCAAGGGCAATGGCCGGTTGTGCATCAACGTCCTGGGCGGCCAGCACGAAGAACTGGCCCGGCATTTTGCCGGCATGACCGACCTGGCCATGGACCAGCGCTTCGCCCTGCATCCCTGGCGCGACGGAATACACGCCCTGCCGGTGCTGGAGGATGCCCTGGCCAGCCTTCAGGGGCGGATTCGCGAAGTGCAGGAGATCGGCACCCATTCGCTGATGCTGGTGGAGCTGGAGGAAATCAGCGTGCAGGAGCAAGGCGATTCGCTGGTGTACTTCAAGCGCAGTTTCCATCGCCTGCAACGCCCCTGCCGCGCCGCCTGAGTGCGCCGCTGGCCTGCCAGGGCTCAGGAGTCCGGCTGGTGCAGGCCGAAGCACACGCCCTGAGGATCGTGGCACAGGCAGAAGCTTCCGAAGCCGGGCTCGTGGGGGCTGATCTCGCCGGCTTGCCCCCCCAGAGCCCGGACCCGGGCCACGCTTTCGGCCATGTCGCTGACCCCGAAATACAGCACCATGCGCGACTGCGGATCGTCGCCATGCACCCCGACCCGGACCGAGGGCGTCTGCAACCAGGCATCGGCCGTTGCACCGAGCCGTTGCGGCGACCAGTCGAACAGGTGCTGGAAGAAGACCAGCGACTGCGGGCCATCGGCAACGCCGATTTCCACATGAGAAAGATGACCTGGCATAGAAGACCCTCCATGTTCATAAAAGACAGAGGCGTCACTGTCTGCCTGGAAGGCTTGGCCCGTCTTGAATAAAACTGACCGGTTCGCTCAATTTTCCTGCCCTTTGAGCAAAGAGCCCGGCTTGCCAGGAATATCGGCCCATCCGCCCCGGGCATAGGCCCCCGGGGAGCAGCCGGCAAACGCCTGGAACTCCCGGGTGAAGTGGCTCTGGTCGCTGTAGCCGCACAGTGCCGCAGCCTGCACCAGTTCCAGCGCCGGTGCCGACTCCAGCAACTGCTGGGCACGGGCAAAACGGATATGCCGGGCGCAGGCCTTGGGCCCTTGCCCCAGATGGGCCTTGAAGCGACTGGCAAAATGCCGTCCGCTGCAGCCGGCCTGCTGGCTCAGCTGGTGGATCGGGGCACAGCCACCGCTGCGCTGCAACGCCTCCCAGGCCCGACGCAGCATCTCGGGCACGTCCCGGCGCGAGTGCTGCAGGCGTTCGGCGAGAAAGCCTTCGACCCTTTGCAGTCGGCGGGTCCAGCAGGGGCTTTCCTCCAGCGCCTCGACCAGCAGGGAAACCTCGGCGCCCCACAGCTCCCGCAGATCCAGCCAAGGGCTGGCCAGCACCTGTCCATCGCCCTGGAACAGCCGGTACGCGGCCCAGGGTGGCAGCTCCACCTCGATGCATGCATGAGCACCACGCTGCTCGACAAGCATCGGCGCCGCCGGACGGCTCACCAGAAATGCCTGGCAACGCTCCTCGCGCCCATTGGCGGCAAGGCCATAGGGGGACGCCAGGCCGATCACCAGCTTGACCAGTGGCTGGGCCACCTCCAGCCGCTGTACGGTGCCCGGCAGGGTCTCGCTGAAACCATACAAGCGGCAGCCCCAGGGCCGCAGCCTGCTGGCGTCGAACCCCGTCACGCAGTGGGATACGGAGAAAGGCGGCATGGGCATCGAACGCGCTCCCAATGGAACTCGCGGTTTCAAGTGCTTGAGCATAAGCGATCAGCACCATCGGGCCATGGGCCATCTCCTGCATCTGTAGGATGGCGCACGTTCTGCGGGCCATCGATACTCGACCCAGGCCCTGCCCACGCCCCCCAGGCATACCGGCCCGCAACCCCTTCCGTGACGAAAACAACAACAAGGTCACCCAGAGGTACAGCGCCATGAACCGACCTGAGCATGACCCGGCCAGCCTGTTGCAGGCCTTCAGTGAACTGACCCTGGACCTGCAGCAACTGGCGCAGAACAAGGACATCGAGAACCTCCATCACCACGCCCTGGCGCGCATCGCCCGGCTGCTGCCTTTTGACAGCGCCTGGTGGGGCCGCTCGGCGCTGATCGATGGCGTGCCCGACGAACACAGCTGCTACCTGTACCGCCTGCCACCGAGCTACCTGGCGGACTGGCAATCGATCCGCCACAGCGATGTCACCGTGAGCCGGGTGCACGAGGTTCCGGGGCGCGCAGTGATTGTCGATATGGGCGACCCGGACAACGGCCCCGGGCTCAACTGGCTGGGGCGCCTGTACCGCATCGGCGAACTGCTGTGCGTGGTGCACATCGACCCTAAGACCCAACTGAGCAACCACCTGGCCCTGTACCGCGCCCCGGGCGCCACGGCGTTCAACCACGGCGACTGCCAGTTGCTGGGCAACCTGATGCTGCACCTGGTGGCGGCGGTATCGGCCAATCAGATCCGCACCCTGGTGGCCATGCGCGAAAAACTCAGCCGCCCGCGCAACCTGGCCCTGGCGGTGTGCGACCAGCGCGGCGTGCTGCAAAGCGCCGAGCGCGGCTTCGTCGACCTGCTGCTGCATGAATGGCCGCAGTGGAGTGGCCCGCAACTGCCGATGCCCCTGGACAGCAGCGGCTTCGAGGGCAAGCGCCTGCAGATCGACTGCTCGGCAGTGGGCGACCTGTACCTGCTGGCCGCCCGCAGCCGCAGCCTGCTGCCCAAGCTCAGCCCGCGGGAAAACGCCGTGGCCCAGTGCTTCGGCGACGGCAAGACCTACAAGGAAGTGGCCCGCGACCTGGGCATTTCACCCAACACCGTGCGCCATCACATCCGCGCCATCTACAGCAAGCTCGGGGTCAAGGACAAGGCCCGCATCGCCCAGCTGCTGCACGCCCCGCCCGACTGATCCCGCCCATTGGCGCCCGTTGCCTTGCGCCGTCGCGTTTGACGGCCACAGGCCGCCTTTGGCCTTTTTCCGCCCAGCGCCGCGTGCCGAATGAGCACGCCAACCCGAGATGCAACGCCCATGAGCAACGCCCCCAGCTGCAGCAGCTGCGCGGCCTTGCGCCTGCTCTGACCCTTGCCTCAGGAGCCTTGCCATGAACACCCGCCACCTCGCCTTGAGCGACACCCCGCAGTTGGCCCAGCAACCCCTGGGGTTGCTGGCGGCCATCGTGCTGTTCGCCGCCATCACCCCCGCCGTGCTGTTGATGGCCCCGGCCATCGCCGAGCAACTGGCCAGCCAGTGGCAACTGAGCCCAGCGCAGATTGGCGACCTGTTTTCCGCCGAGCTGGGGGCCATGAGCCTGGCCACGCTGCCGGCGATCTGGTGGCTCAAGCACCTCGACTGGCGCCGCGCCGCCTTGAGCAGCGCCCTGCTGTTTATCACCGCCAACCTGCTGTCGATGCTCGCCGACACTTATCCGCTGCTGTTATTGGCGCGTTTCTGCAGCGCCCTGGCCGGCGGCTCGCTGATTATCATCTGCCTGGCCAGCGCCGCCGCCAGCCCCACCCCGAGCCGTGCCTATGGCTTCTGGGTGATGGGCCAGCTGGTGCTCGGGGGCATCGGCCTGAGCCTGCTGCCGATGCTCTTCGCCCGGTTCGGCCTGGGGGCCTGCTACCTGATCCTGGCCTTGCTGATGCTGTTGTGCCTGCCCCTGGTACGGCGCTTTCCCTCGGGCGCGGCGCAGGGCAGCAACCAGGCCGGCAAGGCGCCACCGATCGCCTGGACCAAGGCCGGCCTGGGCATCCTCGGCATCCTGACGTTCTACATCAGCCTCAGCGGGGTCTGGACCTTTATCGGCTCGATCGGCAGCCAGGCCGGGCTTTCGCCCCAGAGCAACGGCGAGATCCTGGCCGTCGCCACCCTGATGGGCATCGTCGGTGCGCTGTGCGCCACCCTGTTCGGCGACCGCCTGCCGCGCCCGCTGCTGTTGCTGCTGGGCTATGGCCTGATGGCGACCTCGGTACTGCTGCTTCTGGGCCAGCCGCAGCTGGCGCGCTTCGCCCTAGCGGCGCTGGTGTTCAAGTTCACCTGGACCTTCATCCTGCCGCTGATACTCGCGCGCATGGCCGAAATGGACCGCAGCGGCCGGCTGATGAACGCCTCCAACCTGGTGATCAGCGCCGGCCTGGCGATTGGCCCGGGCATCGCCGGGCGCCTGATCGAAAGCAGCGGCGGCTTCCAGGGCCTGCTGCTCGGCGCCAGCGCCATCACCCTGCTGTCGCTGCTGCTGGTGCTCGCCTGTCGGCACACGCACTGAACGCCCCGGCCAGCCTGCCCCTTCCCTTGAAAGATGGAGATCGCCATGACCTGCAAAACCGCGTTTTTCTTCGATGAACTTTGCCTCTGGCACAGCGCCGGGCCCCATGTGCTGACCCTGCCGGTGGGCGGTTGGGTACAGCCGCCGGCCGCGGCCGGGCATGCCGAGTCGCCGGAAACCAAGCGCCGGCTGAAAAGCCTGATGGACGTCTCCGGCCTGACCCGGCAATTGCAGCTGCGGAGCGCCGCGCCGGCCAGCCAGGAGGACCTGCTGCGGGTGCACAGTGCCCACTATCTGCAACGTTTCAAGGCCCTGAGCGATGCCGGTGGCGGCGAACTGGGGGACGAGGCGCCCGTGGGCCCCGGCAGCTATGCAATCGCCTGTGTGTCTGCCGGGCTGGCGATCGCCGCGGTGGACGCGGTGCTCAGTGGCGAAGCCGACAACGCCTATGCCCTGTCGCGGCCGCCAGGACACCACTGCCAGGCCGAGCAGGCCATGGGTTTCTGCTTCCTGGCCAATATCGCCATCGCCATCGAGGCGGCCAAGGCCCGCCACGGCCTGGGCAAGGTGGCGGTGGTGGATTGGGACGTGCACCACGGCAACGGCACCCAGTCGATCTTCGAGGAACGGGCCGATGTGCTGACCCTGTCGCTGCACCAGGACGGCTGCTTTCCCCCGGGCTATGGCGGCGAACACGAACGCGGGCGCGGCGCCGGCCTGGGCTGCAACATCAATATCCCGCTGCTGCCCGGCGGCGGCCATGACGCCTACCTGCACGCCATGCAGCGTATCGTGCTGCCGGCCCTGGAACGCTTCGAACCGCAGCTGATCATCGTCGCCTGTGGCTATGACGCCAACGCCGTGGACCCGCTGGCACGCATGCTGCTGCACAGCGACTCGTTCCGCGAAATGACCCAGTGCCTGCGCGACGCCGCCGAGCGCCTGTGCGGCGGGCGCCTGGTGCTGGTGCATGAAGGCGGCTACTCGGAGGCCTATGTGCCGTTCTGCGGCCTGGCCACCCTGGAGGCGCTGTCGGGCATCCGCACCGCCGTAGAGGACCCGATGCTGGAGTTCGTGCGCCTGCAACAACCCCGAGCCGAGTTCGCGGCCCTGCAGCGGCAACTCTTGGACCAGCAGGCCGAGGCCATCGCCGCCCTGCGCTGAACACCCCGCACCAGCGTGGCTGATGCCCGGCATCAGCCACCGCCTCCTGCCCTCGCCACAGCCGCCGCAGCAACCCCGCGCTGACGTGCACCGCAACCCTGATCCCTGCACCCTTCCCACCGGCCTTGCGCTGCTCGGCAGCCGACGCTTGAACAACACCGCCCGGGACATTGGCCACGGCCACGGCTCAGGGTTTTCTATCCTCTGATCAGCTGCATGACCCTCAGGCCCGCATTCCCTTAACCCCCCATAAAAACCTGCGTGCTGCTGCAACGCCCCTGGCCACACCGGCCCCGGGGTGTCGCGCGACGCGGCCTGCGCGTCTGCTTGCCCGTGAACCTGGCGCTGTGCTGTCTGGCAGCCGGGAACTTGCGTATCCGCTGAGACAAAGGAGATGTCCATGCACCGCAAAACCGAGCACTACCTCGATGAAATCTGTTTCTGGCAGTGCGCCCGAACGCGCTTGTTGCAACGCACCGCACAACTGCGCCGGCAGGAGTGGCAGCCGCCTTTGCCCCCTGCGGCGGATACCTCGCGGCAAGCGCTGGACGAACTGTTGCGAAAATGCGGCCTGGAGCAATTCTGCCCCAGCTCTTCGCCACCCCGAAGCCGCATCCCCGGCCCCTGGCACTGGACGCCGCCAGGCCCGAGGGATGGCTGGAAATAGGCACAAGCCGCGGTCCTCAGGCTACTGAGGGCCTCGCGCCTCGCTGGGGGTGAGCTGGAAACGCGCCTTGAACGCCCGGGCGAAATGCGCCTGGCTGGCAAAGCCATGACGGTAGGCCACTTCACTGATATCCAGGCCCGCACCCTGGCCGCTGCCCAGCAGCTGGCGGGCCTGTTGCAGCCGTTGTTCGAGGATAAAACGGCTGGGCAGGGTGTCTTCCAGGGCGAACAGCCGGGCCAGGTGCCGGGTGGAAATGCCGGTCTGGGCCGCCACCCGCTCGCAGCTCAGCCCCGGGTCGGCCAACTGCTCTTGGATGCACTGCTTGGCCGCCAGCAGGTAGGCCGCGCTCAGGGCATTGATCGGCCGCTCGCCGGCCTGCCCGGCAATGATGCTGGCCAGCAGTTGGAAGGCCTGTTCCTGGTAACCCTCGGCCTCGCCCCGCAGCGGCTGCTGGAAAAACGCCCGGGTGCGCTCTCCCAGGGTGCGCAGCAGCAGGCGCTGGCCACCGTTGTGCAGGCTGACCTTGAGCGGCCGGTCGAAACGCTTGAGGCAACGTTCGGCGAACTGCTCCTGGGGGATATCGAAGATGAACTGGCCCATGGCCCCGGCGAAACCGAACAGATAAGGCTTGTCGGTGCGGTAGACCACCAGTTCACCGGGTTCCAGCACCTGGCAGGCGCCGTCCTGATAGAAGAACGAGCCGCTGCCGCTGACCAGCGAGACAAAGATCGACTCCTTGGGCACGCCGCGGATCATCGAGCTGTCGCGCTCCACCACATGTTCGTTGCCGACGATCCGCGCCAGGCGCATGGCTTGCAGTTGCAGGTTGTCCTGGCGGGCGGCAAAGCCGCTTTCGGCGTAGGAGTTGCACTTGAGCCCCACCAGGGTGCTGGCGTTGTAGTCCTCCCAGAAGCTCAGGCGTTGATCCAGGGCGACCGCCTGGGTGCTGGCGTGCCGGGTTTCGAGCAAGGCGCATGGAGACATTGTTGTTCTTCTCATGGCGGCGGGATCTTCCCCGGACGGCAAGGCTGTGTCCGGGCACCAGGGGCCGCATTTTCTGCGGGCTGCGGCCGTTCATTAACATCTGAACTATATAGCCTGTCAACTGCCGACGCAGGGAGGCAGTGGCGCCTTGCAGCCTTCATCGGGTGCTGTTTTGCGGTCAGGCAATTCCTGTCCGAAAGCGGCAAACAACAGGTCCGATCCGCGCAAACCCCAAGCCCTGCCCGGGCCTAAAGTCGGCACTGCCCTTCCCCATGACAACCACCGAGGCCGACCATGCCCGAAGCCGCCACCCGTGAATTCTGGAAAGACCTGCAGCCCATCGCCCACTGCTTCAAGCCCGATGCCAAGCCCGAGGTCTACCTGCCCGACGCCGCCAGCGACGACCTGCGCCTGTATGTGCCCTTCACCGAGACCGTGGCCTCGCGGCCGCTGTGGATTTCCCCCAGCGAGAACCGCTGGTGCGACATCCTCATGGCCCGCAGCGCCGGGCTGGTGAACCGCCATTACCACCCCCACGAAGTCTTCGCCTACACCCTGTCCGGCAAGTGGGGCTACCTGGAGCATGAATGGACCGCCAGCGCCGGCGACTTCGTCTACGAAACCCCGGGCGAAGGCCACACCCTGGTGGCCTATGAGCATGAACAGCCGATGCGGGTGTTCTTCATCGTCAAGGGCCCGCTGATCTGGCTCGACGACCAGGGTGAGCCCAACGGCTATTTCGACGTGCATTCCTATCTCGCGCTGTGCCGCGAGCACTACGAGAAGATCGGCCTGGGCGCCGCCCATATCGACAGCTTGCTGCGCTGATGGCGGTCGCTGAACCCCTCCCCCGGAGAACCTTCATGGCTAATAAAAACAATAAGGCCCGCTACGAAAACCGCTTGCTGGCGGTGCTGTTCCTGACCTTCGGTTTCGTCTTTTTCGATCGCCTGGCGCTGTCCTTCCTGTTTCCCTTCATGGCCGACGAGCTGCAACTGAGCAATAGCCACCTGGGCCTGCTGTCCTCGGTGTTGGCCCTGACCTGGGCGGTTTCCGGGGCCCTGGTGGGCGCCTGGTCGGACCGCAGCGGCAGGCGCAAGCCACTGCTGATCATCGCGGTGCTGCTGTTTTCCCTGTGCTCGGCGCTGTCCGGGCTGGTGGGCGGCTTTCTCAGCCTGCTGCTGTTTCGCGCCATCATGGGCCTGGCCGAAGGGCCGATCCTGCCGCTGTCGCAATCCTTGATGGTGGAAGCCTCCTCGCCCCATCGCCGGGGCCTGAACATGGGCCTGCTGCAGGGCTCGGCCGCGGGCCTGCTGGGGGCGGTGATCGGCCCGCCGGTGCTGATCGGCCTGGCCGAGGCCTTTGGCTGGCGCCATGCCTTTGTGATTTCGCTGCTGCCCGGCTTGCTGATCGCCCTGCTGATCTGGCGCTACGTGCAGCCGGACCGGCCCCGGAGCGAACCCCAGGCCGCCACTGCGCGAGCATCGGGCGGGCAGCGCCTGGCCCTGCTGAAAAGCCGCAATATCCTGCTCTGCACCCTGATCAGCTGCGTGTTCCTGACCTGGTTCATCATCCTGATTGCCTTCACCCCGACCTTCCTGGTCAAGGTGCGCGCCTACAGCCCGGCCGGCATGGGCACGGTGATGAGCTGCCTGGGCGCCGCCTGGGTGCTGTGGGGCTTCGGCGTGCCGGCGATTTCCGACCGCATCGGTCGACGCCCGACCCTGGTGCTGTTCTCGCTGATCGCCGCCTGCTGCCCCCTGGCCCTGCTCTACGCGCCCTCGCCCTGGCTGCTGGGGGTGCTGATGCTGCTGACCTACACCGGCCTGGGCTGCTTCACCCTGTTCATGGCCACCATCCCGGCGGAAACCGTGCCCCGGGAAGTCATGGCCACCGCCCTGGGCCTGATCATGGGCATCGGCGAGTTGGTGGGCGGTTTCGTCGCTCCCACCGTCGCCGGTTTCGCCGCCGACCGCTTCGGCCTGTCGATCGTCATGTGGATGTCCTGTGGCGGTGCCTTGCTGGCCGCTGTGCTGGCGCTGTTCCTCAAGGAAACCGCGCCGGCGGTGCTGGCCCGTCGACAACCCCGGCACGACCCTCTCGCTCCTGCCACCTCCCTTCGAGGAAACCAGCCATGAACGCACTGCGTTGGCACGCCGCCCGCGACCTGCGCTTGAGCCAGGTGCAACCGCGCCAGCCCGGCGCCGGGGAAGTCCTGCTGCAAGTCGCCTACTGCGGCATCTGCGGCAGCGACCTGCATGAGTACGTCGATGGGCCTCACTCCATTCCCCAGGAGGTCGTCCATCCATTGTCCGGCTGTCGGGCACCGCTGACCCTGGGTCACGAATTCTGCGGCCAGGTAATTGCCCTGGGGCCGGGGGTCGATCCGCACCTGCTGGGGCAGCGGGTGGCGGTGGAACCGGAATACCGTTGCGGCGAATGCAGCTACTGCCGCATGGGCCAGTACAACCTCTGCCAGTTCATGGGTTTTATCGGCCTGATGGGCGACGGCGGCTTCGCCGAACAGGCACGGGTGCCCAGCTACATGCTGCACCGCCTGCCGGACAACGTCAGTTTCAAGCAGGCCGCGGTGCTGGAGCCTGCGGCGGTGGCCTTCCATGCCTTGAACCAGAGCAGCCTGATGGCCGGCGACAGTTGCGCGGCGTTCGGCCTGGGGCCCATCGGCCTGTTGCTGATCCTCCTGGCACGCTTGCGCGGAGTGGAACGCATCTACGCCGTGGACCTGGACCCGCAGCGCAGGCGCCTAGCCCTGGAGTTCGGCGCCTCGGCGGCCCTGGATGGCCGCGACCCGGACCTGCGGCAACGGCTGCGGCAACTCAGCGACGGCGGCCTCGACAGCGCCTTCGAAGCCGCCGGCAGTCAGCAGACCCTGAGCCACGCCCTGCACTGCCTGCGCAAGGGTGGCGAAGCGGTACTGGTGGGCTTGATGGGCGAAGTGAGCCTGGATGCCTTCCACCTGGTGAACAACGAACTGCGCCTGCTCAGCAGCGTCGGCTACCGGCATGTCTACCCCGACCTGATCGAGCTGCTCGCCCGCGGACGCCTGGACCTGTCCCGGGTGGTGACTCGCTGCCTGGCCCTGGAGCAGGCGGTCGAACAGGGTTTTGAAGCCCTGCTGCAGGACAAGAGCCAGATCAAGGTGCTGGTCAACCCGACACCGGCCCTGGCCGAGGCCTGATTCGCCGGTGTTCGACACTCAAGACAAAAACAACAAGAAACGAGTACCCGACATGAACCCTTCCTATGCGCTGTGCCCGCTGCTGGCAGCCTTGCTGCTGCCCCTTGATTGCCTCGCCGAGGCCCCGACCGAGACCCGCTCCGGCCCACTGTCCGGCCTGGGCGACTACCTGGCCGACCAGGGCATCAGCCCCCATGTGCAGTTCCTCAGCCTGGCGATGAAAAACCTCGACACCGGCCCCCGGCCCCACAGCTTCGGCAACAGCGGCGATCTGTTCGTCGGTGCCGATTTCAACCTGCAGACCCTGGCCGGCCTCGACGGCGCGGCCGTGCATTTTGAACAGACCCTGTTCATTCTCGACCACCAGACCGGCGTGCCCACCTCGCGCAATTGGCAAGGCGCCGCCGGCAGCTACTTTGCCGGCGCGCCGATCCACAACGACCTCACCAGCAACCAGCTGAGCCTGCTGACCTACCAGCAGACCTGGCTCGACGGCCAACTGGACCTGAGCCTGGGGCGCACCAACGCGCGACGCTACTTCTACATCTACAACTGCGAAAGCACGGTGACCTGCAACGACCCGATCATCGATTCCTCCACCGGGGTCCTGCCGCCGCCCTACGGCAGCTGGGGCGGCTACCTGAAGTACCAGATGACGCCCGAGTGGTATGTGCATGGCGGCGCCTTCGAATCCAACCCGGTGGACTACCTGAAGAAGCGCAAGGGCCTGGACTTCAGCACCGACGACGCCAGCGGCACCAGCCTGCTGCTGGGTGTCGGCAGCCAGAACCGCGATGCCTACAGCTCGCACTACGAGCTCAACGGCTACTACAACACTTCCAAGCAGGTCGACCCGCTGACCGGGGCCATGGACTTCGGCACAGGCGGCGCCTTTTTCAAGTTCCAGCAGTCGCTGTGGCGCGCCGACGCCGGCCAGGGCACCGCGCCCCAGGCCCTGCTGCTGTTCGGCTCGCTGTCGGCGGCGGCCGATGACAAGCAGCCTTTCAGCCAGTTCGCCGAGGCAGGCCTGACCTACCTCGCGCCCTTCGACCGGCCCCGGGACAAGCTCAACCTCAAGGCCAGCTACCTGCGCCTGAACGACCACCAGTTGCGCTTCCAGCAGCAGGTGCGGATCGCCAACGGCGGCGACTCGCGCCTGGGCCAGCGCGATGTGTATGCCCTGGAGGCCAACGCGCATATCGCCCTGACCCACGAACTGGCCCTGGAGCCCAGCGTCCAGTACCTGATCAACCCGGATAATTTCTACAACCCCGAAGCCCGCGAGCTGAGCGGTAACGGCTTTGTCGTCGGCCTGCAAGTGACCCTCGACGTCGGCTCGCTGCTGGGGCTCTGAGATGGATTTCTTTGACTGCCTGCGAGGTACCCCCCCATGAATCAAAGCGCTCCCCAGACCTTCGACTACATCGTGGTTGGTGCCGGCTCCGCCGGTTGCGTACTGGCCAACCGCTTGTCCGCCGACCCGACGCTCAAGGTCTGCCTGATCGAGGCCGGACCCAGCGACCACACGCTACTGCCCGCCGCCTATGTGCGCGTGCCAGCGGGGATCATCCGCCTGATCGCCAACCCACGCTGGAACTGGATGCATCAATTCAGCGCCCAGGCGGGCAGCGGCGAGCGGCCCATCCCCTGCCCGCGGGGCCGGGTCTGGGGCGGCTCCAGCGCAATCAACGGCATGATCTATATCCGCGGCCACCGCCAGGATTTCGACCACTGGGCCGCTGCCGGCAACCAGGGCTGGAGCCATGCCGAACTGCTGCCCTACTTCATGCGTTCGGAGCATTTCGAGCCGGGAGATGCGCCCTGGCATGGCCGCAACGGCGAGCTGAATGTGGCCGAGCAGCGCAGCCCGAGCCCGGTCAACTCGGTGTTCTACGAGGCCGCCAGGGAGCTGGGCTGGAGCTACAACCCGGATTTCAACGGCCCGGAGCAGGAAGGTTTCGGGCCCTTCCATGTCACCCAGATCAACGGCGAGCGCTGCAGTACGGCCCGGGCCTTTCTGTACCCGGTGTTGCAGCGGCCCAACCTCAGTGTGCTGAGCAATACCCTGACCCACCGGGTGCTGCTGCAGGGACAACGAGCGATTGGCGTGGAAGTCAGCCAGGGCGGCCAGGTACGTCAGCTGCTGGCGCGCCGCGAAGTGATTCTGTGTGCCGGGGCGATCAACTCGCCGCAACTGCTGTTGCTGTCGGGCATCGGCCCGGCGGAGGAGCTGGAGCCCCATGGCATCCTCCCCCGCCATCCGCTGCCGGGGGTCGGGCGCAACCTGCAGGATCATCAGGACATAGTGCTGATGTACCGCAGCGACCCGGGCCTGAGTTACGGCCTGTCGCCCCGGGGCCTGCTGCCCCTGCTGCGGGCGCCCTGGCAGTACCTGACCCGGCGCCGCGGCCCGCTGACCTCCAATACCGTGGAATCCGGAGCCTTTCTGCGCCTGCACCCGGACGATGCGGTGCCGCAGCTGGGGCTGATCGTCGCCCCGGCACTGAAGAACCAGCCGCAGCGGCTGGTGCCCCTGGGCCATGGCATCAGCCTGCATGTGGCGGTGATGCACCCGCAGAGCCGGGGCCGGGTGCGCCTGAGCAGTGCCGACCCGCGCGCCAAGCCGCTGATCGAAGCCAACTTTCTTAGCCACCCGGAAGACTTGCGCAAACTGGTGACCGGCCTGCGCCTGGTGCGCCAGCTGGCGGCGACCCGGACCTTTTCCCGGCACTTGCAGGGCGAACTGGTGCCCGGGCCCGAGGTGCAGAGCCAGGAGCAGATCGAACAGTGGATCCGCCACAACCTGGGCACGGTGTTCCACCCGGTGGGCAGCTGCAAGATGGGCCACGACGAGCTGGCGGTGGTCGACGATCAACTGCGGGTGCATGGCCTTGAGGGGCTGCGGGTGGCGGATGCCTCGATCATGCCGAGTCTGATCACCGGCAATACCAATGCGGCGGCGATCATGATCGGGGAAAAGGCCGCGGACCTGTTGCTCGGGCATTCGCCGTTGCAACCCGCCGCCGCACGGGCCAGCGCGAGTTGCTGCTGAGCGCCTTAGGGCTTGAGCGGCGTACCAGCGCTCCAGAGCACGGGCCAGTCGTCATAGCCCAGGCCGCTGCAAACCGGCATACGCCGGTAGTCGGTGAGCTGGAAGGCGCGGCCGTCGAATTGCCAGGTGGCCATCTCGCCGCAGTCGCCTATGCCGCGGCCCATCAGGTAGCTGCCGAGGACGCCGGTCTTGGGCTCATAGTTGATACCACCGGTATGGTCGACGCTGCCGGCAGGCAATGCCTGCAGCGCCAAGGGTTGCACGGCATAGGGCGCCGTGCGCGAGCGACTGCTGAGCTCGAACAGGCAAATATAGGCGCCGCAGTCGGACAGCTCCACCACCAGCGCCTGGGTCGCCGTCAGCGGATAGAGCTCGATCCTCGGCGCCATCTGGTACTCATCGTCCTCGCTGGCGGGCGCTGGCGGCATGGCCCGCTGCACCGCCGCCAGCAGCCCGGCACGTTCCTTGGCGCCGAGCGCGGCCACCCCGGGATAGGCACGCAAGGCCTTGGCCGGTTCCACTGTCGGTACTTCGCTGGCCGGGCGCTCACCGGCCAGCGCCAAGGCGCTGACCGTGCCTGCGCGCTGCTGCACCTGATCAATCTGTTGCAACAAGCCCGGCAAGGGCGCCAGCAGCACCTGCGCCGGCTCATTCCCCGGCAGCGCCAGTAATTGGCCGGCCGCCAGGCGCGCCAGCCATCGCCGGGCCAGGGCCTGATCATCGACCCGATAGTGCTGTTGCTCCTGGGCCTGCTCCTGCTCCGGCTGCAGCACCAGCGCCGCGAGCAATTCAGGTTCCAGGGGCTGGCCGTCGAGGCGCAGGGCCGCGAGGTCGAAGGCGGCGCCCTGGTGATCCAGCTGCAATTGCACGCGCCCTTCTGGCCCTGCCTGGCTGCGCACATGCAGGGTCAGGTGATTGTTCTCCTGGCCAAAGACGCTGTCCGGCGCATAGAGCAGGTGGCAGTCGCGTCGGTTATCGCAGGCGCTGATCCAGCCTTGCTGCTGGTCCCATAGCGGCTTTTGCTCCGGCAGCTCCCGGGCCAGGCTCGGGGCCGCAGCGGCCAGCAGTAGGGACAGCACAGCGAGACGCAACATGACCACCTTCCTTGTCGGGCAAAAGCGCGGAGTGTCCCATGCCCAGCGTTGCCACTCCCAGCACTTTCGCGCTCAGGACGGCGGCTTTATCCCGCCCTGATGCGCCCGGTACTCGCCCGGCGCCAGCTTGGCATAGCGCTGGAAAAACCGGCTGAAATAGGCCGGGTCCTTGAAGCCCAGGGTGTAGCAGATTTCGTTGATCGAGCTGCCGGTGAACAGCAGCAGGCGCTTGGCTTCCTGCATCAGGCGCTCGTACACCAGGCGCTTGGAGGGCAGATCGGCAATGCGCCGGCAGACGTCGTTGAGCCGCGCCTCGGTGACCCCCAGTGCAGCTGCGTAGCGGGCCAGGGGCCAGTGTTCCAGGTAGCGGTTCTCGATCAGTTCATTGAAGCGATGAAAGATCTGAAGGTCTTCGTGACGGGCCGGGCGCGCCTCCAGGGAATTGGCCGAAAGCCTGAGCAGGCTGATCAGCAGCAGCCGGGTCAAGGCTTCCAGGGCCGGTTCGCGACCGGCGCCCTGCCCGGCGATTTCCTCCTGCAACGCCTCGAACAAGCGCTCCAGGCGCCGCACCTCGGCGGCGAATGGCGGCCCCAGGCGCGCCAGGGTCACACAGGCCGGCGCCATCGGGGTGACCGGGGCCAGCGCCGGATCGGCGGCTATCAGCTCCCACACCAGTTGCTGACGCACGGTGAGCACGTGGCCCTCGCTGTCGGCCTCGGTGACAAAGGCATGGGGAATGGTCGGCGGGGTGAGAAAGAACATCGGCCCCGACTCCAGGTACTGCCGGTCGTCGAGGTAGACCCGCACCGCGCCGCTTTGCACGTAGTGCACCTGGAAGAAGCGGTCGTGGCGGTGCACCGGCATATTGCGGCCGAAGAAGCCCGCCAGGTTGCTCAGCTTGTCGTAGTGCACCTGGGCATCGGCGTAGCGCTGGTCGTAGACCTGGCCGATGTTGATGTTGGGAATGGGTTGGCGTGGGTTCATGGGCACCCCTCGTATTTTATTGTTCAGTCGCTGCAAGGCTTGCGCATCCTGCGCCATGGGCGCCCTGCCCGCCAGCGCCGGCGAGTTTGTGCTGGTACCGCGCTTGACGATCGTTAACATATTAAATATAACGTTAACACATTAACGAATTCATCCCGCCAGCAGCAACGCCAAGGCGGGATACCCAGACCAGCAACCAGGAGACGCTCGATGAGCCGTGCACTGAACGATCACGCGGGAGGCACCTTGTTCGGCGTTGCGCTGAACTACCAGGGCTTGCTCAACAGTCATCTGCAGAGCTTCAACCAGCCGCCCTACCAGAAGCCCCCGACGCAGCCAGTGCTGTTTATCAAGACGCCCAATACCCGCAACCAGCATGGGGCGCCGGTGGTGTTTCCCCAAGGCGTCGAGCGCCTGCAGCCGGGCCCGGCCCTGGGGGTGGTGATAGGCAAGCGCGCCAGCCGCGTGAGCGTGGAACAGGCCCTGGAACACGTGGCCGGCTACACCATCGTCAATGAATTCAGCCTGCCGGAAGACAGCTACTACCGCCCCGCCGTCAAGGCCAAGTGCCGCGATGGCTTCTGCCCCATAGGCCCGCAGTTGGTACCCGCGGCCGAGGTGGCCGACCCCCATGCCTTGGAGATCGAGCTGCGAGTCAACGGTGAGCGGGTGCAGCACAACAGCACCGCCAACCTGGTGCGCAGCATCCCCCAGCTGATCGCCGAAATCAGCCAATTCATGACCCTGGATGTCGGCGACGTGTTGATTACCGGTACCCCCGAAGGCCGGGTCGATGTGCACCCCGGCGACCAGGTCGAGGTGCGCATCAGAGGCCTGGGCTGCCTGGCCAACTCCATAGTTACGGAATAAGGAAGCGAGATGAAACGAGCACGTATCCGTTATCAGGGGCAGGTCCACGAAGCCCGGGGCACTGACGCCAATGCCCTGCAACTGGCCGATGGCCGGGTTCTCGCCGAAGACCAGGTAGAGTGGCTGCCGCCGGCCACCGGCACCTTGTTCGCCCTGGGCCTGAACTACGCCGACCACGCCGCCGAGCTGGCCTTCACCCCGCCCACCGAGCCCCTGGTGTTCATCAAGTCGCCGGGCACCTACACCGGCCACAACCAGGTGACCTGGCGCCCGGACAACGTCGCCTACATGCATTACGAGTGCGAGCTGGTGGCGGTGATCGGCAAGACCGCGCGCAACGTCAAGCGCGAGGACGCCCTGGACTACCTGGCCGGCTACACCCTGTGCAACGACTACGCGATCCGCGATTACCTGGAGAACTACTACCGGCCCAACCTGCGGGTGAAGAACCGCGACGCCACCACCCCGATCGGCCCGTGGATCGTCGACGCCGCCGAAGTCCCCGCGCCCAACAACCTGACCCTGCGCACCTGGGTCAACGGCGAGCTGCGCCAGCAAGGCACGACCGCCGACATGATCTTCGACGTGCCCTACCTGATCGAGTACCTGTCCGGCTTCATGACCCTGCAGCCGGGCGACATGATCGCCACCGGCACCCCCGAGGGCCTGTCCGACGTGGTGCCCGGCGATGAAGTGGTGGTGGAAATCGAAGGCATCGGCCGCCTGGCCAACCGCATCGTCAGCGAGCACGAATTCTTCACCCACCACGCCCCCACCGCCGCGGCCAAGGAGCACGCATAAATGATCAAGCACTGGATCAACGGCCGCGAAGTCGCAAGCCGCGAAGTCTTCACCAACTACAACCCCGCCACCGGTGAAGCCATCGGCGAGGTGGCCAGCGGTGGCGCCGAGGAAATCGCCCAGGCGGTGGCCGCGGCCAAGGAGGCCTTTCCGAAATGGGCCAATACCCCAGCATCGGTGCGTGCGCGACTGATGCGTCGCCTGGGGGCATTGATCGAAGAGAACGTGCCGCATCTGGCGGAGCTGGAAACCCTGGACACCGGCCTGCCGATTCACCAGACCCGCAACGTGCTGATTCCCCGGGCCTCGCACAACTTCGATTTCTTCGCCGAGGTCTGCACCCGCATGGATGGCCACAGCTATCCGGTGGACGACCAGATGCTCAACTACACCCTGTACCAGCCGGTGGGCGTCTGCGCCCTGGTGTCGCCATGGAACGTGCCGTTCATGACCGCCACCTGGAAGACCGCGCCGTGCCTGGCCCTGGGCAACACCGCGGTGCTGAAGATGAGCGAGCTGTCGCCGCTGACCGCCAATGAGCTGGGCCGGCTGGCGCTGGAAGCCGGGATTCCCGCCGGAGTGCTGAACATTGTCCAGGGCTACGGCGCCACTGCCGGCGATGCCCTGGTGCGCCACCCGGACGTGCGGGCGATTTCCTTCACCGGCGGCACAGCCACCGGCAAGCGGATCATGCAGAGCGCCGGCCTGAAGAAGTACTCCATGGAACTGGGGGGCAAGTCGCCGGTGCTGATCTTCGAGGACGCCGACCTGGAACGGGCCCTGGACGCCGCGCTGTTCACCATCTTTTCCCTGAACGGCGAACGCTGCACCGCCGGCAGCCGGATCTTCATCCAGGAAAGCGTCTACCCGCAGTTCGTCAAGGAATTCGCCGCCCGGGCCAAGCGGCTGATCGTCGGCGACCCGACCGACCCCAAGACCCAGGTCGGCTCGATGATCACCCAGGCCCACTACGACAAGGTCACCGGCTATATCCGCATCGGCCTGGAAGAAGGCGCGACCCTGCTGGCCGGTGGCCTGGAGCGCCCGGCGGGCTTGCCGGCACACCTGGCTCGCGGGCAGTTCATCCAGCCCACGGTGTTCGCCGATGTGGACAACCGCATGCGCATCGCCCAGGAAGAGATCTTCGGCCCGGTGGTGTGCCTGATCCCGTTCAAGGACGAGGCCCAGGCCCTGCAACTGGCCAACGACACCGAGTACGGCCTGGCCTCCTATATCTGGACCCAGGACATCGGCAAGGCCCATCGCCTGGCCCGGGGCATCGAGGCCGGCATGGTGTTTATCAACAGTCAGAACGTGCGCGACCTGCGCCAGCCCTTTGGTGGTGTCAAGGGCTCGGGCACCGGTCGCGAAGGCGGCGAATACAGCTTCGAAGTGTTCGCCGAGATCAAGAACGTGTGCCTGTCCATGGGCAGCCACCCCATTCCGCGCTGGGGCGTGTAAGGTTCAGCAGCGTCCCGGATTACCCAACAAGAAGATGTTTCAGGAGAAGCACCATGGGCGAAGTCGTCATGGCCGCCAAGGTCTGCCACGTTCCCTCGATGTACCTGTCCGAACTGCCGGGCAAGCACCACGGCTGCCGTGAGGCGGCGATTGCCGGGCACAAGGAAATCGCCCGCCGCGCCCGGGCGCTGGGCGCCGACACCGCGGTGGTGTTCGATGTGCATTGGCTGGTCAACAGCGGCTACCACATCAACTGCGGCGAGGCCTTCAACGGCACCTACACCAGCAACGAGCTGCCGCATTTCATCAAGAACATGACCTACGACTACCAGGGCTGCCCATCTTTGGGCGAACTGATTGCCGCCGAGGCCAATGCCGCCGACGTGCGCACCCTGGCCCACAACATCCCCAGCCTGGAGCTGGAATACGGCACCCTGGTGCCCATGCGCTACATGCATATGGACGTGCCCGCCGCCGAGCACTTCAAGGTGGTATCCATTGCCGCCTGGTGCGCCTGGCACCGGCTTGAAGACAGCTTCACCTTCGGCGCCGCGGTGCGCCGGGCCATCGAGAAGAGTGAGCGCAAGGTGCTGGTGCTGGCCTCCGGTTCGCTGTCCCATCGGTTCTCCAACGACCGCGAGGCCGAGGCCAACATCCACAACTGGACCCGCGAGTTCGACAAGCAGGTGGACCAGCGCGTGGTGGAACTCTGGCAGCAGGGACGCTTCCGCGAGTTCTGCGCCATGCTCCCGGACTACGCCACAAGCTGCCACGGCGAGGGCGGCATGCACGACACGGCGATGCTCCTGGGGTTGCTGGGCGGCCCCGAGCACAACCGCCCGGCGGAGATTGTCACGCCGCTGTTCGGCAGCTCCGGCACCGGCCAGATCAACGCCATCTTCTAGAAGCAGCGGCAAGTTTCCAGCCACAAGCTGCAAGACACCATCGACAGCAGTGGCAAGCCACAAGCCTCAAGTCACAGGAGTCCCCTCCTGCGGCTTGCAGCTTGCCGCCTGCCGCTGCCTCCAAAGGAGGCCCCTCTGTGCCACATTTCATTGCCGAGTACACCGATAACCTCGAACCGGTCGCCGATCTGCCGGGGCTGTTCGAGAAGGTTCATGACTACCTGGGCGCCAGCGGGGTGTTTCCCCTGGGCGGTATCCGCAGCCGCGGGGTGCGCCTGGACACCTGGCGCATGGCCGACGGCAAGCATGACTACGCCTTTGTCCATATGCGCCTGCAAGTGGGTGCCGGGCGCGACCTGGCCACAAGGCGCCAGGTGGCCGAGGGCCTGTTCGCGATCATCAAGGCGCATTTTGCCCAGCTGCAGGCGCAGCGCTTGCTGGCGCTGTCGTTCGAGATGAGCGAGCTGGATGCCGAGCTGAACTTCAAGCACAACAACGTGCATGAGTTTCTCCGCGGGCAGACCTAAGACCACATTGGCCTCGTAGGAGCTGGGTTGCCAGCGAACCGAACGCAAGCCGGATATCGCCCATGCGGCCGCCTTCGCCGGCAAGCCGGCTCCTACAAAAAACCATGACGCACCGATCCACACCAGAACAATAACGAGATCACGCCCATGCCCCGTTCCGCTATCGCCGAGGCGTCCACCGCCGAGGTCAACGACTGTTACCGCACTATCACCTGGCGGCTGATGCCCCTGCTGTTCGTCTGCTACATCTTCGCCCACCTGGACCGCATCAATATCGGCTTCGCCAAGCTGCAGATGACCCAGGACCTGGGTTTCAGCGACAGCGTCTACGGCCTCGGCGCCGGGTTGTTCTTCGTCGCCTACGCGCTGTTCGGGGTGCCCAGCAACCTGGCCCTGGAGCGGGTCGGGCCACGGCGCTGGATCGCCCTGTTGATGCTGGTCTGGGGCTTGCTGTCCAGTGCCCTGATGCTGGTGCACAGCGCCTCGGGTTTCTATGCCCTGCGGTTTTTGCTGGGGGTGGCCGAGGCCGGGTTCTTTCCCGGCATCCTGCTGCTGCTCAATCGCTGGTTTCCCGCTGGCCGGCGCGGCCAGGTCACGGCCCTGTTCGCCATCGCCGTGCCCATGGCCGGGGTGATCGGCGGGCCTTTGTCGGGCTGGATCCTGGAGCGCTTTCACGACCTCGGCGGCCTGCGCGGCTGGCAATGGATGTTCCTGATCGAAGGCCTGCCGGTGGTGCTGCTGGGGCTGCTGGTGCTCAAGGCCTTGCCGGACAGCATCGAGCGCGCGCACTGGCTGAGCGCGACCCAGAAGGTCCAACTGCTGCAGGCCCTGCAGCAGGAAGAACAGCGCAAATCCATCACCCGGGTTGGCGACATTCTTCAGGACCGCCACGTCTGGCTGCTGGTGGGGGTGTATTTCGCGGTGATGCTGGCGGTCAACACCATTGCCTTCTGGATGCCGACCCTGATCCATCACGCCGGCATTGCCCGTGACAGCCAGGTCGGCCTGCTCAGTGCCCTGCCCTATCTGGCCGGCTGCCTGTTTATGCTGGCGGTCGGCCGCTCCTCGGACCGCCTGGGCGAGCGCCGCTGGCACCTGGCCGTGCCGCTGCTGATGTCCGGCGCCGGGCTGGCGCTCACCGCCATGGCCCCGCAGAACCCCTGGTTGGTGATGTTCGGCCTGGTGGTGGCGGGCATGGGCGCCAGTGCCGCGCTGCCGATGTTCTGGCAGTTGCCGCCGGCCTTCCTGGCCAGCAGCACCCAGGCCGCGGGCATTGCCTTGATCAGCTCTTTTGGCAGCGTCGCGGCGTTTCTTGCGCCCTACCTGATCGGCGTGGTGCGTGACGCCACCCAGAGCGCCAGCCTGGCGCTCTATGCCCTGGCCCTGCTGATCGCCCTGGGCGCCTGGCTGGTGCTACGGGTGCCGGCCCTTATCGTCAATCCCAAAGAGAAATGAACATGCTCAGCCCCTCGGATATCCAGGAAGCCGCCGCGCGCCTCAACGCCGCCGAGCGCAGTCGCGAACAGATCGGCCAGCTTTCCTTGCAATACCCAAGCATCACCATCGAGGACGCCTATGCCATCCAGCGCTGCTGGGTGCAGCAGAAGATCCGCGACGGGCGCAAGCTGGTGGGCCACAAGATCGGCCTGACCTCGCGGGCGATGCAAGTGTCGTCGAATATCAGCGAACCGGATTTTGGTGCCCTGCTGGACGACATGCTGTTCGATGAAGGCAGTGACATCCCCTTCCAGCGCTTTATCGTGCCCCGGGTCGAAGTGGAGCTGGCGTTCATTCTCGGCAAGCCGCTCAAGGGCCCCGATTGCAGTCTGTTCGATGTGCTGGAGGCCACCGACTGGGTGATTCCGGCCCTGGAGATCATCGACGCGCGCATCCAGCAGGTGGACCCGCAAACCCAGGCCACGCGCAAGGTCTTCGACACCATCTCCGACAACGCCGCCAACGCCGGAGTGGTGATGGGCGGCCGCGCCGTGCGCCCTGGGGACCTGGACCTGCGCAAGGTGCCGGCGGTGCTCTACCGCAATGGCGTGATCGAGGAATCCGGGGTGTCCGCCGCAGTGCTCAACCACCCGGCCAAGGGCGTCGCCTGGCTGGCCAACAAGCTGGCGGCCCACGACGTCGGCCTGGAGGCCGGGCAGATCATCCTCGGCGGCTCCTTTACCCGCCCGGTGGCGGCGCGCCCCGGGGATGTGTTCCATGTCGACTACGATCAGTTGGGCAGCATCGCCTGCCGTTTTGTCTAAGGAGAGCGTCATGCACATGCCGGTAAACCTGTTCAAGCAACGCCTGCACCACAGCGAGCCACAGATCGGCCTGTGGCTGGGGCTGGCGGATGCCTACTGCGCCGAGCTGGCGGCCAACGCCGGTTTCGACTGGCTGCTGCTGGACGGCGAGCACGCCCCCAACGACCTGCGCAGCCTGCTCGGGCAGTTGCAGGCGATCGCCCCCTATGCCGCCCAGGGCATCATTCGCCCGCCCATCGGCGACATCGCGTTGATCAAACAACTGCTGGATATCGGCGCCCAGACCCTGCTGATTCCCATGGTGGAAAGCGCCGAGCAGGCGCGCCTGCTGGTACGCGCCATGCACTACCCGCCCCAGGGCATTCGCGGCGTGGGCAGCGCCCTGGCCCGGGCTTCGCGCTGGAACAACGTGGAGCACTACCTGGATCAGGCCGACGCGCAGATGTGCCTGCTGTTGCAGATCGAGACCCTGGAAGGCCTGCGCAACCTCGACGGGATTCTGGCGGTAGAGGGAGTGGACGGGATCTTTATCGGCCCCATGGACCTCTCGGCGTCCATGGGCCATCGGGGCAACCCTGGGCATCCGGAAGTGCTGGCGGCGATCGAAGACGCCATCCTGCGGATTCGCCAGGCCGGCAAGGCAGCGGGCATTCTCAGCGCCGACCCGCGCCTGGCACGGCGCTGCATCGAGCTGGGGGCGAACTTTGTCGCGGTGGGGGTGGACACCACGGTGCTGATGAACGGCCTGCGCCATCTGGCCGGGCAGTACAAGGCCCTGGAAAACCCCACCAGCGGCGGCGGGGTGTATTGATCGGGGCGGGCCGGAGCTATTGGCCGGCGGCCAGGCGCCAGACCCGGGCGATGTCCGCGGCGCGTTCCCGCAGCAGGCGTGGCGCTTCGCGGCAGGCCTGCTCCAGGCTCATGGGCCCGGAGGTCAGGGCGAACGCCGCGTCCACGCCGTGGGCGTAGAGCTGCTGGTAGCCATCGCCCAGGGTGCCGGCGAGCACCAGCACCGGCACGCCCTGGGCCCGGGCGATCTGCGCCACGCCGTAAGGGGTCTTGCCGCGCAGGGTCTGGGCATCAAAACGCCCCTCGCCGGTGATCACTAGGTCGGCGCCGCGCACCGCCTGCTCCAGGCCCACCAGTTCGGCCACCACCTCGACCCCGGGACGAAACTGCGCGCCGAGAAACGCCTTGGCGGCAAACCCCAGGCCACCCGCCGCACCGCTGCCGGGCTCATCACGCACATCCCGGGGCAGCACCCCGGCGCACAGCTCGGCGAAATGCCCGAGGGCCTGGTCCAACTGCTGCACTTGCTGCGCCGAGGCGCCCTTTTGCGGGCCGAAGATCGCCGAGGCGCCCTGCTCGCCGCACAGCGGGTTGTTGACGTCGGCAGCGATCTCGAAGCGCACCTGGGCCAGGCGTGGGTCCATGGTTTCCAGCCCGATGCTGGCCAGCTCGGCCAGGGCCAGGCCGCCGCGGGGCAGAACCTGGCCCTGGCGATCCAGCAACTTCAGGCCCAGGGCTTGCAGCGCCCCGGCGCCACCGTCGTTGGTGGCGCTGCCGCCGATAGCCAGGATGATGCGTCGGGCCCCGGCATCCAGCGCCGCCAGAATCAGCTCGCCGGTGCCGAAGGTACTGCTGGTGCAGGCATCGCGCTGCGCCAGCGGAACCAGCTGCAGGCCGCTGGCCTCGGCCATTTCGATGATCGCCGTGTGGCTCTCTGGCAGCCAGCCCCAGTGCGCCTGCACTTGGGTGCCCAGGGGCCCCTGGACCTGGGTACTGCGCTGCTGCCCGGCGCAGGCGGCGAGAATCGACGCCACCGTCCCCTCGCCGCCGTCGGCCATCGGGCACTGCAGCAATTGCGCCTCGGGCCAGACCTCGGCCAGCCCCAGAGCGATGGCCTGGGCCACGCCTGCGGCACTCAGGCTGTCCTTGAAGGAATCGGGGGCGATGGTGATCTTCATGGGTGTTTCTCCGGTTCTTGTATCGCCATGCTGCCATCTGCCGCACAGGCTGGCGCCAGTCGATTGCACAAGGGCGCGCGCAAGTTATTGGTCAGAGGAACAAAAGAGTGTCAGCGGCAAGCTCCAAGCTGCAAGAGACAAGCTCCAAGCTTGAAGCTTGCAGCTTGAGGCTTGCCTCTGCTCCTCACTGCTGTTGCTGGGGTAGGAGTTGTACGCCCAGGTAGAGCGCCAGCATGCCGTCCAGGCGCAAAGGGTCGACGCCGCTGAGTTCGGCGATGCGCTCCATGCGGTAGCGCAGGCTGTTGCGGTGGATGCCCAGGGCGTCGGCGCAGGCCTGGCTCTGGCCGTCGTGCTCGCACCAGCTGCGCAGGGTCGCCAGCAGTTGGCCGTTGCTGTCTCGGGCCAGGACCTTGCGCAGCGGCGTCAGCAGTTCGTCCAGGGCATCGTCGTTGCGGTGGCGCCAGAGCATCACCGGCAGGCGGCAGCGGTCCAGGGTCAGCAGCCGTGCGCTGGGCAAGATATCGCGGCCGTAGGCCAGAAGGTCTGCCACCCGACGGTAGCAGCGGCGCAGGCCGGACAAGCCGTCGGCCGCGCCGCCCACCGCCACCCGCAGGATGCTCCAGCCCTGGCCGTCGAGTTTTTCCAGCAGGCGCGGGTTGTCCAGGCTCAGGCTCGCCGGGCGGCACCAGAGCAGCGACGTCTTCGACGAGCTGACGCACCAGCTGTCCGGGTAGCGGGACATCAACCAGGTGCTGAGGGACTCGACACCCTGCCCCACGCCCGGCTCCAGTTCGAACAGGTAGGGGGTGCGCGCCAGCTGCGGCTTGAGGCCCATCTGCTGGGCTTCGTCCAGCAGCCGTGGCGAGTCGCCGCCCTCCCCCAGCAACAGGGCCAGCAGGTCGTCGCAACGCTGGCGCCGCCATTGCTGCTCGGCCTGCTGATGCCGCTGGCCCACCAGCATCTCGGCGGTCATGCGCACCAGTTCGGCGTAGGTGCGCAACTGGGCCGGGTCGCCGGTGATGCCAAGCACGCCGATCAGCCGCTGGTCGTGCAGCAGCGGCAGGTTGATCCCCGGCTGCACGCCCTTGAGTTGCTGCGCCGTGGGCGCGTCGATCTCCACCACCCGGCCGTTGGCCAGCACCAGTTGCGCACCTTCGTGACGGGTGTTGATGCGCTCCGGCTCGCCGCTGCCAAGGATCAGGCCCTGGCTGTCCATGACATTGACGTTATAGGGCAGGATCGCCATCGTGCGGTCGACGATGTCCTGCGCCAGGTCATGATCGAGTTCAAACATGCGAGGTGATCCTTGGCTGTTGTTCACTGGCACAGGCTCGACGAACAATCGCTGTGCGCCGGCACAAAGACAGGCGCGCTGCGGTGACCGAGACTTTCGGGGCGGTCAACGTTACCTGCGCACCGCGAAAAATCATAATAAAGAGAGACCCAGCATGTCACAGAGCGCCGCTGCCCCACTGGCCCAGGCTGACGACAAGGACGCCGTCTACAAGCGCATCACCCTGCGCCTGATCCCCTTCATCTTCATTTGCTATCTGTTCAACTACCTCGACCGGGTCAACGTTGGCTTCGCCAAGTTGCAGATGCTCGATGCGCTGAAATTCAGCGAAACGGTCTACGGCCTGGGGGCCGGGATCTTCTTTATCGGCTACGTGCTGTGCGGCGTACCGAGCAACCTGGCCCTGAGCCGCTTCGGCCCACGACGCTGGATCGCGCTGATGATGATCACCTGGGGCACGCTGTCCACCTGCCTGCTGTTCGTCACCACGCCCACCCAGTTCTACACCTTGCGGCTGTTCACCGGGGCCGCCGAAGCCGGTTTCTTCCCCGGGGTGGTGCTGTATTTGTCGCAGTGGTTCCCGACCTTCCGCCGTGGCCGGATCATGGCCCTGTTCATGTCGGCGATCCCGGTGTCGGGCCTCTTGGGCAGCCCCTTCTCCGGCTGGATTCTCAACCACTTCGCCGCCGGCCAGGGCGGGCTCGCCGGCTGGCAGTGGATGTTCCTGCTGCAGGGCATTCCCACCGTGGTGCTGGGCGCCCTGGCGTTCTTCCTGCTCAGCGACAGCTTCGCCCACGCCAAGTGGCTGACCCCCGCCGAGCGCGCGGTGCTGGAAGCCGACCAAGCCAGCGACGCCGCCAACCAGCCCAGGACCGCCAGCGATTCCCTGGCCGCGGTGTTCAAGAACCCGGCGATCTGGGCCTTCGGCCTGGTGTACTTCTGCATCCAGAGCGGGGTCTATGCGATCAACTTCTGGCTGCCGTCGATCATCAAGAACCTGGGCTTTGCCGATAACCTGGTGATTGGCTGGCTGAGCGCCATTCCCTACCTGCTGGCGGCGGTGTTCATGCTGCTGGTGGGGCGTTCGGCAGACCTGCGCCAGGAGCGCCGCTGGCACTTGGTGGTGCCGATGCTGATGGGCGCGGTGGGCCTGCTGATGGCGGTGAACTTTGCCGGCAACCCGACCATTGCCATTCTCGGCCTGAGCATCGCCACCATGGGCGCCCTCACCGGCTTGCCGATGTTCTGGCCGGTGCCCACCGCGCTGCTCAGCGCCGGTGCCGCGGCCGGTGGCCTGGCGCTGATCAACTCCATGGGCCAGATGGCCGGCTTTCTCAGCCCCTATATCGTCGGCTGGGTCAAGGACAGCACCGGCTCCACCGATGCCGCGCTGTACCTGCTGGCGGCGGTGATTGTCGCCGGCAGCCTGCTGGCCCTGCGCATGACCCGCAGCTTGAACCGCTGAACCCGGCGAGTAGCAAAAGCCCGTTGCAACAGAGGTTGCAACGGGCTTTTTTGCATCAAGGTTTCAGCTCGGCGCGCCACCTTGCTCGGTGTAAGCGTGACTGATGGCCAGCTCCCCCGCCGCCGGGGCGTCCAGCTCCAGCACCAGGCCGCCGGGCAGGCGCACGAAGATCTGCCAGATACCGTCTTCCGGCACCTGGGCCACCTGATGCGCCAGGCCGCTGGCCTGCACCTGCTGCAATACCTCTGCGGCCGGCCGCTGGGTGCTGAAGGCGATATGGCTCAGCTGCGGCTCGGAGCCATCGGCCTGCTCGATGATGTGCACCAGCGCCTGCTGGTCCTGGTACAGCCAGCGCCCGGGAAAGGGGAACGGCGGACGCCGTCCCGGTTGCAGCCCCAGTAAATCGGCGAAGGCTTGCTGCAGGCCCTCGCCCTCGGCGCAGTTGAAGGCCAGGTGGTCGAAGCGCCAGTTCACAGCAGGCCACCGCCATCGACATCGATCAGGCTGCCGCTGATAAAGCCGTTTTCCATGGCCAGGATAAAGGCCGCGGCGATCTCCTCCGGGCGTCCGACGCGACCCACCGGCAAGCTCGCCGCGGTGCGCTGGAACATCGCCGTACGGGCTTCGTTGCTCATCCCGGCATAGGCCTCGGTATCGGTGACCCCGGGGCTGATGACGTTCACCCGACGCGGCGCCAGTTCCTTGGCCAGATGCTTGCCCAGGGCTTCCAGCGCCGCATTCAGGGTGGTCTTGATCACCTGCCCGGCAACCATCTTGCGTGACAGCAGGCCCGAGGTCAGGCTGATGCTGCCCTGGGCCGCAAGGTGCGGCAGCGCCGCTTGCACCGCGCGCCAGACGCCCCAGAACTTCACCTCGAAGGCGCGCTGGGCGTCCAGCAAATCGGTGTCGACCAGGGGCTTGGCGGCGATCGCCGGGCCGGCGCTGATCACCAGGTGGTCGAAGGCGCCCACGCGGCTGAACAGTGCTTGCAGGCTGGCGGCATCGGTGATGTCCACGGCAATGCTGCGGGCGTTGTCCGGCAGTTGCGCCTGTTGCCGTTGCAGGGCCTCGAGGTCACGCCCGGCCAGTACCACCCGGGCGCCACGGGCAGCGGCCTGGCGCGCCACGGCGGCACCGATGCCACTGCCGGCGCCGATCACCACCAGGGTCTGTTGCTGCAAGCTGGAAGGGGAAAGAGTCATTGCGTTCACCTGCTGTGAGTAAAGGTGATTGCATCTTCCCAGCTTGCCAATCGGGGAAAAATCCGGATAAAACGCAAAGATCTTTAAAGGATTTTTACTAATGAGCTCGATCCTCGACCTGGAAATCTTCGTCCGCACCGCCGACTGCGGGAGCATTTCCGCCGCCGCCCGCTCCCTGGGCCTGACCGCGGCGGCCGCCAGCATTGCCCTCAAGCGCCTGGAAACCCGCCTCGGAAGCCGCCTGCTGGCGCGCTCCACCCGCAGCATGCGGCTGACCGAGGAAGGCCGCCGCTACCTGGAAAGCGTGCGCCTGGCCCTGGCCACCTTGGAGGACGGCGAGCAAGCGCTGCGCCAACAAAGCCAGGGCCTGGCCGGGCTGCTGCAACTCTCGGCGCCCTCGGATTTCGGCCGCAACGCACTGCTGCCCTGGCTCGACGCATTCAAGGCCGAGCACCCGCAACTGCGCCTGCAACTGCGGCTCGACGATCGCCACGCCGACCTGTTCCGCGACAGCGTGGATGTGGCCCTGCGCTTTGGCGTGCCTGAGGATTCCAGCCTGGTGGCCCTGGCGATTCTCCCCGAGCATCGACGCCTGGCCTGTGCCAGCCCGGCTTACCTGGCCCGTTGCGGGGTGCCGCAAAGCCCGCAACAACTGGCCGGGCACAGCGCCCTGCTGTACCTGCGCAATGGCCGGCCCTATGACAGCTGGCGCTTCCAGCGGGGCGGCGACAGCCTGGAGGTGCAGGTACGCGGCGACTACCTGTGCGACGACGGCGAAGTGGCCCGGCGCTGGGCCCTGGCCGGCCACGGCATTGTCTACAAGGCACAGCTGGATGTGGCCGAGGACCTGCGTGCCGGGCGCCTGGTGGCCTTGCTCGGCGACTGGCAAGGGGAACCGGCGCCCTTCAACCTGCTGTGCCCCCATCGCTTGCAGGTGTCGGAACGGGTGCGCCTGCTGCATGGGTTCCTGTTGCAGCGCTGTCGGGCGCTGTGTCCGTGACAGGCATTGCCGAAGGGGGGCATTGTGGTATTTGATGGTCGCCCCCGATGGCCGGAAATGCCCCGGCCACCCCTCTAGCACAAGGATCACACCCATGAGCTATCGCATCCTAGGCGATTCCGGCCTCAAGGTTTCCAGCCTGACCCTGGGCACCATGATGTTCGGCGAGCAGACCAGCACCGAAGACTCGTTGCGGATCATCGACAAGGCCTGGGACCAGGGCATCAATTTCATCGACACCGCCGATGTCTACAACCAGGGGCGCTCCGAGGAGATAGTTGGCGAGGCCATCGCCCGCCATCGGCACGAGTGGGTGCTGGCGTCCAAGGTCGGCTTCGGCCCGGCCGATGGCCTGCCCAATCGCAGCGGCCTGAACCGCAAGCACATGTTCAACGCCATCGAGGCCAGCCTGACCCGCCTGGGCACCGATTACCTGGACATCTACTACCTGCACCGCGAGGACCACGACACCCCGCTGGAGGTGAGCGTCGCGGCCATCGGCGACCTGCTGCGCCAGGGCAAGATCCGCTACTGGGGGCTGTCCAACTACCGCGGCTGGCGGATAGCCGAAGCGGTGCGGCTGGCCGACCAGCTGGGGGTGGCGCGCCCGGTGATCAGCCAGCCGCTGTACAACATCGTCAATCGCCAGGCCGAGAGCGAGCAGATCACCGCGGCCCGCGCCTATGGCCTGGGGGTGGTGCCCTACAGCCCGCTGGCCCGGGGCGTGCTCAGCGGCAAGTACGCACCGGATGCGGCCCCCGACAGCAGCAGCCGCGCCGGGCGCCAGGACAAGCGCATTCTGGAAACCGAATGGCGGGTGGAGTCGCTGCGCATTGCCCAGCAGCTGCAGCAGTATGTACAGGGCCGTGGGGTCGGCATTGTCGAATTCGCGATTGCCTGGGTGCTGAACAACCAGGCGGTGAGTTCGGCGATTGTCGGGCCACGCACCGAGCAGCAGTGGGATGCCTATACCCGCGCCCTCAAGGTGCACATCAGCGCCGAGGACGAAGCCTTCGTCGACGCCCTGGTGACCCCGGGGCATGCCTCGACGCCGGGCTTCAATGATGTCAGCCACTTTGTCTCGGGTCGTTTTCCGCGCCTGGGCTGAAAGCCCTGGTGGACGGCGCAAAGGCGCCGTCCAGGGCAGTTGAAGCCGGCAGTACGGGTGCCACTGCCGGCATAAACGAGAAAAATTCCCGTCGGGATGACGCAATCAGAGCAAAAATCCCGCAGCCCAGCCTCTATATTGCCCCTCGCTTCTCTCCCCCTATTGATTCACCCATCCCGAGGATTCGGGTCTGACGAGGACAGTGTGGCCAAAGGTATTGCGTTATCGGTTCTGGCGTCGGTGCTGTTCGCCGTCATGTATTTCTACACCTCGTTGCTGGCACCCCTGGGCGGTGTGGAGATCTTCGGCTGGCGGATGCTCCTCACCCTGCCCTGCATGACCCTGTTCATGCTGCTGAGCGGCGAGTGGTCGCGGGTCGGCGAAGTGCTGCAACGGGTGCGCCACAAGCCGCTGCTGGGCCTGGCGCTGCTGCTGTCCTCGGCGCTGGTGGGGGTGCAGTTGTGGCTGTTCATGTGGGCGCCGCTCAATGGCCACAGCCTGGATGTGTCCCTGGGCTATTTCCTGCTGCCGCTGACCATGGTGCTGACCGGGCGCATCGTCTACGGCGAGCGCCTGTCGCGCCTGCAGAAGACCGCCACCGCCCTGGCCTGCCTCGGGGTGTGCAACGAGCTGTACCAGGTGGGGAGTTTTTCCTGGGCCACGGCGCTGGTGGCGCTGGGCTACCCGCTGTACTTCATCCTGCGCCGGCGCTTGGGCAGCGACCACCTGGGCGGCCTGTGGATAGACATGGCGCTGCTGATTCCAGTGGCTTTGTGGGTGGTGCAAAGCGGCGCCCAGGGCATTGGCGTGCTGGCCGCCCAGCCTCGGCTGTACCTGTTGATTCCGCTGCTGGGGCTGATCAGCGCCTCGGCCCTGGTGTGTTACATCATCGCCAGCCGCGCGCTGCCCTTCAGCCTGTTCGGCCTGCTCAGCTATGTGGAGCCGGTGCTGTTGCTGCTGGTGGCGCTGATGCTGGGGGAAAGCATCCAGGGCGGGCAATGGCTGACCTATGTGCCGATCTGGCTGGCGGTGCTGGCGCTGGTGCTGGAGGGTGCCCGACACCTGGCGCGCCAGCGCCGCAACTGATGGCGTGGGCTCAGGGCTTGATCTGTTTCAGCTCGTTGAGCAGCGCCAGCAGGGCCTGCATCTTGTCTTCGCCGAACTGCTGCTGGATTTTCTGGTAGTTGATTTCCATGTCGCCGCTCATGGACTCGAAGCAGGCCTGGCCCTTGTCGGTCAGGGTGATGAACAGCCGGCGCTGGTCTTCCGGGGACTTGCGCCGGCTGACGTATTCATCGCGTTCCAGGCGGGTGAGGACGCCGGTCATGCTTGGCGGCAGGATGCAGGCCATCTTCGCCAGTTGATGGCTCTCCAGTTCGCCGTTCTGGCGCAGAATGCGGATCACCCGCCATTGCTGCTCGGTGAGGTCGTGCTGGTTCAGTGACGGGCGGAAAAACGCCATGGCGGCCTCGCGGGCCTGCAACAGGGTCAAGGTCAGGGAAGGTCTGGGTGTTTTCATCGAGGGTCGGTCAGGGCTGGGAAACAAAGGCGAGAACATTAACACATTCACTATCGCCTACAGGCAGGCAAAACAAAGCCCGATCAGGCCAGGCCTGATCGGGCTCGTTACTCAAGGCTGCCGGGGCTTACTCGGTAGCCAGCACACCACGACGCACCTGGTCGCGTTCGATCGATTCGAACAGTGCCTTGAAGTTGCCCTCGCCGAAACCATCATCGCCCTTGCGCTGGATGAATTCGAAGAACACCGGGCCCATCAGGGTTTCCGAGAAGATCTGCAGCAGCAGGCGCTTGTCGCCGGCTTCCGACGAACCGTCCAACAGGATGCCCCGCGATTGCAGCTCGCTGACCGGCTCGCCGTGGTTCGGCAGGCGGCCTTCGAGCATTTCGTAGTAGGTTTCCGGCGGCGCGGTCATAAAGCGCATGCCGATCTTCTTCAGGGCGTCCCAGGTCTTGACCAGGTCGTCGGTGAGGAAGGCCACGTGCTGGATGCCCTCGCCGTTGAACTGCATCAGGAACTCTTCGATCTGCCCGGCGCCCTTGGACGATTCCTCGTTCAGCGGGATGCGGATCATGCCGTCCGGAGCGGTCATGGCCTTGGAGGTCAGGCCGGTGTATTCGCCCTTGATGTCGAAGTAGCGGATCTCGCGGAAGTTGAACAGTTTCTCGTAGAAGCCGGCCCAGTAGGCCATGCGCCCGCGGTACACGTTGTGGGTCAGGTGGTCGATGATCTTCAGGCCGGCACCCGGTGGATTGCGGTCCACGCCTTCGATGAATTCGAAGTCGATGTCATAGATCGAGCTGCCTTCGCCAAAACGGTCGATCAGGTACAGCGGCGCGCCGCCAATGCCCTTGATCGCCGGCAGGTTGAGTTCCATCGGGCCGGTTTCGATATGGATCGGCTGGGCGCCGAGTTCCAATGCACGCTTGTAGGCTTTCTGCGAATCCTTGACCCGGAACGCCATGCCGCACACCGACGGGCCATGCTCGGCCGCAAAGTAGGAAGCGACGCTGTGGGGCTCGTTGTTGAGGATCAGGTTGATCGCACCTTGGCGGTACAGATGCACGTTCTTGGAACGATGGGTCGCGACTTTGGTGAAACCCATGATCTCGAAGATCGGTTCGAGGGTGTTGGGGGTGGGCGACGCGAATTCGATGAATTCAAAGCCCATCAGGCCCATTGGGTTTTCGAAGATATCTGCCATGGTTGGCGCCTCATCATATTTTTAGAATTAACGGATCGTTAGTTGCTAGCAATGCTGAGGAGGATGGGTGGCGCACAGGAGATACCGCGCACGCTGCGGGCGAGGAAGTCACCGTAGATCAGTTGGAATCCGAGAATCTTCATGTCGACCCTGTCTTACCGCCTGGGGGGCGAGGCTTCTGCTGCCAGAAGACTTTATTATTGTATGCGTAACCGGATTCTACACAGCGTAAAAGCCTTTGTCCGCATTCTCTATAAAATCGCTTTTTTCCCTCGGCTCGCAAGGGGTTTGTTGCACTGGTAGATACCACCGAGAATCAACACTGCGCCCAGGCCCATCAGCAGGCTCAGTTGCTCCCCCAGCAGCAGCGCACCAAGGATTACCGCTGTCAGCGGGTTGAGGGCGATAAACACCCCGGAGCGGGTGGCACCAATGCGCCGCAGGCCGTCGTAGTACCAGATATAGGCCAGCGCCGAGCCGAGGATGCCCAGGTAGCCGAGGCTCAGGCCCTGGGCCAGGTCGAGCCGAGCCACGGCTTGCAGATCGAATTTGCCGCGGGCCAGGGTTGTGGTGCAGAGCATCAGGGTGCCCAGCAGGATCGAGTAGGTCACGGTCTGCAAGGGGCCCAGGCTCTGGTTCAGGCTGCGGGAAAACAGCGAATACACGCCCCAGCCCAGGACGCAGCCAAGAATCAGCAGGTCGCCGTGCCAACCGCCGGCCTGGCTCAGCGCCGCCGGATCGCGACTGCAGATCACCAGCGCCGCGCCCCCCAGGCACAGGCCGATGCCCAGCAGTTTGTGCCGCCCCAGGCGCTCCTTGAACAAGGCCCAGGAGGCCAGGCCGATCAGCGCCGGATTCAGCGCCACGATCAGCGAGGCGCGGGAGGCATTGACCTGCTGCAAACCGAGAAAGAAACACAGGTTGTAGAAGAAGATGCCGAAGAACCCCAGCAGCGCCAGTTGCCCGAATTGCCGGAGGCTGGGACGGGCCAGGGGAATCCGCGCCACGGCCATAAAGCCCAGCAACGCCAGGCTGGCCAGCAAGAAGCGCAGGCTGGCCGCCAGCAACGGCGAAGGCCCGCCGGCCAGGTAGCGCCCGGCGACAAAGGTAGCGCCCCAGATCATCGCCACCACTGCCAGCTTGCAATAGACCGCCAGGTCCCCGCGTTCGCCGCTCAAGGCTGGGTTGATGCTGCTTTGGTTCATACGCGTGTCGCTCTCTGGCCATGGAATTGTGCTGTGGGCCTATTCTTTGTCTAATGACAGATCATCGTAAAATGAGCTTTTACTCATGACCCTGACTCAATTGGAGATCTTCTCCCGGGTGGCCGAGCTCTCGGGCTTTACCAGTGCGGCGACGCGCCTGGGCATCAGCCAATCGGCGGTGTCCCATGCCATCCGCGCCCTGGAGCAGGAGCTGGGGGTCGAGCTGTTCCGCCGCCATCAGGCCCAGGTCGAACTCACCGATATCGGCCAGCAGTTGTTGCTGCGCGCCCGGGCCATGCTCGGCCTGGCGGCCACCCTGGAACAGGAAGCGGCCGATGCCCGGGGCATGAAGCGCGGCACCCTGCGCATCGGCTCCTTTGGCCCCACCTCCTCCGTGCGCCTGCTGCCGGCCATTCTCAAAACGTATCGCCAGCAGTACCCGGGCATCGAGGTGCATATCGACGAGGGGCCGGATCGCCAGGTGCGGCAATGGCTGGAAGAGCGCCGCATCGACCTGGGTTTTGTGCTGCTGCCCGAGGAGCGCTTCGACACCTTCCCCCTGGTGGAGGATCAGTTCGTGGCACTGCTACCGGCCAACCACGCCCTGGCCCGGGAGCCACAACTGCGCCTGGAGCAGCTGTGCCATGACCCCTTCGTGCTCACCGAGGCTGGCTCGGCGGAGCGGGTGTCGCGACTGTTCATGGCGGCCGGCCTGACGCCCGCCATCCGCTATCGCTGCACACAATTGCTCAGCACCCTGGAAACCGTGGCCCGGGGCGATGCGCTGAGCCTGGTGGCCGAGCTGTCGCTGCCGGAGGGCTCGGACCGACGCTATGTCAGCCGGCCGCTGAGCCCCGCAGTGAAGCGCCAGGTGGCAATCGCAGTGCTCGATCAGCGCCAGGCATCGCCGGCCAGCTTGGCTTTTATCCAGCATGCGCAGCGCCTGTATGGCCCGGCAAAGCCGTCTATCCTGCGTTGAGCGAGGGCGCAAACAAGGCTCGAAGCAACAGGTTCAATTCCGTGCGCCCTTCCCCCTATTCAGGTACGACCTATGCACTTGATCGCCAAGGGTTCAGCGAAATACTCCCTGCACAACCTTTGGATCTTGCTGGCAGTACTGCTTCCCCTGGGGCTTGGCTTGGTCATCCTGTATGCCCAGGCGGAACGGACACTGCTGCACGGCAGCCAGGAAATCGCGACCGAGGCCGTACGCCAGTTCGACATGATGCTGGACTACACCGATCTTGCCGCGCGCAACCTGCTGGACCTGCCCGGGCAGGAATGCAATGCCCCTCGCCGGCTGGCCCTGCGCGAGCAGGTGACCCATCAGCCATTCGTGCGCTCCACCGGCCTGGTACAGGGCGATATCGAGTACTGCAGTTCGCTGCTGGGTCGCTCGGCGCTGGCCATCAACCCGGAGGATTTCGTCGACGGTCGACTGCAGATGACCAGCGGCAACCCCATCACCCCCAATACCGGCCTGCTGACCTATCGCCTGGCCGACGGTGAGCGCGCCGCCTTGGCCAGCATCGACGGTTACCACCTGCTCAATGCCTTGCGCCTGATCAGTCGAACCTCCTACCTGCAGTTGCGCGTGGGCAATCTGTGGCTGTCCAAGGACGGCCAGTTTCACAGCATCGCCCCGCCCGCGGCACCGGTGGCGAATCAGCAACTGAGTTCCGGCCGCTACCCCTACAGTGTCAGCGCCGGTTATGCCGAGGGGGCTGTAGCGGGCTACATGAAAAGCCAGTACCCGGCCCTGTTCAGCCTGTTGCTGTTCTTCAGTTGCATGAGCGGCCTGCTCGCCCATTGGCTGCAAAAACGCTCCACCAGCGTGCGCCAGGAGTTGCGCCGGGCCTTGGCAGCTCGGGAGTTCATTCCCTACTTCCAGCCGGTGGTGCGCGGCGACAGCCTGCAATGGGCCGGCATCGAGGTACTGATGCGCTGGCAACACCCAAAAGAGGGGCTGGTGCGCCCGGACCTGTTCATCCCCTTTGCCGAGCATTCGGGGTTGATAGTGCCCATGACCCGCCTGCTGATGGAGAGGACCGTGCAGGCACTGGCCCCCCAGGCCGAGCATTTCAACGATGGCTTTCATATCGGCATCAATATCAGCGCCAGCCACTGCCATGACCTGCAACTGCTCGACGATTGCCGGGCGTTCCTCGCCGCCTTCCCTCCTGGCAAAGTGATCCTGGTGCTGGAGTTGACCGAACGCGAACTGATCGAACCCACGGCCAGCACCCGGCAGCTGTTTGCGGCCCTGCAGGAGCTGGGAGTGATGATCGCCATCGACGACTTCGGCACCGGGCATTCCAGCCTGGGTTACCTGCGCCAGTTCAATGTCGACTACTTGAAGATCGACCAGAGTTTCGTGGCCATGATCGGTGCCGATGCATTGTCCCTGCATATACTGGACAGCATTATCGAACTCTCGGTGAAACTCGATCTGGGCATAGTGGCCGAAGGAATCGAAACTGCCGAACAGCGGGATTACCTGACCAATAAGGGCGTGGATTTCCTCCAAGGTTATTTATTTGGCCGACCGATGCCCAGTGCGGATTTTGTTGCTGCCCTGCTGCGCCATTAAATAGCCATACCTAAACATCTAGTGCGGAATCAGGCAATTTCCGCCTTGCACCCATTTACAGCATTTGATCAATAGTCCATTGAATAACAACAAGCCGATTTACTCAGGCGCCATTAACTACTACAATTTTGCTGCCTGTACAAAATTCACAGGTAGGCCACTTAATCGAACCTTAATCGGTTCATGGCTTATAGCTTTGTTGGTGGTTTGTATCAGCCAAATAGACTATTGGAGTGAAGATATTGTCCAGACTTGCTGAGTTTCGTGCTGCAGAAAAAGCACTTCAAGAACAGCTCGCGCAGCTTGAATCCCTGAAGAATGACGCCGGACTCAAGAAGGAAATCGAGTTCGAAGAGAAACTCCAGGCCCTGATGAAGTCCTATGACAAGAGCCTGCGCGACATCATCGCCATCCTTGATCCGAACCTGGGCAAGGCCGGCCTGCCTCAGGCCAACGCCCCCAAGCAGCGCCGCGCCCGTGTGGTCAAGGTCTACCAGAACCCTCACACCGGCGAGCTGATCGAAACCAAGGGCGGCAACCATCGCGGCCTGAAAGCCTGGAAAGAACAGTATGGCGCCGCCACTGTGGATTCCTGGCTGCGCGCTTGAACAAAGCCGCTATCCGAAAGGCCCTGCATATGCAGGGCCTTTTACATGAATAAGAATATTCTTATTGCGGTTTGAACCCGGGATAGACTCACCCGCCGCGAGCCCTGCTCCAGGACCTTGCACTAGCCAAGCCGATAGCGAAGATAGCGCCAGCAATAACCCTATCCCGTGCGGGGTAACTTCAAGCCAATGGCTTTTCGATTACGAACCGTCTCTGAGCGAAAAGCAAAGCGACTAGTTCAGATTTTTCCTTAAAGTTTAAGGCTGTTTCGGACAGCCCGTATTTCATCCTGACTATCGGTAAAGGCCGCGGCTTGACCGGCGTATGAAAGTACATAGGCCTTATCCCCATCCAATGCCGCGACCAATGTTTGCGACAGCACATGCCGGCCATTCAGGGTAATGGTGCAAGTGGTCTCCAGAGCCTGCAACCCACTCAACTGTCCGGCATGAACCCGATTGCAGACACTCTGATAACCGCCTTGGGCAAAGTCCTTCTGCACAGACTTGCGCATCTCCAGCAACACCCCCTGAAGATTGACTACATGACCACTCTCGACCTGGGTCATGGTCAACTCCATGACCAACTGCGGATTGCCTGCAGCATCATTCTTTACCCCTCGCTGCCGGGACACCTTGGCCGCCTGATCCGTCTCTTGCACGGGAACCGGCTCCACTGTCCAGCCCTGGGGCCAGGAAACCTCGGGCTCAGCCTGGGCTACGGCAAATGGAACCAGCAGCAACAGGGCTGCGAACCAGGGCTTAAACGACTCGATCATGGCTGTGCACACGGAGGGAACGGGCTTGGAAGTCTGAGCCCGACGCCAGGATTGGGCAATAGATCAGGAGCTTTGGGTTTGGCGCACCCCAAACCAGTTGCGTATGATTGCGCGATCCCAAGGATGTCCGACCCATTGCCCGGCAGAGCCCTGCCCGTCTTTAACGGCAGTCCTTGCCGCCTTTATTTCTGGAGGGCCCATGAGCCTCGACGCACTCAACACTTTCCCCGGCGTGACCGCCCAACCGGATGCGGCCACCGCACGCTTCGTGTTCAACCACACCATGCTGCGGGTCAAGGACATTACCCGTTCCCTGGACTTCTACACCCGGGTCCTGGGTTTTTCCCTGGTGGAAAAGCGTGATTTCCCCGAAGCCGAGTTCAGCCTGTATTTCCTCGCCCTGGTGGACAAGGCGCAGATCCCGGCCGACGCCGCCGCCCGTACCGAGTGGATGAAATCCATACCCGGCATTCTCGAGCTGACCCATAACCACGGCACCGAGAACGATCCACAGTTCGCCTACCACAACGGCAACAGCGACCCGCGCGGCTTTGGCCATATCTGCATTTCGGTGCCGGACGTGGTTGCCGCCTGCGAACGCTTCGAGGCCCTGGGCTGCGATTTCCAGAAGCGCCTGAACGACGGCCGCATGAAGAGCCTGGCCTTTATCAAGGACCCGGATGGCTACTGGGTCGAGATCATCCAGCCCGCGCCGCTGTAAACCAGCGTTAGCGCGCAATAAAAAACCCCATGGGCCTGGCCCATGGGGTTTTGTTTTTCCAACCGCCGATCAGGCCGGGGCGGAAGTACGGATCAGGTGGTCGAAGGCACTGAGGGAGGCCTTGGCGCCCTCGCCCACCGCAATCACGATCTGCTTGTAGGGCACCGTGGTCACGTCACCGGCGGCGAACACACCGGGCAGCGAGGTCTCGCCACGGGCATCGACGATGATCTCGCCACGGGGCGACAGCTCCACCGTGCCCTTGAGCCAGTCGGTGTTGGGCAGCAGGCCGATCTGCACGAAGATGCCTTCCAGGCCCACAGTGTGGAACTCACCCGAATCGCGATCCTTGTACACCAGACCAGTGACCTTCTGCCCATCGCCCTGCACTTCGCTGGTCAAGGCACTGGTGATCACCTTGACGTTGGGCAGGCTGTGCAGCTTGCGCTGCAATACCGCATCGGCCCGCAGCTTGCTGTCGAACTCGAGCAGGGTCACGTGGCTGACGATACCCGCCAGGTCGATAGCCGCTTCGACCCCGGAGTTGCCACCGCCGATCACCGCCACCCGCTTGCCCTTGAACAGCGGGCCGTCGCAGTGTGGGCAGAAGCACACGCCCTTGGCCTTGTATTCCTGCTCCCCCGGCACGCCCATTTCACGCCAGCGCGCGCCGGTCGCCAGGATCAGCGACTTGGCCTTGAGGCTGGCGCCGCTTTCGAACTGGATCTCGTGCAAGCCACCGACCTCCTTGGCCGGTACCAGGGCACTGGCACGCTGCAGGTTCATGATGTCGACGTCGTACTGCTTGACGTGTTCCTCCAGGGCCGCGGCCAGTTTCGGCCCTTCGGTCGCCTGCACCGAGATGAAGTTCTCGATGGCCATGGTGTCCAGCACCTGGCCGCCGAAACGTTCGGCGGCAACCCCGGTGCGGATGCCTTTGCGCGCGGCATAGATGGCCGCCGACGCACCAGCCGGGCCACCGCCCACTACCAGCACATCAAAGGCTTGCTTGGCGCTGAGTTTCTGCGCCTGTTTTTCCACGGTGCCGGTATCGAGCTTGGCGAGGATTTCTTCCAGGCCCATGCGCCCCTGGCCGAAGTTCACCCCATTGAGGTAGATGCTCGGCACCGCCATGACTTTGCGCGCATCCACTTCAGCCTGGAACAGGGCGCCGTCGATGGCCACATGGCGAATATTCGGGTTGAGCACAGCCATCAGGTTCAGCGCCTGGACCACGTCCGGGCAGTTCTGGCAGGACAGCGAGAAGTAGGTTTCAAAATTGAACTCGCCCTTGAGCGAGCGAATCTGCTCGATCACCTCCAGGCTGGCCTTGGAAGGATGGCCGCCCACTTGCAGCAGGGCCAGCACCAGGGAGGTGAATTCGTGGCCCATGGGAATGCCGGCGAAACGCAGGCTGATATCGCCGCCCGGACGGTTCAACGAGAACGATGGCTTGCGCTCGTCGGTGCCGTTATCGAGCAGAGTGATCTGGTTGGACAGGCTGACAATGTCCTTGAGTAACGCGAGTAGTTCCTGGGATTTCGCACCGTCGTCGAGGGAGGCGACGATCTCGATCGGCTGGGTGACCCGTTCCAGGTAAGACTTCAACTGAGCTTTAAGATTGGCGTCCAACATACGGGCGATTTCCTTTGATTCGGTAAAAAAAACGCCCGAGCGAATCTCGCCCGGGCGTTATTTGGGGGCGGTGCAGCTGACTTAGGTGCGGATCACCGCCCTCGGGTGTGGCATGGACTTAGATCTTGCCGACCAGGTCCAGGGACGGAGCCAGGGTGGCCTCGCCTTCTTTCCACTTGGCTGGGCAGACTTCACCCGGGTGGGCAGCGACGTACTGAGCGGCCTTGATCTTGCGCAGCAGTTCGGAAGCGTCACGGCCGACGCCGCCATCGTTGATTTCAACGATCTTGATCTGACCTTCAGGGTTGATCACGAAGGTGCCGCGATCGGCCAGGCCGGCTTCTTCGATCAGCACGTCGAAGTTGCGCGAGATGGCCAGGGTCGGGTCGCCGATCATGGTGTACTTGATCTTGCCGATGGCTGGCGAAGTGTTGTGCCAGGCAGCGTGGGCGAAGTGGGTGTCGGTGGAAACGCTGTAGATCTCGACGCCCAGCTTCTGGAACTCGGCGTAGTTGTCGGCCAGGTCTTCCAGTTCGGTCGGGCAGACGAAGGTGAAGTCGGCTGGGTAGAAGAACACCACAGACCATTTGCCTTTCAGGTTCGCGTCCGACACTTCGATGAACTCACCGTTTTTGAAGGCGGTGGCTTTGAACGGTTTGACTTGGCTGTTGATGATAGGCATCGGTGACTCTCCATCAGTGGTTGAAAACAGTAGGTGAAAACTTGATGGGGAGAATCCTAGCCAATGAGTCGGCGCTTGGCTCATTGGCAAAGCTGATGCTGTCGATTGGCTTTGACTATCAGCCGACAGTATTAATAGAAGAAACCTTTATCTACTGGCGCACCGGCTGTTCATCGCCGCGGCGCATGCCCTGGAACGGGCTGGCCTCGATATAGCGCATGGCGGACTTGGCGTCCTTCCAGCCGACATAGCTCATCAGCGACTTCAGGTCCCAGCCACTGTGCTGGGCCCAGGTGGCAAAACCACGCCGCAGGGAATGGCTGGTGTAGTGCTCGGCGGCGATCCCGGCGCGCTCCAGGGCCTGGCGCAGCAGCGGGATCACACTGTTGGCGTGCAGGCCCTGCTCACTCAGGTGCCCCCAACGATCGATGCCGCGAAACACCGGCCCGCGCACCAGCGCTGCGCAGTTGATCCAGTCGATATAGGCCTGCACCGGACACAGGCGATGCAGCGCCGGGGTGTGGAAGGTCTGCCCGAGATTGCCGCGATCCGCCTTGCTGCGCGGCACATAGAGACGAATGCCGGAGCCGGCGCGCGCCTCCACGTGCTCGATCTGCAAGCGACAGAGTTCGTCACTGCGAAAGCCGCGCCAGAAGCCCAGCAGGATCAGCGCCCGATCCCTCCGGGCCCGCAGCAGGTCGCCCTGGCGTTCTTCCACGGCGGCGCGGGCAGCTTGCTCTTCGAGGCTGCCGATCACCTGCTCCAGATGTCGCAGTTGCAAGGGTTCAGCCTGCTTCTCGCGCAGTGGGTGCAGGGCGCGAATGCCCTTGAGCACCTGACGCACTACGGGGGCCTTGGTCGGATCGGCAAAGCCCTGGCTGTTGTGCCACTGGGCCAGGGCCGCCAGACGCAGTTTCAAGGTGTTGATCGACAACTGCCCGGCATAGTTGGCCAGGTAACGCGCCACACTGTCTGCGGTTGCCGGCAGGAAACCGCCCCACTGCACCTCGAAATGCTCGATGGCCGCCCGATAACTGCGACGGGTGTTGTCACGGGTAGCGGCTTGCAGGTAGGGGTCCAGCTCACTCATGGCGGTTCAATCCAGTATCCGGCGAGAAGACGCGAAAATCGTCAGTGAGGCTCATGACGCGGGATAATACTAGAATATCCCATGTCAGATTCACCTAACTTTCAATCTAAACTAGCTGTACAATATCCAATAATTACATACCACGTAACACAGTACTAAATCGTCGGAGGAGCCATGGCTCGCGGAGGCATAAACAAGGCGGTGGTGAAAAAGGCCCGCCAGGCGATCATCGATCGTGGCGAACACCCCAGCATCGATGCGGTACGGGTGGAAATGGGTAATACCGGCTCTAAGACCACCATCCACCGCTACCTGAAAGAGCTGGATGATGGCGCCGGCCGCCGTGATGGCGGGCCATTGCCGCTGGACGAAGAGCTCAGCGCCCTGGTCGGACGCCTGGCGCAGCGCCTGCAAGAGCAAGCCGAAGAGCCCCTGGAGAACGCCCTCGCCCACGCCGAACAGCAAAAGCAGGAGTTCCAGCAGCGGCTGGATGAGGCACGGCGCACCCAGGAACAACTGCAACAGCAGTTGCAGATCCAGGCCAGCGCCCTGGCCGGGGAAAGTGCCGCACTGCAAGACACCCGCTCCATGCTGCAGAGCGAGCAGACCCGCAACGCCGAACTCAACCAGGCGCTCAAGGACTACGACCTGCGCCTGGAAGACAAGGAACAGCAGATCCGCTCCCTGGAAGACAAGCACCTGCATGCCCGGGATGCCCTGGAGCACTACCGCGCCGCCAGCAAGGAACAGCGCGAACAGGAGCAACGGCGCCACGAAGGGCAACTGCAACAGCTGCAGATGGAACTGCGTCAGGCGCAGCAGAGCGCCCTGGTGCGCCAGGACGAGATCACCCAGCTGCATCGCGACAACGAGCGCTTGCTTGGCGAACAGCGGGCCACTCTCAAAGAGCTGAAACAGGCCCAGGACATGGCCGTCAAGGCCAGCGCCCTGCACACCCAGCTCAGCGAACAGCTCGCCCGCCAGGACAGCGCCAGCACCCTGCTCCAGGAACGCTTGCGGGTGGCCGTGGAAGAGACCCAGGCACTCAGGGAGCAAGCGCTACAGCAGGCCCAACGGAGCAAAGATATGGAATGGCGCGCCACCAAGGCCGAAGCCGGCCTGGAGGCGCTGCAACTGGCCGCCGCCAAGGCGGCGCCAGAGCAACAAGCGGACTCTTGATCAGCCCGCGACAGGGGTACGCAGGGTGACGAACTCTTCGGCGGCCGTCGGGTGCACACCGATGGTCTCGTCGAAATCGCGCTTGGTGGCGCCAGCCTTGAGGGCAATCGCCAGGCCCTGGACGATCTCGCCGGCGTCCGGGCCAACCATATGGCAGCCCAGCACTTTGTCGCTGTCGGCATCCACCACCAGCTTCATCAGAGTGCGCTCCTGACACTCGGTAAGGGTCAGCTTCATCGGCCGGAAACGGCTTTCGAAGATCTGCACCGAGTGCCCGGCCTCCCGCGCCTGCTCTTCGGTAAGGCCAACGGTGCCGATATTCGGCAAGCTGAATACCGCCGTGGGAATCATCCGGTAATCCACCGGGCGGTACTGCTCGGGCTTGAACAGGCGCCGGGCTACGGCCATGCCCTCGGCCAGCGCCACCGGGGTCAACTGCACCCGACCAATCACATCGCCAATGGCCAGGATCGACGGCTCGCTGCTCTGGTACTGCTCGTCCACCTCGATAAAACCCCGCGAGTCGAGCTTGACCGCGGTGTTTTCCAGCCCCAAGTTGTCGAGCATCGGCCGCCGCCCGGTGGCGTAGAACACGCAATCGGTAGCCAGCTTGCGACCATCCTTGAGGGTGACCTCAAGGCTGCCATCGGCCTGCTTGTCGATGCGCTCGATATCGGCATTGAACTGCAGCCCCAGGCCACGCTTGGTCAATTCCTCCTGCAGGTGCTTGCGCACCGCACCATCGAAGCCGCGCAGGAACAGGTCGCCGCGGTACAGCAACTGGGTCTCGGCGCCCAGGCCGTGGAAGATCCCGGCAAACTCCACCGCGATATAACCGCCGCCCACCACCAGCACACGCTTGGGCAGCTCCTTGAGGAAGAACGCCTCGTTGGAGGTGATGGCGTGTTCGCGCCCCGGAATGTCCGGAACCTGCGGCCAGCCACCCGTGGCGACAAGGATATGCCGGGCGCTGTAGCGCTGGCCATTGACCTCGACCTGATGCGCATCGATCAACCGCGCATGGCCTTCATGCAGGGTTACCCCGCTGTTGACCAGCAGGTTGCGGTAGATGCCATTGAGGCGATTGATTTCCCGGTCCTTGTTGGCGATCAGGGTCGCCCAGTCGAAGTTCGCTTGATCCAGGGACCAGCCAAAGCCCGAGGCTTGCTCGAAGTCCTCGGCGAAGTGGGCGCCGTACACCAGGAGCTTTTTCGGCACGCAACCGACGTTGACGCAGGTGCCGCCCAGATAGCGGCTTTCCGCTACCGCGACTTTTGCACCAAAGCCCGCAGCAAAGCGCGCGCAGCGCACACCACCGGAACCGGCACCAATTACATAAAGATCAAAATCGTAGGCCATTTCACTCTCCCAGGCAGGCCGACAAGCATAACCGCAGAAGGCGATCGGGTCAGCGCAGAGGATGGATATAGGGGCGGGAAATGAAAAAGCCACCCGAAGGTGGCTTTCTCGAACAAACTCGCAGCCTGGCTATCAGTAAGCCTTGCCGGTCTTGTAGAAGTGCTCGAAGCAGAAGTTGGTCGCCTCGATGTAGCCTTCGGCGCCACCGCAGTCGAAACGCTTGCCCTTGAACTTGTAGGCAATCACGCAACCGTCTTGCGCCTGCTTCATCAGGGCGTCGGTGATCTGGATTTCACCACCCTTGCCCGGCTCGGTCTGCTCGATCAGGCTGAAGATATCCGGGGTCAGGATGTAACGACCGATGATCGCCAGGTTCGATGGCGCGTCTTCCGGCTTTGGCTTCTCGACCATGTTGCGCACACGGTAGAGATCGTCACCGATCAGGTCGCCGGCGATCACGCCGTACTTGTTGGTTTCCTGAGGGTCGACTTCCTGGATCGCCACGATGGTGCAGCGATACTGCTTGTACAGCTTGACCATCTGGGTCAGTACGCCGTCGCCTTCGAGGTTGACGCACAGGTCATCCGCCAGCACCACGGCGAAAGGCTCGTCGCCGATCAGCGGGCGGCCGGTCAGAATCGCGTGACCCAGGCCTTTCATTTCGGTCTGACGGGTGTAGGAGAAGGAGCACTCGTCCAGCAGCTTGCGGATACCAACCAGGTATTTCTCCTTGTCGGTGCCCTTGATCTGGTTTTCCAGCTCGTAACTGATGTCGAAGTGGTCTTCGAGGGCGCGCTTGCCGCGACCGGTCACGATGGAAATTTCATTCAATCCGGCATCCAGCGCTTCTTCAACGCCGTACTGGATCAGTGGCTTGTTCACCACCGGCAGCATTTCTTTAGGCATGGCTTTAGTCGCTGGCAGGAAGCGAGTACCGTAACCGGCTGCTGGGAACAAGCATTTCTTGATCATGTGAGTCCTTAAATAAGGCTGTGTGTACGAGTTTCGGCGCAGTCTAATCAGGCGGCGCGTACCTTACAATGCCCCGCGCTGGCTAACCGCTGCCATCATAGAGAAATAAAGCGCCAGATAGTTCCGTAGCGCTCGTAAGATCCTTCAGCAAATCCTCTACAGCGCTGATAAACCGCTGCCTGCAGCCCTTGGCCGGAGTGCTTGCGCAAACGTATAACGGCCGGAAAAACGTGCTGATTCACCCCCTCAACGGCGGCACTGATGGCACCCCCGACAAGCCCCCCGAAACCCATTCAAGCAGACTGCCACCCCCGGCACCTGAAACCTGGCCCTGCGCTGTACCGAAATGGCCATTGGCTATAGCATTGCCAGGCGAACACCCGGCCCGCGGCCTCTCCCTTCAGGACGACAAGACCCATGCACAGACTGCTTATAGTTGCCGCCGTACTGGCCCTGAACGGCTGCGCCAGCGCCACCGATACCTACCTGACCGACGGCGAGCAGGCCCTGAGCATCGATTGCTCCGGAGAAGCCGGCTCCTGGGCCAGTTGCTATGAAAAAGCCGAGGCCTCCTGCGCCGGTACCGGCTATCGGATCGTCAGCAGCAAAGGCACGCCAACCCTCAGCGAGAACGACAAGACCCTGGGCGCCGATCTTGGCGCCTACAAGAGCCGCAGTGTGGTGGTGGTCTGCAAGTAGTGGGCGAATGCCCCTACATATGAATTTCCGCGAACTTGATCCCCAGGCCGCGAAGGGTCTCGATCAGGTCGTCAAGACGAGCGAAGGACTCCACCTCATCGCCGTCATCCACCAGGAAATAGCTGCGCCCGGCGCTCTTCTTGAAAAATACGATCCATTCGCCTGAATTGGCCGGGTTCTGGATCACATGGGTGGCAGAGATCGAGCCCTCTGCATGCTTTTCCCTGACAACTTCGCGCTTCATGCCTGCTCCCAAAAAAGATGCCGCCAAGGCGGGAGCCCGGGCGGCATCGGTGATGATGATGCAGAGTTTAACGGATGCCCTGGCCGATCAGCACGCCTTCTACCTGCTGCCCGTACAGATTCACCCCATCATTGGCGTGGTACTTGAGCCGGGTCTTCTCGATCGAGCCCTCCACCAGGCGCGGGTCCTGGGGCCGCTCGTGGCTGTTGACGAAAGCCGCCACGTCCCAGGCCTGCTGGTCACTCAGGCTGCCGCCCTTGCCCAGGGGCATGTTGTGCTTGATAAAGGACGCCGCGGTATTGATCCGGTGCATCCCCGCTCCCCAGTTGTAGGAATCCTTACCCCACAGTGGCGGCATCACATAATCGGCGCCCGCCTTCTGGCCCTGGCCCTGCTCGCCATGGCACACCGCGCACTGCGCCTGGTACACCGCAGCGCCCTGCTTGAGGTCGTAGCCCTTGGCCGGCTGGGGCACATCCGGATAACCGCGCCCCGGCAACTCGACACCCAGCGGCGCCTTGCTCGCCAGCCAGTAGGCATAGACCGACAGTGCAGTGATTTCCGGGCTGTCCGCCGCCGGTGGCTGGCCGCCGTTCATGCTGAACTGGAAGCAGCCCTGCAAGCGTTCGGCAAAGGTGTTCACCTTGTCGTTCTTCTTGCGATAGGCCGGGTACATCGGATAAGCCCCCCACAGCGGCGCCGAGTTGGCCAGCCGGCCCTGGTCCAGGTGGCAGTTGCTGCAATTGAGCCCGTTGCCCACGTATTGCGGTGCCTTGCGCTTGGTGTCGACGAACAGCGCATGCCCCTCGCGCACCAGCTTGCCGTAGGCGTTGTCCGGCAGCTCGCTCTCGGCCGGTGGCTGGAAGTACTCGGCCTGTCTGGAGGCGCTGGGCGCCGGGATCTGCGATTGATCTTCCATGGCGATAGTGGCGGCCTGCACCTGTACCGCGAGCACGGCCAGCAATGCCCCTGCAATCATTGATTTCATGGCTGGGCCTCCTGCTGGGGTTTCAAGCTGGCGAAGTAATCCGCCACGGCGCTGACCTCGTCGCCGGTGAGGGACTTGGCAACATGCCCCATCAGGTCGTTGGGATCGTTATGCCGGCTACCGTCGCGCCAGGCGTTCAACTGGGCCACCAGGTAACTGGCGGGCTGCCCGGCCAGCGGCGGGAAGGCCGTGCCGACGCCCACCCCACCGGGCCCATGGCAACTCACGCATTCCGGTACCTGACGCTCCCAGGCACCGCGCAGGGCCAGGCGCTCACCGACCCCGGTGGCGTTCTGGCTGCGGTTGACCGCCTGGGTCTTGGGCCCGGGCATGGCTGCCAGGGTGCGGGTCACGGCGTCGATTTCATCTTCGCTCAAGGCCTTGGCCAAGGGCTGCATGACCGGGCTGTTGCGCGCCCCACTGCGAAAGTCATGGAGCTGCTTGGCCAGGTAAGGTGCCGGCAACCCGGCAAGGCGCGGAAACCCGGCGGGCGCCAGGCCCATGGCGTCCGCCCCATGACAGGCAAAACAGGCGGTCGCTCCCGGCTGGGCACCCCCCTGGGTGAAGACTTTCTGCCCATCCACGGCGTGGGCAGATTGCACAATCAGCAGCATCAGGCCACTCAATAGCATTCGATCCAGTGGGATCATATGAACTCCCTTATTCTAGTTATATGCTTAGACCCAGTTGGCATAAGCGCACAAATAGTAGGGCAATTGCTCTAGAGCGACAACGCGAAATCAGCCGAAAGCGATCATGAACCGGGGTTCAACCGGAGATGCAGGCCTCCCCGGCCTTCTGCACATCCTCGGGGCGCAAGGGGTTGTTGGACATCTGCTCATGCAGCTTGATGCTGCTGCCACCCGAGCGCGACTCGATATAGAACACCGCCGCCGGCGCGGGCGACAGGCTCTGCGGCACTATCACCCGGAAGCCGTCCTTGTGCGGCTCGACCTGCAAGGCGCCGCGGCTGCCGGCCAGCTTGGCGGTCAGGCATTTGACGTATTCCGGGGGCTTCTTGCCGGAAATGACGTTCAGGGTCGGCGGCGTCTGGTTGATATCCGAAACGCTCGAGCAACCACCAATGACCAGGGCCAGCGCCCACACCCAGCGTTTCATATGAAATCTCCAATAAAGTCCCTCCGACAACCAGGATGCGGTTTTTCTCCGGAGGCCCGGCTTTATCGCCGAAAAAAGTCCAGGTAACTGTTTTAAATTGTCAAAGCTCGACAGCGGGGCCGAATAATAACCCGTCGGGCCTGATAAACTGCGCCACAGCCCACGCCCTTGTTTTTGCTTTATAGCTATAGCCCTTCTGGAGGCGCCCATGAAATTCATCCACCAGCGCGAGCACCTGAACGAAGACGATATCGTCGTCATCGAATGCTCCCAGGTCTGCAATATTCGCCTGATGAGCGACGCCAACTTCCGCAGCTTCAAGAACGGCGGCCGCCATACCTACCACGGCGGCGCCTTCGACAAGTTCCCGGCCAAGATCACCGCGCCCAGCACCGGTTTCTGGAACATCACCATCGACACCGTCACCCAGCGCGCCATCAGCGTGACCCGCAAGCCGAACCTGAGCCACTCGATCCGCATCATCCGTCGCTCCAGCTCGAAACTGCGCTGAACCCCCTCTTTCGTGTCAACAGGTAGCCCCGTGTCCCAGACCACCAAATACGTCATCAAGTACAAGCTCAACGGCGAACGCCGTTTCGAGTTCGCCCAACTGGCCAACGGCACCCAGGAAGAGGCTCGCGCCGCCCTCGAAGCCCTGCACGGCCAATCCGCCGACGTCATCAGCGACGTCAGCGTCAGCAAGGCGCTGTAACCCCGCCAGCAGTTCCAGCGCAAGCAGCGGAGTGCCCTGCCGGCAACCGGGCCGCAGACTGGCCGGACCTTTCTGCCCAGGACCTCGCCGCCATGCCCGCTTCGCTGCACCATCGACTGCAACACCTGGACTGGGCCCGCATCGAGCAGGCCCTGGACCAGGACGGCTGCGCCCGCCTCGAAGGCGTGCTGAGCCCCGAGCAGTGCCATTCCCTGAGCCGGCTGTACCCGTCAACCGAGCTGTTCCGCTCGAAGGTGATCATGGCCCGCCATGGTTTTGGTCGCGGCCAGTACCAGTATTTCCGCTACCCCCTGCCCGAGCCGGTGGCCGAGTTGCGCCAACGGCTGTACCCCCATCTGGTGGCCCAGGCCAACCGCTGGAATCGCGACATGCAGATCGACATCAGCTACCCGGCAGACCATGAGGCATTCCTCCAGCGCTGCCATGCCGCCGGACAGCAGCGCCCGACCCCTCTGTTGCTGCAATACGGCCCCGACGACTACAACTGCCTGCACCAGGACCTGTACGGCGAACATGTATTTCCCCTGCAGGTGGTGTTCCTGCTGTCACAACCGGGAACGGATTTCACTGGCGGCGAACTGGTGCTTACCGAGCAGCGCCCGCGCATGCAGTCGCGTGCGCAGGTCATAGGTCTGAAGCAGGGTGATGGGCTGATCTTTGCCGTGCATCATCGTCCGGTAAAAGGTGCCCGCGGCCATTATCGAGTGGCCCTGCGCCACGGCGTCAGCCGGGTGCACAGCGGCCAGCGCCACAGCCTGGGAGTGATCTTCCACGATGCCTTGTAACCCTGAACCACCCATCAACCTCGGGCTGTTCGCCGACAGCGAACTGCAGCAACCGCCGCGTATCGAGGTGCTGGGCCCGCAATCCCGAGTGCTGCGCGGCTTTGCCCGGCCCTGGGTCGAACGCCTGCTGCCCAGCCTCGACAGCGTGCTGGCTGCGGCGCCCTTTCGCCATATGCTGACTCCCGGCGGCTTTAGCATGTCCGTGGCCTTGAGCAGTTGCGGCAAGCTGGGCTGGACCACCGATCGCAGCGGCTATCGCTACAGCGCCATCGACCCGCAGAGCCAACAACCCTGGCCGGCCATGCCCGAAGTATTCCGCGAGCTAGCCGAAGCGGCGGCGCAAGCGGCCGGTTTCAATGGCTTCGATCCCGACTCATGCCTGATCAACTGCTACCGGCCCGGGGCGAAGATGTCCCTGCACCAGGACAAGAACGAACGCGACTACAGCGCGCCCATCGTTTCGCTGTCCCTGGGCCTGCCGGCGATCTTCCTGTTTGGCGGCCTGCAGCGCCGCGACCCGAGCCAGCGGGTACCCTTGCTGCACGGCGATGTGGTGGTCTGGGGCGGCGTCGACCGCTTGCGCTATCACGGCGTGCTGCCCCTCAAGGACGGCAACCATGCCGAACTCGGCGGGCAGCGGATCAACCTGACCTTTCGCCACGCCGGCTAAGCCCGGGAGTTCCAGCGCAAGCTGCGGAGTGTCGAGCACCTTTGCAGCCGTTAAGCTCACCTGCATCCCCCCTTGAGTACCGAGCATGAACCCATCGTCACGCAAGCAGCGCATCGAACAGGACCCCCGCTGGCAGGCCGTGCTCAAGCGCGATGCCAGTGCCGATTCATGCTTTGTCTACGCGGTGCGCACCACCGGCGTGTACTGCCGCCCCAGTAGCTTGTCGCGCCTGCCGAAAGCCGAGAACGTCGAATTCTTCGACAACGCACAGCAGGCCGAGGCTGCGGGCTATCGGCCGAGCAAGCGCCAGGGCAGCGATCAGACCCAGGTGGCCGCGCAGCATGCCGCCCTGGTGGCCGCCGCCTGCCGCTTGATGGAAAACGCCGAGTCGCCCCCCAGCCTGGAACAACTGGCGCAGCACGCCGGCATGAGCAGCTATCACTTTCACCGGGTGTTCAAGGCCGCCACCGGCCTGACGCCACGGGGCTACGCCAATGCCCAGCGCTCGCGCAAGGTGCGCAGCCACCTGGAACACGGGCACTCGGTGACCGCTGCGCTGTACGACGCCGGGTTCAATTCCAACAGCCGCTTCTACGAAGCCGCCGACCAGCTGCTGGGCATGAAGCCCAGCGACTACCGTGCCGGCGGCCCCAATACCGATATCCGCTTTGCCGTGGCCCAGTGTTCCCTGGGGGCGATCCTGGTGGCACAGAGCGCCCGCGGCGTGTGCGCGATCCTCCTGGGGGACGATCCCGAGCCGCTGGTGCAACAACTGCAGGACAAGTTTCCCCGGGCCAACCTGATTGGCGCTGATGGAGATTTCGAGCAATTGGTGGCTCAAGTAGTGGGCTTTGTCGAAGCCCCGGCAATCGGCCTGGAACTGCCCCTGGACCTGCGCGGCACAGCCTTTCAGGAACGGGTCTGGCAGGCCCTGCAAAGCATTCCCGCCGGCAGCACCGCCAGCTACGCCGAGATCGCCCAGCGTATCGGCGCACCCAAGGCCACCCGTGCGGTGGCCCAGGCTTGCGCCGCCAACAGCCTGGCGGTGGCCATTCCCTGCCACCGGGTGGTACGCAGTGATGGCAGCCTGTCCGGCTACCGCTGGGGCGTGGAGCGCAAGCGTCAGTTGCTGGAGCGCGAGGGGCGCTCCTAAGCCTGCAGGCCGATATAGATGGCGACAGCGTCGGGCCCGGTATAGACCTCGAAGTCCGTGGCAAAGGCGCGGCGCACTTGCGGGTTGTCCTGAAAATAGGCCCAGATCAGGCCCCAGGTCTGGATCACGCAGTCGGGCATCGGCCCCTTGGCGCTGAATACCAGATAGTCACCACCCTGGACCTGCACGCAGGGGTAGTCGAGGCAGGCACCATCGACGGCTACCCCGGCAGTCACATCGAAAGCCCCCGAGGCGTCCGACTCGTAGTTGGAGTAAACGCCATAGACAAACGAGTCGGCCTGACGCGGGCTGACGCGTTCGTACAGGTCCTCGACATAAAAACGCTGCCACATGGGCCCAATCTTCGCGCTGTCCGGCTGTTGTTCAGCGGCATTGCGGGTGCGCACCTGCAGGCCGGCAACAGTGAAAGGTAGTACTTCGCGTTGTTTCACATCCATGGTCGGCCTTCCTCGGGCAACGCTGAGTGGAAAATATCCGCCGCAGTCTAGCCGCGTACGCGCGCTGCGGACAGCCTCCCGAACCACCCCGGCAAAGGCCCTGCTGCGGGCCCCTGAGCAAAAGACGGCTGGCGCTGCAGGAGCTTCTCCTGATAAAACCACCCCCTGCATCGACTCATCCTGTCCCGGAGAATCCCCATGAGCCAATGGCCCGATAACCGCTTGCTGGACCTGCTGGGCATCCAGCTGCCGATCATTCAAGGCCCCCTGGCGGGTGTTTCCGGCTCCGCCATGATTATCGGCGCCTGCCGCGCCGGCGCCCTGGGCTCCCTGCCCTGCGCCATGCTCGGCCCCGAGCAGATCCGCGAGGAAGTGCGGATCATCCGCGCCGCCACCCGCAACCCGCTGAACCTCAACTTCTTCTGCCACCAGATGCCGGCTATCGACGTCGAGCGTGAAACCCGCTGGAAGCAGATGCTGGAACCCTACTACCGCGAACTGGGCGCCGATTTCGAGGCCCCGACCCCGGTCAGCAATCGTGCGCCCTTCGACGAAACCAGCTGCCAGCTGGTGGAAGAGCTGCGCCCCGAAGTGGTGAGTTTCCACTTCGGCCTGCCAGAGCCGGCCTTGCTGGCCCGGGTCAAGGCCACCGGGGCCAAGGTACTGTCCTCGGCCAGCACCGTGGATGAAGCCCTGTGGCTCGAAGCCCGTGGTTGCGATGCGATCATCGCCATGGGCTACGAAGCCGGCGGCCACCGGCCGATCTTTCTCAGCGACGACCTCAACACCCAGGTCGGGACCATGGCCCTGGTGCCGCAGATAGTCGATGCCGTACAGGTGCCGGTGATCGCCGCCGGCGGCATCGGCGACGCCCGGGGAATTGTCGCGTCCCTGGCCCTGGGCGCCTCTGCAGCCCAGCTGGGCACCGCCTACCTGTTCACCCCGGAGGCCAAGGTCAGCGCCGCACACCACCAGGCCCTGCGCAGCGCCAAGGAAAGCCAGACGGCAATCACCAACCTGTTCACCGGCCGCCCGGCCCGGGGCATCGTCAACCGGGTGATGCGCGAAATCGGCCCCATCAGCCCACTGGCCCCGGCCTTCCCCCGCGCCGGTGGCGCACTGATGCCGCTGCGGGCCAAGGACGAGGCGGAGTTTGCCAACCTCTGGAGTGGACAGGCCCTGCGCCTGGGGGTAGAACTGCCGGCCTACGAGCTGACCCAGCGCCTGGCCGAACAGACCCTGGCGCAACTGGGCAGACGCTGAGTGCTGCGGGCCGTACCCGGTCATGGTCCAAGGCAAGCGGGCGCAGTGACGCAGTTCCGTTGATCGACAAATCGCTATATATTCCGCTATATAGCGATTTGCCTTCGCCCGGGTGCAGGCCCTTCCATTCACTCAACTGCCCCGTGCTTCCTTTCCCCCAATGGAGCTGTTCGATGAACCTTCGCGCCTCAGGTTTTGCCCCGACTTGCCTCGCCACCCTGCTTGCCGTCTTCGCCTTCGGCTCGGCCCAGGCCGCTGAAGTGCAGGTGGCGGTTGCGGCCAACTTCACCGCGCCGATCCAGGCCATCGCCGCCGACTTCGAAAAGGACACCGGGCACAAGCTGATCGCGGCTTATGGTGCCACCGGGCAGTTCTACACCCAGATCAAGAACGGCGCGCCGTTCGAAGTCTTCCTCTCGGCCGACGACAGCACCCCGCAGAAGCTTGAAAGCGAAGGCGACATCGTCAAGGGCTCGCGCTTCACCTACGCCGTCGGCACCCTGGCCCTGTGGTCGGCCAAGGACAGCTATGTAGACGCCAAGGGCCAGGTGCTCAAGGACAACCAGTACCAGCACCTGTCCATCGCCAACCCGAAAGCCGCACCCTACGGCCTGGCCGCGACCCAGGTGCTGGCCAAGCTGGGCCTGACCGACAAGGTCAAGGACAAGATCGTCGAAGGCCAGAACATCACCCAGGCCTACCAGTTCGTCTCCACCGGCAATGCCGAGTTGGGCTTTGTCGCCCTGTCGCAGATCTACAAGGACGGCAAGGTCACCAGCGGTTCGGCCTGGATAGTACCAGCCGAGATGCATGACCCGATCAAGCAAGATGCGGTGATCCTCAACAAGGGCAAGGACAACCCGGCCGCCAAGGCGCTGGTGGACTACCTCAAGGGCCCGAAAGCCGCCGCGGTGATCAAGTCCTACGGCTACCAACTGTAAATGAGCCTGTCGAGTGCCGATTTTTCCGCCATCTGGCTGACCCTGAAACTGGCGTCCCTGACGACCCTGATCCTGCTGGTCATCGGCACTCCGATCGCTTTGTGGCTGTCGCGCACCCGCTCCTGGCTGCGCGGGCCGATCGGCGCCGTGGTGGCCCTGCCCCTGGTGCTGCCACCCACGGTGATCGGTTTCTACCTGCTGCTGGCCCTGGGGCCCAATGGCTTCTTCGGCCAACTCACCCAGTCCCTGGGGCTGGGCACCCTGACCTTCAGCTTCAGCGGCCTGGTGCTGGGCTCGGTGATCTATTCCATGCCCTTTGTGGTGCAACCCTTGCAAAACGCCTTCTCAGCGATTGGCAGCCGCCCTCTTGAGGTGGCGGCCACCTTGCGCGCCAACCCCTGGGACAGTTTCTTCACGGTGATCCTGCCCCTGGCGCGCCCCGGCTTTATCACCGCCTCAATTCTCGGCTTTGCCCATACCGTGGGTGAATTCGGCGTGGTGCTGATGATCGGCGGCAATATTCCCAACAAGACCCGAGTGGTGTCAGTACAGATCTACGACCACGTCGAGGCCATGGAATACGCCCAGGCCCACTGGCTGGCCGGGGCCATGCTGGTGTTCTCGTTCCTGGTGCTGCTAGCGCTCTACTCCAGCCGCAAGACCCGCGCTGGCTGGAGCTGACCATGAGCATCGAGATCAAGCTGCAACTGGGCTACCGCGACTTCACCCTGGACCTGGACCTGCAATTGCCCGGGCGTGGCGTCACCGCGCTCTATGGTCATTCCGGCTCCGGCAAGACCACCTGCCTGCGTTGCATCGCCGGCCTGGAAAAGGCTGGCCGCGGGCGCATCCAGATCAATGACGAGGTCTGGCAGGACAGCCGGCAGAAGCGGTTCGTGCCCACCCACAAGCGCGCCCTGGGCTATGTGTTCCAGGAAGCCAGCCTGTTTCCCCATCTGTCGGTGCAGGCCAACCTGGAGTTCGGCCTGCAGCGCATCCCCAAGGCCCAACGCCGGGTGGACATGCAGCAGGCCACCGAGCTGCTGGGCATCGGCCATCTGCTGCAACGGCATCCGCAGCACCTCTCCGGGGGCGAGCGCCAGCGTATTGGCATGGCCCGGGCCCTGCTCACCAGCCCGCGGCTGTTGCTGATGGACGAACCCCTGGCGGCCCTGGATGCCAAGCGCAAGGGGGAAATCCTGCCGTACCTGGAGCGCCTGCATGACGAGCTGGATATCCCGGTGCTGTATGTCAGCCACTCCCAGGACGAAGTGGCGCGCCTGGCGGACCATATCGTCCTGCTCAGCGATGGCCGCGCCCTGGCCAGCGGCCCCATCGGCCAGACCCTGGCCCGCCTCGACCTGCCCCTGGCCCTGGGCGACGACGCCGGCGTGGTGGTGCAGGGTCGGGTCAGCCACTATGACGCGGCCTATCAACTGCTGACCCTGCAATTGCCCGAGAGCCAACTGCAGGTGCGCGTGGCCCATCAGCCCCTGGCCCCCGGCAAGGCGTTGCGCTTCAAGGTGCAGGCCCGGGACGTCAGCCTGAGCCTGCAGGCCAGCGAGCACAGCAGCATACTCAATCGCCTGCCGGTGACCGTCAGCGACGAAATCCCGGCCGACAACGCCGCCCATGTGCTGGTGCGCCTGGACGCCGCCGGCACGCCCTTGCTGGCGCGGATCACCCGCTACTCCCGAGACCAGCTGCAACTGCACCCCGGCCAGCAGCTGTGGGCGCAGATCAAGGCGGTGGCAGTACTGGCCTGACGCACCTCCCGGAGCCGCTCCGGGAATGGCGGGCGTAGAATCTCTATTGCCAGCCGAATTATTCCGAGGTTAGGCTACGCGCCTTCCTACCCGTCCCAGGACGATTGCCGACGTGAACAACTAAGCCTTCCAGAATGTCTTCGCGACGAGCCTTGCTAGCGCTCGTTGGCCTGTAGCCACATTTTCCGGAGGTGCTGATGACTCACGTCAACCGGCTGCCTGTGCTGGTTTCACTGAACCAGCTGACGTATCAGTTCGCCCATGGCGACACCCTGCTTAATACCCTGAATCTGGCCTTCGATGGCCTGCCCTGCGCCCTGGTCGGTCGCAATGGGGTGGGCAAATCCCTGCTGCTGCGGCTGATCGCCGGCGAGTTGCAACCCTCTTCGGGCAGCATCCAGCGCAACGCCAGCCTGGCCTACGTACCCCAGGACCCGCGCCCCGGGCCGCAGCAGACCGTGGCGCAAATGGCCGGGGTCGCCGATGCCCTGGACGCCCTGCAACGCCTGGCCGCCGGCAACGCCGAGCCCCAGGACCTGCAACGGGTGAACGACCGCTGGGACCTGGCCGAACGCCTGCGCCAGGCGCTGGACGAGGCCGGCCTGCAGCCGTTGCAAGCGGATGATCCGGCCGCGACCTTGAGTGGCGGCCAACTGGCCCGAGTGGTGCTGATCGGTGCCCTGCTCAGTGGCGCCGAGCTGCTGTTGCTCGATGAGCCCAGCAATCACCTGGACCAGGCCGGACGCCGCTGGCTGCGAGAACAACTGCGACGCTGGCGTGGTGGCTTGATCCTGGTCAGCCACGACCGGCAATTGCTGATGCAGGTGCAGCGCATTGTCGAGCTCAGGCCCCAGGGCGTTCAGGTACATGGCGGCAACTACGCCCTGTACCAGGCCCAGCGCCAGGCCCATGGTGCCGCGGCCCAGGCCGCCCTGGAGCATGCGCGCAACCAGCGCAGCCGGGAGCACAAGCGCCTGCAACGGGAACACGACTGCATCCAGCGCCACGCGGCGGTATCACGCAAACAGGCCAAGACCGCCAATGTCTCAAGCTTCGAACGGGCCAAGATGCTCGGTGCTGCCCGCGACATCATGGGCCAGGTGCGTCACGCCCAGCAGCACCACAAGCAGGCCCTCGATGATCAGGTGCGCAGCGCTTACGCCCGGGTCGGCCCGGAGCAGCCGACCTTGCTGACTCTACCGGAAACCCACCTGCAGGCCGGGCAGTTGGTGCTCGACCTGCAACAGGCGCAGTTGCCCTGGCTGCAGCCCGGGGCGGCATCGTCCAGCATCACCCTGCATATCAGCGGCCCGCAGCGCATTGCCCTGACCGGCCCCAACGGTTGCGGTAAATCCACCTTGCTGCAAATGCTCGCCGGCCAACTGCAGCCGCTTGGCGGTGAATGCCGAGTGGCGGTAAGCAGCGCCTACCTGGACCAACATCTACGGCAGTTAGCACCCGAGGCCTCGCTGCTGGAGCAACTGGCCAATGCCGCCACACCCTTGGCAGAAAGTGCCTTGCGCACCTGCCTGGCACGCCTGCAACTGGATGCGCGCAAGGTCCAGCAAGCCTGCGCCTCGCTCAGCGGTGGCGAACGCCTGAAAGCCGCGCTGGCGCTGGCATTGTGGGGCGCTCGGCCGGCCCGGCTGCTGTTGCTCGACGAACCCACCAACCACCTGGACCTGGAATCGGTACAGGCCTTCGAGCAGGCGTTGCGGGAGTTTCCCGGGGCCATGCTGGTGGCGTCCCACGATCAGGATTTTCTCCAGGCGCTGGAGCCGACTCACCAGTTGCAATGGTCAACGACGGGCTGGCATTTGAGCCAATGGTGCCTGCCCTAGCGCAGCTTGACCGCGGTGCCGGTGGCAAACACCACCACCATGCCGCCACGCCCGCTGGGCATGCTGATTTCGAAATCCAGGCCGACCACCGCATCGGCATTGCATTGGCGGGCACGCGCCTTGATTTCATCGGTGGCTTGGATCCGGGCCTCCCTCAGGGCACGCTCCAGAGTCTGGGAGCGGCCACCGAAGAAATCCCGCATGCCGGCGAACAGATCGCGGACCACGTTGATCCCTTGCACCGATTCGGCGCTGACAATATCCAGGTAGCTGGCAATTTCCCGGCCTTCGATATGCGCGGTGGTGGTGACGATCATCAAGTTTTCCCTGTAATGGACTGGCTGTCCCGGTAATGCCGGACACAAGCCGGCGATGGTAGCAGAGCGCGCTGAACAGCCGCCCTGCAGATGAAAACCCCGCCCGGCGGCGGGTTGGTGGCAGCCGCGCACGCACCTGCCCCGGCCGCCAGAACGATGGCCGGGCAAGATGAAAGTTGTTTCACCCAAAGGCCCTGCGCGGCTGGGTATAGTGCCCTGGCTCATTCAAGCAACTACGCTCGCCCGCTCTCTCCCGCGGGCTTTTTTTTGGTTCTTCACGGATTACCGGGAAAGACGCTCTTGATCTTCATAAAAAAGAATTCGCTATCCCGGTAACCGTACGCCATCCGTTTGATGACCTTTATTCGATTGTTTATCCCTTCCAG
>NZ_JAGEKI010000017.1:0-165379 GCF_049887815.1 Pseudomonas sp. NFXW11 | reverse complement strand
TGGAAGGGATAAACAATCGAATAAAGGTCATCAAACGGATGGCGTACGGTTACCGGGATAGCGAATTCTTTTTTATGAAGATCAAGAGCGTCTTTCCCGGTAATCCGTGAAGAACCTTTTTTATGCCACGGATATATCCACGACATGCACACAGGCCAAGACGCCGATGGAACTTCCCGAGAGTGACAGAATACTTCCGCCGACTCTCAGGAACGCTTCGCGAACGGCCCGGTGTGCTTAGGCTTCGGTCTTGGCAGCGGCTTTCTCGGCAGCGGCCTTGATCAGAGCTTGCAGCTCACCGTTGGCGAACATTTCAGCCATGATGTCGCTACCGCCGACCAGCTCGCCCGCTACCCACAGCTGTGGGAAGGTTGGCCAGTTGGCGTACTTGGGCAGGTTGGCGCGAATTTCCGGGTTCTGCAGGATGTCCACGTAAGCGAACTTCTCGCCACAGCCCATTACGGCCTGAGCAGCTTTGGCCGAGAAGCCGCACTGCGGGGCATTCGGCGAGCCTTTCATGTAAAGCAGAATGGTGTTGTTGGCAATCTGCTCTTTAATAGTTTCGATGATATCCATGGAACACCTCGGCTGAACTTTCCGACTCTGTTGTCGGCACGGTGGCGCATTGTAACGGAATCCTCAGCGCCCTGCTTGGCCTCTCCGTCAGACTTCTCAGGCCGCCTCCACCCGCACCGGCACCCCGTTCAATGCCGCATTTCCCGACAGGGCATCGAGCTGGCGCTCATCGGTCAGGTCATTGGCACTGCAACCGGGCTGCTCCATGGCGATGCCCATCTGCACACCGGGCCGGCCATGCCCCCAACCATGGGGCAGGCTCACCACACCCGGCATCATGTCGCTGCTGGCCAGCACCTCCACTTCCACCCTGCCAACCCGGGAACTGATACGCACCCGCTGGCCATCGCGCAAACCGCGGTGTGCCAGGTCTTCAGGGTTCATCAGCAACTGATGACGCGGCTTGCCCTTCACCAGGCGGTGATAGTTGTGCATCCAGGAATTATTACTGCGTACATGGCGCCGACCGATCAGCAGCAACTCGCCTGCCACCGGCGCACTCAAGCAGGCAAAGCGTGCCAGGTCGGCCATGATCGCTGGCGGCGCCGCCTGGATCCGCCGGCTCTCGGTCTTCAAGCGTCCGGCCAGGTTCGGTTGCAACGGGCCCAGATCGATACCGTGGGGATGCTGATCCAGGGTCGCCAGGGACAGCTTGTGCGCTGAAGCATCGCCATAAGGCCCGGCGCGCAGCCCCATGTCGATCATTTGCGCCGGGGCCAGGGTCGGCTTGAGCGGGCTTTGGGTCCTGGCGGCAAAGGCCTTGGCCAGGCCGACGAAGATCTCCCAATCGTGCAACGCACCGGCCGGCTTGGGCAGGATCGCCCGATTGAAACGGCTGACATTGCGCACCGCGAACAGATTGAAAGTGGTGTCGTAATGATCGTTCTCCAGGGCCGAGGTGGAAGGCAGGATCAGGTCCGCATAACGGGTGGTCTCGTTGATATACAGATCGATGCTGAGCATGAACTCCAGGCCGTCCAGAGCTTGCTCCAACTGCCGGCCATTGGGCGTGGACAGCACTGGGTTGCCCGCCACCGTGATCAACGCCCGCACCTGCCCTTCGCCCTCGGTGAGCATCTCCTCGGCCAGGGCCGACACCGGCAGCTCACCGCCGTACTCCGGCAGCCCGGACACCCGGCTCTGCCAGGCATTGAAATGCCCACCCGAGGTTGCCGCCACCAGGTCCACCGCCGGCTCGGTGCACAGCGCTCCGCCCACCCGATCGAGGTTGCCGGTCACCAGGTTGAGCAACTGCAACAACCAATGGCACAAGGTGCCGAAAGCCTGGGTCGAGACCCCCATGCGCCCGTAGCACACGGCCCTGTCCGCCGAGGCGAAATCCCGGGCCAGCTGGCGGATCTGCGGCGCCGGAATCGCACACAACGGGCTCATGGCTTGCGCGGTGAACGTGGAGATCGCCTGACGCACTTCGGCCAGGCCATCCACCTGCAGATGGCTGCCGCGCGTCAGCCTCTCGGCAAAAATCGTATTCAGCAGGCCGAACAGCAGGGCCACATCGCCGCCAGGGAGCACGAACAGATGCTGATCGGCCATGGCTGCGGTTTCACTGCGCCGGGGATCGACCACCACCACCTTGCCGCCTCGAGCCTGGATCGCCTTCAGGCGTTTTTCCACATCCGGCACGGTCATGATGCTGCCGTTGGACGCCAGGGGGTTGCCACCGAGAATCAGCATGAAATCGGTGTGATCGATATCGGGAATCGGCAACAGCAGGCCGTGGCCGTACATCAGGTAGCTGGTCAGGTGCTGGGGCAACTGATCCACCGAAGTGGCGGAGAACCGATTGCGTGTCTTGAGCGGGCCGAGAAAGTAATTGCTATGGGTCATCAGCCCATAGTTGTGCACGCTGGGGTTGCCCTGGTAGGTCGCCACCGCATTGTTGCCGTGACGCTGCTGGATATCCGCCAGGCGTTCGGCCACCAGGGCAAAGGCCTCGTCCCATTCGATCGGCAACCATTCGTTGCCCACCCGCCGCACTGGCTGGCGCAGGCGATCGGGATCGTTCTGGATATCTTGCAGGGCCACCGCCTTGGGGCAGATATGGCCGCGGCTGAAACTGTCCTGGGCATCGCCCTTGATCGAAGTGATACGCGGGCCGCTGCCCGGCTCCTCGGTGACTTCCAGGGTCAGGCCGCAGATGGCTTCGCACAGGTGGCAGGCACGGTGATGAAGAGTCTTGGTCATGGCCAGTCTCTATTGTTTGATGGCGACCCGGATGCGGGCGCTGGGAAGAAAAACTATGGCCACCACTCCCGGTGGACGCCAGCGACGTTCGTCACATGAATTGCCGGCCATCAGCCAAGACCATGATCGAGGCCGTCAGTTGGGCGGCAGCCGCGGCGGATGGTCCACAGCGACCTGCGCGGTGCTGTCGATCGGCCCTTGCCCCCCATGGCTCCCCGACAGCTCGGCGAGCAAGCGCCAATGCTCGTCCAGGCCGGCGCTGAGGGTCAGCATCCGGTCGATCATCTTGCGTGACGCCGCACGGGTCACCGGGTCTTCACTGCGCAACAGCTCGAAGGAAAATGCCGTCACTGAGGCCGTCATATCGGTAAGCGCCCGGGCCGTGAGTCCCAGCAGCGTCATCAATTGTTGCTCCTTGGACTCCATCGCTCACCCTTCCCTGCCGCTGATTCGCCTTTATAACCTCAGCACTTTGCATTAGGAAATGTTTCAGCTTGCCGGCGCGCAAATTCCCCGGGCAGTGTGCTCGGCCCACAGGTCAGAAAACGACCGCAAGCCTGTAGCCAGCGTCGCGCTCGATTGCCAAGTCCCGTCGGGGCAGTGTACAAATGCCCGGCTGCTGTCTGAAAACCGGTCTGAAAAGCGTCAGCGCATTCGCGCCCTGACTTCTCCGAATGCCCATGATCGCCGTAGCACTATTGGTAATACGCGACATTTAATTATAAGATCGCGCCTTCCCCAAATTTCGTCGCCCCGTGCGGCTTCCGCCGCAGGTCCAGCCCGTTGTTCGACTAAACAAGGCTTTGAGAATCTGCGGTCCGTTGCAAAAAGGTAGTTAATGATGAGCGCAAGGCACTTTCTCTCCCTGATGGATTGCACGCCCGAAGAGCTGGTCAGTGTGATCCGTCGAGGCATCGAGCTGAAGGACCTGCGTAACCGCGGCGTACTCTTCGAGCCCTTGAAAAATCGTGTGCTGGGCATGATTTTCGAGAAGTCCTCGACCCGTACCCGACTGTCTTTCGAAGCCGGCATGATCCAGCTGGGCGGCCAGGCCATCTTCCTTTCGCCACGGGACACCCAGCTCGGGCGCGGCGAGCCCATCGGCGACTGCGCCATCGTCATGTCGCGCATGCTCGATGCGGTGATGATCCGCACCTTCGCCCACAGCACCCTGACCGAATTCGCCGCCAACTCCCGGGTACCGGTGATCAATGGCCTGTCCGATGACCTGCACCCCTGCCAGTTGCTGGCCGACATGCAGACCTTCCTCGAACATCGCGGCTCGATCCAGGGCAAGACCGTGGCCTGGATCGGCGACGGCAACAACATGTGCAACAGCTATATAGAAGCGGCCATCCAGTTCGATTTCCAACTGCGCATCGCCTGCCCCGAAGGCTACGAGCCGAACCCGGATTTCATCGCCCAGGCCGGCGATCGGGTGAGCATCGTCCGCGACCCTCGCGAAGCAGTACGCGGCGCTCACCTGGTCAGCACCGATGTCTGGACCTCCATGGGCCAGGAAGAGGAAACCGCCAAGCGCCTCAAGCTGTTCGCGCCCTTCCAGGTCAACCGCGCCCTGCTCGACCTGGCGGCAGCAGACGTATTGTTCATGCACTGCCTGCCCGCCCACCGTGGCGAGGAAATCAGCCTCGACCTGCTGGATGACCCGCGTTCGGTGGCCTGGGACCAGGCGGAAAACCGCCTCCACGCCCAGAAGGCCCTGCTCGAGTTCCTCGTTGAGCCGGCGTACCACCACGCATGAGCCAGCCACTACTGCTGAACCTGCGCAACCTCGCTTGCGGCTACCAGGACCAACGGGTGGTGCAGAACCTCAACCTGCACCTCAACGCCGGGGATATCGGCTGCCTGCTGGGCTCTTCCGGCTGCGGCAAGACCACCACCCTGCGCGCCATTGCCGGCTTCGAACCGGTGCATGCAGGCGAGATCCAGCTGGCCGGCGAAACCATCTCCAGTGCCGGTTTCACCCTGGCACCGGAGAAGCGCCGAATCGGCATGGTGTTCCAGGACTACGCCCTGTTCCCGCACCTCAGCGTGGCCGACAACATCGCCTTCGGTATTCGCAAGCACCCGCAGAAAGAGCGGGTGGTGGCGGAACTGCTGGAACTGGTCAACCTGAAAAACCTCGGCCAGCGCTTCCCCCATGAGCTGTCCGGCGGTCAGCAGCAACGAGTTGCCCTGGCCCGTGCCCTGGCACCGGAGCCGCAACTGCTGCTGCTCGATGAACCCTTCTCCAACCTCGACGGTGAGCTGCGGCGCAAGCTCAGCCATGAGGTGCGCGATATCCTCAAGGCCCGCGGCACCAGCGCGATCTTGGTGACCCACGACCAGGAAGAAGCCTTCGCCGTCAGCGATCAGGTCGGGGTGTTCAAGGAAGGTCGCCTGGAGCAATGGGACACGCCCTACAACCTCTACCACGAACCGCAGACGCCCTTTGTCGCCAGCTTCATCGGCCAGGGCTACTTCATTCGTGGTCAGTTGAGCAGCCCGGAATCGGTGCAGACCGAACTCGGCGTGCTCCAGGGCAACCGTGCCTACACCTGGCCTACAGGCGGCGCGGTGGATGTGCTGCTGCGTCCGGACGACATAGTCCACGCCCCGGACAGCGCGCTGAAAGCACGTGTCGTCGGCAAGACTTTCCTCGGCGCCTCGACCCTGTATCGACTGCAGCTGACCACCGGCAGCCAGCTGGAATCGATCTTCCCCAGCCACGCCGACCATCAGGTTGGAGCGGAAGTGGGCATTCGGGTCGCGGCGGAACACCTGGTGCTGTTCCAGGCCTCGGGCAGCACCGCGGCACAAATCCCGCAAAGCGACTCAGGGGTGCGCCGCTACAGCAGCGCGCATTAAAGGCTATTCACCGGTAAGCCGGCTCCTACGATGCGTGATATAGGAACCGACTTGCCGGCGAAGACCCCGCTCGGTCATTGCAGATGCAACTGCCCGCTGGCAATCAGCCGGGCCTGCCCGCCAATCTTCACTCGCTCGCCCTCCAACCGACAGAACAACGCACCGCCGCGTGCCGAGCACTGATAGGCGCTCAACTGCTGCTTGTCCAGGCGCTGCGCCCAGTAAGGTGTAAGGCAGCAGTGGGTGGAACCGGTCACCGGGTCCTCATCGATGCCAATGGCCGGGGCAAAATACCGCGAGACAAAGTCATGCTGCTCGCCACGGGCGCTGACAATCACCCCGGGCCACGGCAGCTTGGCCAGCGCCGCCATGTCCGGTCGGCAATCACGCACCGCCTGCTCGGATTCCAGTACCGCCAACAGCTCATTGGCCCCCAACAGTTCCACTACCTTGACCCCCAGCGCCTGCGACACCTGCTCCAGCCCGGCCTGGCTATGAGGGCTGCGGCGAGGGAAATCGAGCCACAGCAACCCGTCCTCACGGGTGACACTCAAGGGCCCGGAACGGCTGAGAAAGTCGATGCGCTGCGCCGATTCGCCATACACCTCGAACAGCACATGGGCAGTGGCCAGGGTCGCATGCCCGCACAGCGGCACTTCGGTCACCGGGGTGAACCAACGGATGCGCCAACCTTGCGCCTCGCGCACCACAAAGGCGGTTTCCGCCAGATTGTGTTCGGCGGCGATCTGCTGCATCAGCGCGTCGTCCAGCCACTGCTCAAGCCGATAGACCATGGCCGGATTGCCGGCAAAGGGCCGGTCGCTGAATGCGTCGATCTGCTGGAACTCAAGCTGCATGGCTTTCTCCTTGTTAGGTCAGGCTCCAGCATGGGCCCGGCCAAGGCACAAGCGACAGACACAGAGAGCCGCTATTTGCGGCATACAGCCACTCTGCGAATCAGGGCCGGCCGATATCGGCGAAACTGGCCTGGGTATGCTCGGCCAGCACCGCCGCCGACAGCTCCACCTCCAGACCACGACGCCCGGCACTGACAAAGATGCTGGCAAAGGGCTGGGCACTGCTGTCGATAAAGGTGCGCAGGCGCTTTTTCTGCCCCAGCGGGCTGATACCGCCCAATAGATAGCCCGTCGCCCGCTGCGCCGCGGCCGGATCGGCCATCTCGGCTTTCTTCACCCCCGCCGCATGGGCCAGGGCCTTGAGGTCGAGGCTACCCACCACCGGCACCACCGCCACCAGCAACTCGCCCTTTTCACTGCTGGCCAGCAACGTCTTGAACACCTGGGCCGGATCGAGATTGAGCTTCTCCGCCGCCTCCAGGCCGTAGGAGGCCGCCTTGGGATCATGTTCGTAACTGTGGATGCGATGTTCGGCGCGAACTTTTTTCAGCAGGTCCAATGCAGGGGTCATGACAGCTCCAGGCGAAGGGTGAAAAGGCCAAAACAGGCCGCCGGATTTTAGGCCATTGCTCAGCAAAAGGCTCTATTTCAAGCCTTGATCAGCAAGCCTTGCAGCACCTGACACAACTGGCCCTGCCACTCCCCAGCCCGCCATCCCGGATCATTCATTTGATTGATATCTATAAAATGACCACTCGTTCACTTTCGACCTTTGACAGCGGTGTTTCTTGTCTATATTTTTTCGTTTCTGAATATCATGCGGTAGATCCACCGTTGCACCCAGTAGCAAGACGAAGCCGGAATGGGGATTCCGTCTTCGTTGGTAGTCGCGCTCCATGCGTATTGCAGCAGCGCCAGACAACAACAAAAATCGAGGTTCACAATGACAACTGCTCTGCAACAACCATCGCTATCGGGCCAGTGCATGGCCGAATTCCTGGGCACCGCGCTGCTGATCTTCTTCGGCACCGGCTGTGTCGCTGCGCTCAAGGTCGCGGGGGCAAGCTTTGGCCTGTGGGAAATCAGCATCATCTGGGGGATCGGCGTGAGCATGGCGATCTACCTCACCGCCGGCGTTTCCGGCGCGCACCTCAACCCGGCCGTGAGCATCGCCCTGTGCCTGTTCGCCGACTTCGACAAGCGCAAGCTGCCGTTCTACATCCTGTCGCAGATCGCCGGCGCCTTCTGCGCGGCGCTGTTGGTTTACACCCTGTACAGCAACCTGTTTTTCGATTTCGAACAAGCCCACCAAATGATCCGCGGCTCCCAGGCCAGCCTGGAACTGGCCTCGGTGTTCTCCACCTTCCCCAACCCGGCGCTGTCCACCTCCCAGGCCTTCCTGGTGGAAGTGGTGATCACCGCGATCCTGATGGGGGTGATCATGTCCCTCACCGATGACAACAACGGCCTGCCTCGCGGCCCAATGGCACCGCTGCTGATCGGCCTGCTGATCGCCGTGATCGGCAGCGCCATGGGCCCGCTGACCGGCTTCGCGATGAACCCGGCACGGGACTTCGGCCCTAAACTCATGACCTTCCTCACCGGCTGGGGGCAGATTTCCTTCACCGGCGGCCGGGACATTCCGTACTTCCTGGTGCCGGTCTTCGCGCCGATCCTCGGTGCCTGCCTGGGTGCCGCGGCCTATCGCGGGCTGATTGCCCGGCACCTGCCCAACGCCAGCGTTGCGACAGAGACCGAGCAAGCAGCAGATGGCAAAGTAAAAGCGTCCTGAATCCATTGGCGCGCGATCCTGCCCAAACCAATCGCGCGCCTGTTTCCACTCCCTTATTTCGTCCAAGGCAATCGACATGACCGACATTCAGAATAAGAACTACATCATTGCCCTCGATCAGGGTACGACCAGCTCCCGGGCGATCATCTTCGATCGCGACGCCAACGTGGTCTGCACCGCCCAGCGCGAATTCGCCCAGCACTACCCGCAAGCCGGCTGGGTCGAGCATGACCCGATGGAAATCTTCGCCACCCAGAGCGCCGTGATGGTCGAGGCCCTGGCCCAGGCCGGCCTGCACCACGACCAGGTAGCCGCCATCGGCATCACCAACCAGCGTGAAACCACTGTGGTCTGGGACAAGACCACCGGCCGCCCGATCTACAACGCCATCGTCTGGCAGTGCCGCCGCAGCACCGAGATCTGCCAGCAACTCAAGCGTGACGGCCTGGAAGACTACATCCGCGACACCACCGGCCTGGTCACCGACCCCTATTTCTCCGGCACCAAGCTCAAGTGGATCCTCGACAACGTAGAAGGCAGCCGCGAACGCGCCCGTAGCGGCGAGCTGCTGTTCGGCACCATCGACAGCTGGCTGATCTGGAAATTCACCGGCGGCAAGACCCACGTCACCGACTACACCAACGCCTCGCGCACCATGCTCTTCAACATCCACACCCTGGAGTGGGACGCGAAGATGCTGGAAGTCCTGGACATCCCGCGGGAAATGCTCCCGGAAGTGAAGTCCTCGTCGGAAATCTACGGCCGCACCAAGAGCGGCATCGCCATCGGCGGTATCGCCGGCGACCAGCAAGCGGCGCTGTTCGGCCAGATGTGCGTCGAGCCGGGCCAGGCCAAGAACACCTACGGCACCGGCTGCTTCCTGCTGATGAACACCGGCGACAAGGCGGTGAAATCCCAGCACGGCATGCTCACCACCATCGCCTGCGGCCCCCGTGGCGAAGTGGCCTATGCACTGGAAGGTGCGGTATTCAACGGCGGCTCCACCGTGCAGTGGCTGCGCGATGAACTGAAGATCATCAACGACGCCCACGACACCGAATACTTCGCCAACAAGGTCAAGGACAGCAACGGCGTGTACCTGGTACCGGCCTTCACCGGCCTGGGCGCGCCCTACTGGGACCCCTACGCCCGTGGCGCGCTGTTCGGCCTGACCCGTGGCGTGCGCGTGGACCACATTATCCGCGCCGCCCTGGAATCCATCGCCTACCAGACCCGCGACGTGCTCGACGCCATGCAGCAGGATTCCGGCGAACGCCTGAAAGCCTTGCGCGTGGACGGCGGCGCCGTGGCCAACAACTTCCTCATGCAGTTCCAGGCCGACATCCTCGGCACCCAGGTCGAGCGCCCGCAAATGCGCGAAACCACGGCCCTGGGCGCGGCCTACTTGGCGGGCCTGGCCTGCGGTTTCTGGGGCAGCCTGGAAGAACTGCGAGGCAAGGCGGTGATCGAGCGCGAGTTCGACCCACAGCTTGCCGAGGCACAAAAGGAAGAGCTGTACGCCGGCTGGAAGAAGGCTGTCAGCCGCACCCGCGACTGGGAACCCCACGACGAGGCCAAATAAGCCAAGCCGTGGATTGGTAACCGCTTGTAACTGGTCGGGAGGGGATTCCTGCGGCATCATGGGCAAATTTTGCACGGCAGCCCAAAGGAAGCCCCATGAATCTGCCTCCCCGTCAGCAGCAAATCCTCGATCTGGTCCGCGAGCGCGGCTACGTCAGCATCGAGGAATTGGCCCAGCTGTTCGTCGTTACCCCGCAAACCATCCGCCGCGATATCAATCAGCTGGCGGAAGCCAATCTGCTGCGCCGCTACCATGGCGGCGCGGCCTATGACTCCAGTGTGGAAAACACCGCCTACGCCATGCGCGCCGACCAGATGCGCGATGAGAAACAGCGTATCGGCGAAGCCGTTGCCGCGCAGATCCCCGATCACGCCTCGCTGTTCATCAATATCGGCACCACCACCGAATCCATCGCCCGCGCCCTGCTCAACCACAGCCACCTGAAAATCATCACCAACAACCTGCACGTGGCCTCTATGCTCAGTGCCAAGGATGACTTCGACGTGCTGCTTACCGGCGGCAACGTCCGTCGCGACGGCGGCGTGGTGGGCCAGGCCAGTGTCGACTTCATCAACCAGTTCAAGGTCGACTTCGCCCTGGTGGGCATCAGCGGCATCGACGAGGACGGCAGCCTGCTGGACTTCGACTACCAGGAAGTGCGGGTATCCCAGGCGATCATCGCCAATGCCCGTCAGGTGATCCTGGCCGCCGACTCCAGCAAGTTCGGGCGCAACGCCATGATCCGCCTCGGCCCCATCAGCCTGATCGATTGCCTGGTCACCGACCAGCAACCGGTTCCGGCCCTGAGCCAACTGCTCAACCAGCACAAGATCCGCCTCGAAGTGGTCTAAGCGCCTTTGCCCCGCCTTCCCGGATCGAGCCGCGTACGACCCCAGCCCACAACGGCCTGAGGGTTTCGCAATGGCGCGGCCGATCCCCCCGCACCGTCCCCTGCCTGGCAGCGCTGCGGGCCTCCCTTCCCCTTAATGTTCGAAATCTTTCCTTTCAGCTGTTTCGATCAGTTTTTTTAATCGAAGCGCGCTGGATACCGCCATCCTTCTGCGCTAATATTTTCGAAAATGAACATTAATGTTCGAATTCAAATATCAAAAGCAACACGAGGCTTGTCGATGCCCACTTCTACCTTGCCCGCTCGCCCTCTTTCCGAGGTTTACGATATCGCCGTCATCGGCGGTGGGATCAATGGTGTTGGAATTGCCGCGGATGCGGCAGGTCGCGGCCTGTCCGTGTTCCTTTGCGAAAAGGACGACCTGGCCAGCCATACCTCGTCGGCCAGCAGCAAGCTGATCCACGGCGGCCTGCGCTACCTCGAACATTACGAATTCCGCCTGGTGCGCGAAGCCCTGGCCGAGCGCGAAGTGCTGCTGGCCAAGGCCCCGCATATCGTCAAGCCCATGCGCTTCGTCCTGCCGCACCGGCCGCACCTGCGCCCGGCCTGGATGATCCGCGCCGGCCTGTTCCTCTATGACCACCTGGGCAAGCGGGAAAAGCTCGCCGGCTCCCGCGGCCTGAAGTTCGGCGCCGACAGCGCGCTGAAAACCGAAATCACCCGGGGCTTCGAATACTCCGACTGCTGGGTCGACGATGCGCGCCTGGTGGTGCTCAACGCCATGGCCGCCCGCGAACACGGCGCCCATGTGCATACCCAGACCCGTTGCGTCAGCGCCCGGCGCAGCAAGGGCCTGTGGCACCTGGAGCTGGAACGCGCCGACGGCAGCCTGTTCTCCATCAGCGCCAAGGCCCTGGTCAACGCAGCCGGCCCCTGGGTCGCCAAGTTCATCAAGGATGACCTGAAGCTGGAATCGCCTTACGGCATCCGCCTGATCCAGGGCAGCCACCTGATAGTGCCCAAGCTGTATGAAGGCGAGCACGCGCACATTCTGCAGAACGAAGACCAGCGCATCGTCTTCACCATCCCCTATCTCGACCAGTTCACCCTGATCGGCACCACCGACCGGGAATACACCGGCGACCCGGCCAAGGTGGCGATCACCGAAGGGGAAACCGATTACCTGCTGCAAGTGGTCAACACCCACTTCAAGAAGCAAGTGAGCCGTGGCGATATCCTGCACACCTATTCCGGTGTGCGCCCGCTGTGCAACGACGAATCCGACAACCCTTCGGCGGTGACCCGCGACTACACCCTGGCCCTGTCTGGCAGCGCCGACGAAGCCCCGCTGCTGTCGGTGTTCGGCGGCAAGCTGACCACCTACCGCAAGCTGGCCGAATCGGCCATGGCGCAGCTGGCGCCCTACTTCAAGCAGGCCAAGCCCAGCTGGACCGCCAAGGCCACCCTGCCCGGCGGCGAAAACATGAGCACGCCGCAGGCCCTGGCAGAGGCCATCCGCCAGAAATTCGACTGGGTGCCGAGCCAGATCGCCCGACGCTGGGCCACCACCTACGGCAGCCGCACCTGGCGCCTGCTGGAAGGCGTACACAGCCTGAACGACATGGGTGAACACCTGGGCGGCGGCCTCTACAGCCGTGAAGTGGATTACCTCTGTGCCGAAGAGTGGGCCCTGAAGGCCGAAGACATTCTCTGGCGCCGCAGCAAGTTGGGGCTGTTCACCAGTGCTGCCGAGCAGCAACAGTTGCAGGACTACCTGCAGAAGGTCGAGGACAATCGCGGCAAGATCCGCGCCGCCTGATCCGTACCGGTCAAAAAGAGCCCCTGCACCTCAAGGTCCAGGGGCTTTTTTTTGGAACATTTCGCTGGCTAGCCGGCTCCTACCTTAGGCAGCAGACGTTCGGTTTTCCGAACAAGCACTTGAGCATGGTTCGGATAACCGGATGAAAACCTTGGAAATTCGCCACCTTCAATGTTCAATCACCTTGAAAATCAAGGCTTTGACCGTGATCAACTGGTCTGGCACGACTCATGCTCTACACTGTGCGACGAATGCCTGTCGTGCCAACACAACAGGAGCCGTCAAGGCATTCGCTGTATAAAAGAGCCGTCGAACTGGCTTCATAAAAAAAACAAATGTCGAGGAAATATTGATGCGCATCGTTCCCCATCTGTTGGGCGCAGCTATCGCTGCCGCTCTGATTAGCACTCCAGTTTTCGCTGCCGAACTCACCGGCACACTGAAGAAAATCAAAGAGTCCGGCACCATCACCCTCGGACATCGCGACGCTTCCATTCCGTTTTCCTACATCGCTGACGCTTCCGGCGTGCCAGTGGGCTACTCCCACGACATCCAGCTGAAAATCGTCGAAGCGATCAAGAAAGACCTCGACATGCCTGACCTCAAGGTCAAGTACAACCTGGTCACCTCCCAGACCCGTATCCCGCTGGTGCAGAACGGCACCGTGGACGTCGAGTGCGGTTCCACCACCAACAACGTCGAGCGTCAGCAACAGGTCGATTTCTCGGTAGGCATCTTCGAGATCGGTACCCGCCTGCTGTCCAAGAAGGATTCGTCCTACAAGGACTTCGCCGACCTGAAAGGCAAGAACGTGGTGACCACCGCCGGCACCACTTCCGAGCGCATCCTCAAGGCGATGAACGCCGACAAGCAGATGGGCATGAACGTGATCTCCGCCAAGGACCACGGTGAATCCTTCCAGATGCTGGAGTCGGGTCGCGCCGTGGCCTTCATGATGGACGACGCCCTGCTGGCCGGTGAAATGGCCAAGGCCAAGAAGCCTGGCGACTGGGCCGTGACCGGCACTCCACAGTCCTACGAAATCTACGGCTGCATGGTGCGCAAGGGCGATGCCCCGTTCAAGAAGGCCGTGGATGACGCCATCGTCGCCACCTACAAGTCGGGCGAGATCAACAAGATCTACGACAAGTGGTTCCAATCGCCTATCCCGCCAAAAGGCCTGAACCTGATGTTCCCGATGAGCGATGAGCTCAAGGCCCTGATCGCCAACCCGACCGACAAAGCGGCTGACGATAAAAAGTCCTGATTCCTGACTAATCTGTCTCCTGAAGGGCTCGCCCCTTCAGGAGTCTGTCACTACCTGCTGGCATTTTTTGGAAACACTCGAACCGGTGGTTATCGAGCCGATCGCGTGTGCCTGATCATCATGATCAGGCGGGAACGGAACTCCCCCAGGCGGGTGCTTGTACATCGAACGATCTGAGGGGTAACCCTAATGAATTACAACTGGGACTGGGGCGTGTTCTTCAAGTCCACCGGCGTGGGCAGCGAGACCTATCTCGACTGGTTCATCACGGGGCTGGGCTGGACCATCGCCATCGCCGTGGTGGCCTGGATCATCGCGCTGATACTGGGTTCGCTCCTCGGGATCATGCGGACCGTGCCGAACCGCCTGGTATCGGGCATCGCCACCGTCTACGTGGAAATCTTCCGCAACGTGCCGCTGCTGGTGCAGCTGTTCATCTGGTACTTCCTGGTGCCCGACCTGCTGCCGGAAAATCTCCAGGAGTGGTACAAGCAGGACCTCAACCCGACCACCTCGGCCTACCTGAGCGTTGTCGTGTGCCTGGGCCTGTTCACCGCCGCGCGGGTGTGCGAACAGGTACGTACCGGTATCCAGGCCCTGCCCCGCGGCCAGGAATCCGCTGCCCGGGCCATGGGTTTCTCGCTGCCGCAGATCTACTGGAACGTGCTGCTGCCCCAGGCCTACCGGATCATCATTCCGCCGCTCACCTCGGAATTCCTCAACGTCTTCAAGAACTCCTCGGTGGCGTCCCTGATCGGCCTGATGGAGTTGCTGGCCCAGACCAAGCAGACCGCCGAATTCTCGGCCAACCTGTTTGAAGCCTTCACCCTGGCCACCCTGATCTACTTCACCTTGAACATGAGCCTGATGCTGCTGATGCGCCTGGTAGAGAAAAAAGTCTCGGTCCCCGGCCTGATCTCCGTGGGAGGTAAATAATGGAATTCGACTTCTCGGGCATCATCCCGGCCATTCCCGGCCTGTGGAACGGCATGCTGATGACCCTCAAGCTGATGGTCCTGGGCGTGGTTGGCGGGATCATCCTCGGCACCGTGCTGGCCTTGATGCGCTTGTCCCACAACAAGCTGCTGTCGAACCTGGCGGGCGCCTACGTCAACTACTTCCGCTCGATTCCGCTGCTGCTGGTGATCACCTGGTTCTACCTGGCGGTGCCTTTCGTGCTGCGCTGGATCACCGGTGAAGACACGCCGATCGGCGCGTTCACCTCGTGCATCGTGGCCTTCATGATGTTCGAAGCGGCGTACTTCTGCGAAATCGTCCGTGCCGGCGTGCAGTCCATTCCCAAGGGCCAGATGGGCGCCGCCCAAGCCCTGGGCATGAGCTATGGCCAGACCATGCGCCTGATCATCCTGCCCCAGGCCTTTCGCAAGATGACCCCGCTGCTGCTGCAGCAGAGCATCATCCTGTTCCAGGACACCTCGCTGGTTTACACCGTGGGCCTGGTGGACTTCCTCAACGCCTCGCGCTCCAGCGGCGACATCATTGGCCGCTCCAATGAATTCCTGATCTTTGCCGGTCTGGTGTATTTCACAATCAGCTTTGCCGCCTCGGTGCTGGTCAAGCGTCTGCAAAAAAGGTTCGCCGTATGATCTCTATCAAGAACATCAACAAGTGGTATGGGGACTTCCAGGTGCTGACCGACTGCAGCACCGAGGTCAAGAAAGGTGAAGTGGTGGTGGTCTGCGGGCCGTCCGGCTCGGGCAAGTCCACCCTGATCAAGTGCGTCAACGCCCTAGAGCCCTTCCAGAAAGGCGACATCGTGGTGGACGGCACCTCCATTGCCGACCCCAAGACCAACCTGCCGAAACTGCGCTCGCGGGTGGGCATGGTGTTCCAGCATTTCGAGCTGTTCCCGCACCTGACCATCACCGAGAACCTGACCATCGCGCAGATCAAGGTACTGGGCCGCAGCAAGGAAGAGGCCACCAAGAAAGGCCTGCAGCTGCTGGACCGGGTCGGCCTCTCGGCCCACGCCCACAAGCATCCGGGCCAGCTCTCCGGCGGCCAGCAACAGCGTGTGGCGATTGCCCGCGCCCTGGCCATGGACCCGATCGTCATGCTGTTCGACGAACCGACCTCGGCCCTGGACCCGGAAATGGTCAACGAAGTGCTGGACGTGATGGTGCAACTGGCCAATGAAGGCATGACCATGATGTGCGTGACCCACGAAATGGGCTTCGCCCGCAAAGTGGCGAACCGCGTGATCTTCATGGACAAGGGCCAGATCATCGAGGACTGCCAGAAGGAAGAGTTCTTCGGCGATATCAGCGCCCGTTCCGAACGCGCCCAGCACTTCCTCGAGAAGATCCTGCAGCACTAAACAGCGCTGTTCCTACCCTTGTGGCGAGGGAGCTTGCTCCCGCTGGGCCGCACAGCGGCCCCCGAAACCTGCACATGCAAACGCACTGACAGGTGGGTGGCTGCTTCGCAGCCGAACGGGAGCACGCTCCCTCGCCACGCTGGTTGACCCAAGGCATCTGTGATGAAATGCGACCCCACTCTCTATCGCGCCGCGCCGCCATCACTTGCCGTGAAACCCCGCCTGATCCGTCACCTGTTCCTGCCACCCCTGATCATCGCGCTGATGGTCGGCCTGGGTTACATCGGCTTCTGGGTCAGCGAGCACAATGGCATCCGCAGCCTCAGTGAAAACGGCCAGCGCCAGCTGGAGTTGCATGCCCGCGCCGTAGAAAGCGAGATCAGCAAATACACCTACCTGCCCAGCCTGCTGGAACTCGAATCCAGCGTCTCGCAGCTGCTGGCCGATCCCTCGGCGCAACACCGGCAGACGGTCAACCAATACCTCGAAGGCCTGAACCGCCGCAGCCGCAGCCGGGCCATCTATGTCATGGACACCACCGGCCGGGTGCTGGCCACCAGCAACTGGCGCGACGTCGACAGCTACCTGGGGGAAGACCTGTCGTTTCGCGCCTATTACCAGAACGCCGTGCGCGGCCAGCCCGGACGCTTCTACGGCATTGGCAGCACCAATGGCGAGCCCGGCTATTACCTGGCCCACGGCCTGGAGGAGCAAGGCAAGATCATCGGCGTAGCGGTGGTCAAGGTGCGCCTCGAAGCCCTGGAGGAACGCTGGCAACGCGCGCGCCTGGAAGCCTTCGTCAGCGACGAGAACGGCATCATCATCCTCTCCAGCGATCCGGTGCGGCGGCTCAAGTCGGTGCGTCCGCTGAGCGACGACACCAAGGAGCGCCTGGCCCGCAGCCTGCAGTACTACTGGTTCCCGCTCAACGAGCTGGAACCCCTGGCGCGGGAACGCCTGGCCGAAGGCGTGGAGAAGCTGACCTTCCCGGCCAACACCGAGCTGGTGTCCGACGAGCAGGAAATCAGCTACCTGTCACAGACCCGCCCCTTGAGCGACACCCCGTGGAATTTCACCCTGCTCACGCCCTTGCAGGACCTGCGCCGCGAAGCCATCAACCAGGGCATCCTGGTGGCCGTGGCGTTCGGCCTGGTGGCCTTCCTGCTGATTGCCTGGAACGAACGGCGCAAGGTCATCGCCACCCGCCTCGCCGCCCGCGAGGCCTTGCAGGAAGCCAACAGCCAGCTGGAACGGCGGATTACCGAACGCACCGCCGACCTGCGAGCCAGCAACGAGCGGCTCAAGGCGCAGATCCGCGAACGCCGCCAGGCCGAGGAAACCCTGCGCCGAGCCCAGGACGAACTGGTCCAGGCCGGCAAGCTGGCGGCCATCGGCCAGATGTCCACCAGCATCGCCCATGAACTCAACCAGCCGCTGGCGGCCTTGCGCACCCTGTCGGGCAACACCGTGCGTTTCCTCGAACGCGGCGCCCTGGACACCGCCAGCACCAACCTCAAGACCATCAATGAACTGATCGACCGCATGGGCCGCATCACCGCCAGCCTGCGCGCCTTCGCCCGCCGCGGCGACGACCAGGGCCAGGCCAGCCTGGACAAGGCCGTGGACGCCGCCCTGCAGATCCTCAACGGGCGGATCGAACCCCTGCCCCTGCAACTGCACCGCGATTTCCACGAACAGTGCCTGCAAATCGACCAGACCCGCCTGGAGCAGATCCTGGTCAACCTGATCGGCAACGCCCTGGATGCGATGCAGGCCCAAGGGCTGCCTGAGCTGTGGCTGGAGGGCGAGTTCAGCGACGGCAAATACCGCCTGCGGGTGCGCGACAACGGCCATGGCATCGACCCCGAGGTGCGCAAGCATCTGTTCGAACCCTTCTTCACCACCAAACCCGGCGAGCAGGGCCTGGGCCTGGGCCTGACCCTGTCCGCCAGCCTTGCCGCCGCCACCGGCGGCAGCCTGGTGGTGGAACACCCGGCAAGCGGCGGCACCGCCTTTGTCCTCAGCTTGCCCCTGGCAAGCCCCACTCAAGCCGAGCCGATATGAACAACGAGCTGACCGTGCTGATCGTCGAAGACGACCCCCATGTCCTGCTGGGTTGCCAGCAGGCCCTGGCCCTGGAAGACATTCCCTGCATCGGCGTGGGCAGTGCCGAAGAGGCCCTGGCCCAGGTCGGCGACAGTTTCCCCGGGATAGTGGTCAGCGACATCCGCCTGCCGGGCATCGACGGCCTGGAACTGTTGACCCGCCTCAAGCAGCGCGATCGCAGCCTGCCAGTGGTGCTGATCACCGGCCACGGCGACATCTCCATGGCCGTGGGTGCGATGCAGCAAGGCGCCTACGACTTCATGGAGAAACCCTTCTCCCCCGAGCGCCTGGTGGATGTGGCGCGCCGCGCCCTGGAGCAACGCAGCCTGGCCCGGGAAGTGACCTCACTGCGCCGCCAGTTGGCCGAGCGCAATTCCCTGGAGGGGCGGATCATCGGCCGCTCGCCGGCCATGCAGAACCTGCGGGAACTGATCGCCAATGTCGCCGACACCTCGGCCAACGTGCTGATCGAAGGCGAAACGGGCACCGGCAAGGAACTGGTCGCCCGTTGCCTGCACGACTTCAGCCGGCGCCAGCAGCAACAGTTCGTCGCCCTGAACTGCGGCGGCCTGCCGGAAAACCTCTTCGAAAGCGAGATCTTCGGCCACGAGGCCAACGCCTTCACCGGTGCCGGCAAACGCCGCATCGGCAAGATCGAGCACGCCCACCAGGGCACGCTGTTCCTCGATGAAGTGGAAAGCATGCCGATCAACCTGCAGATCAAGCTGTTACGGGTATTGCAGGAGCGCACCCTGGAACGCCTGGGCTCGAACCAGAGCGTGGCCGTGGACTGCCGGGTGATCGCCGCCACCAAATCGGACCTCGACGAGCTGAGCCGGGCCAAGGAATTTCGCAGCGACCTGTACTACCGCCTCAACGTGGTGACCCTGGAACTGCCGCCGCTGCGCGAGCGCCGCGAGGACATCCTGCAACTGTTCGAGCACTTCCTGCAGCAATCCTCCCTGCGCTTCGACCGCGCCGTGCCGGAGCTGGACAACCAGACCCTGTCGAGCCTCATGAGTCACGACTGGCCAGGCAACGTGCGCGAATTGCGCAACGTCGCCGAGCGCTACGCCCTGGGCCTGCCGGCCTTCAAGAAGAGCGGCAGCAGCAGCACCCAGGGCCTGGGTTTCGCCGAAGCGGTGGAAGCCTTCGAACGCAACCTGCTCAACGATGCCCTGCAACGCAGCGGCGGTAACCTCAGCCAGGCCAGCCAGGAGCTGGGCATGGCCAAGACCACGCTGTTCGACAAGGTCAAGAAATACGGCCTGAGCCACTAACCCAAGGCGCACCTATCCATGGATCTATTGTTGAAGGCCGCCCTCGGCGCGGCGGTGGTGGTGATTCTCGCGGCCCTGGCCAAGACCCGGAACTACTACATCGCCGGCCTGGTGCCGCTGTTCCCGACCTTTGCCCTGATCGCCCACTACATCGTGGGCAAGGGCCGCAGCCTCGACGACCTGAAGACCACCATCCTGTTCGGCATGTGGTCGATCATTCCCTACTTCGTCTACCTGGCAACCCTGTATGTCATGGTCGACCGCCTGCGCCTGGAAGCCTCCCTGGCGGTGGCGGCCCTGGCCTGGCTGATGGCCGCGACCGTGCTGGTCAGCGTCTGGGTGCGCGTCCACGCCTAACGCCCCCTTCATTCCTGCAGGAGCGAGCTTGCTCGCGAAGCAACTGACACCCTTCTTCGCCGGCCAGCCGGCTCCTGCAATCGGCGCCTGGCCCGTCCCTTGCATTAACCCGGCAAAGCCCGCCCAGCCTGCGTTCTAGCCTGATCACGCAGTTTTCTGGAGGGCGCTGCCATGGGTAAATGACTTTTGCATATCCTCGATCTCGACCACAGCCTGACGGCTCAGGAGCCGATCATCCGGCGCCTTGAAAGTGGCCAGGCACGACGCCTGGACCTGCTCGACCTGGGCCCCAAACTGCGCCTCTGGTCCACCGAACGCACCTACCGCCACTTCACCCGTCGCCTGGGCCAACGCCCCAGGCACAGCGGCCCGCAGCCGGAAATCTTCTTTGTCGGCTCCGGTGACTACCACCATCTGACCCCGGCCTTCCTCAGCGACCTGCCAGAGCCGGTGAGCCTAATCCACTTCGACAACCACCCCGATTGGGTCCGTTTCGCTCCACGTCGGCACTGCGGCTCCTGGGTCAACCGGGCGCTGAAGCTGCCGAATATCCAGCGCATTGTCACCCTGGGCCCCTGCAGCGAAGACCTGCACAACCCGCAACTGCGCGGCGGCAACCTCGGCGCCCTGAAGCACGGCAAGCTGCAGCTGTTTCCCTGGCAGCATGCGCCGTCCAAGGTCTGGGGCGTAGTCGGCGACGGCGCCGGGCACCAACAGCAGGAAAACCACCTGCACTGGCGCAACCTGGCGGATCTGGACTGGAACGCCTTCCTCGACCAACTGATCGCCAGCCTGCCGACCCAGGCGATCTGGATCACCATCGACAAGGACGTGCTGGCCAGCGAGGACGCCGCCACCAACTGGGACCAGGGCGGCATGCGCCTGAGCCACCTGCTGCAAGCCATCCGCCGCCTGGCCGCGGGCAAGCGCATCCTCGGCATCGATGTCTGCGGCGAATTCGCCCAGCCGGCCTTCAGCAACGCCTTCAAACGCTGGGAAGCCAAGTCCGACCAACCGCCGGCCGAGCGCTGGAGCGCCGACGACCTGCTGCGCAACTCGGTGACCAATGAAGCCCTGATTTCGCTGTTCGAGGAGCTGTTCCCGTGACCCTGACCGTTGTTTTCCTGGTGGCCGTTTCAATCCTGCTGGATGTGATCGGCCAGCTCTGTTTCAAGCTCGGCCTCGACCGCCTGCCGGAGCTGGAAGGCGGTTTTCGCCTGAACGCTTTCTGGGGCCAGGTCTTCAATGCACCGCTGCTGTGGTGCGGAGTGGGCGCCTATGCGGTGGAGTTCTTCGTGTGGCTCGAGGCCCTGTCCCGCGCGCCCCTGAGCCTGCTGTTCCCGGCCGCGGCCCTGGCCTATTGCGGCGTGGTGCTGGCCGGCAAGCTGGTGCTGGGGGAAACCGTCAGCCGCCGGCGCTGGCTCGGCACCCTGGTGATCACCGGCGGGGTGATGCTGGTGTGCATCGCCAGCACCTGAACATGCAACCTTTAGCAAGGAAAGATTCGATGAGTTCCAAACAAGCGCACGACTGGCTGCATGGCCGCCTGGGCACCCTGGTGCTGTGGTTTCTGCTGATCAGTTTCGAAGGGGCCGGGCAGATCGCCACCAAAGTCGGTGGCGACCAATTGGGCCAGATGGATTTCAACCTGCAATGGCTGGCGGCGGTCGTCGCCAACCCCGGGGTGCTGACGGCGATCGCCTGCTATATCGGCGCCTTCTTCGTGTGGATGCTGATCCTGCGGCGCAGCAGCCTGTCCCTGGCCTTCCCCCTGAGCGCCCTGGTGTATGTGGTGGTGCTGCTGGGTTCCTGGCTGGGGCTGGGGGAGCAGATCAACCTGCTGCACTGGGTCGGGGTGTTGGTGATCATGGGCGGCATCGCCCTGCTGGCGGAGGGCGAAGAGGCCTGATCATGCCCGTGTCATGCCCTTGTAGGAGCCGGCTTGCCGGCGAAGGGGGCCGCAAGCCTTACACAGTTCTTACGGGCCTCTTCGCTGGCAAGCCAGCTCCTACAGTGGGGGCGATCGCCCGTCAGGTCTTGCGATGGGCTACCAGGAAGCCCAGGCCGTGAGACACCGAAATCACCTTCACCCCCGCCTCACGCTGTTGCTGGGCAATCTCGCGGTGGAAGGCCTTGACCTTGGTCCAGTGCATCTTCGGCCGATAATGGTGCTCGGCGTGGTAGCCGTTGTTCATCCAGATCAGGTTGTACAGCGGGCTGTAGGAACTTACACCCCAAGCGATCGGCAGGTCCGGGTTGCCCCCCAGGTGCTCGTAGTAGCCATTGAGCGACGACAGCGACTGCCCCAGGTACCAGAACGGCAGCAGCACCAGCACCGCGTGCCAATCCAGCAGTGCCAGCAGCAGGTAGAAGGCCACTGTCACGGCGATTTCCACCTTGACCCAGCGCGCGTCGTCCGGGCGTTTGCGCTGCATTTCCTGGTAGATCTCCTTGGGATCGTCGCGGAAAAAGCTCAAGAACGTGTAGGCCCAGGGGTTGTCCGGCTGGCCATGCTTGCCATGCAGGTAGATCGACAGCGGGTCCACCGTCTTGCCGTTGGCATCCGGCAGATCGGAGTTGCCGCGGTGATGGCGGTTGTGGATGTCGCGGTACAGGGTCTGGGAAAAGCCGATGGTCACCGACAGCAGCAGGTCGAAGCCGCGATTCATCCATGCCGGAGTGAAATAGGCGTTATGGATCTGGTTGTGGGAAATGCTGTTGATGCTCCACGACAGGCTCACCGCGTACAGCAGCGCGGCCGGCAGGATGACCCACCAGGACAGGGCGTGGAAATCCAGCACCAGCCACAGCACGAAGGCGAAATGCGCCAGGGCCATGGCGATCGGGATCAGGTCCCAGAGGGAATAGGCGAGCAGTCGATAGGCAGGTCGAGCCATGAAGAACTTCCTGAGAAATTGAATTCATGGCGCTCTCTGCAAAGGCCAGACCAGTTTCACCCCGACCGGCGCAGGCCGGGGCCGGCGTACCTCAGAACTTGTAGCTGATGGCGGTCTGCACCTGGCCCTGGTTGACCGCGCCCTTGTCGCGCACCAGGGTGCTGTCCGCCGCCGAGTTGGTCAGGCGAATCCAGCTGGCGCTGGCCACCAGCGCCCAGTTGTCCCCCAGTGGGAAATGCAAGTTCTGGCTCAGGGTGAAGTTCTGCAGGCCACCGCCTGCATCGTAGCGACCGATGCCCGAAGCCAGGGATTCCTGGGCGCTGACCCCGAAGAAGGTCTGGTTCTGCCGGGCATCGGCGTAGTGCAGGGTCAGCTGGTTGCTGCCGATGATGCCCATACCCAAGGGGTAGCCGATCTCGCCCCCGACCTTGCCCAGTACCCCGCCCTGGCCGCCGGCGCCGCCCACCGCCTGGCCCACGGCGGCGAACACCCGCCAGAAATCATCCGGGGCGTACTGCACAAAAGCCCCGACATCGGCCATATCGCGCACGTCCCGCATGCCCCGCAGTGCTCCATCGGCATTACGCCCCTGCAGGTAATTGATATAGGGGCCGGCACTGAAGCCATTGCCCTTGAACGCATCCCAGGTCAGGCCGTCGTCGGTGCTCAGGCTGACATCGCCCCAGTCCAGGTCCAGGTAGGGCAAGGGCACGGTGTCATAGCTGCTGCCGCTGGGGTCGTGGGGCTGATAACCGAGGCCGAGGCCCAGCTCGCCGGTGATGCCGGGCTCGGCAGCGGCGCCGCCGGCCAGCGCCAGCGACAGCAGGCCGGCCACTAAGGCAGGGAATGAAAGCCTGGGCATAAATGAGTTTCCTTGTGTGATCAGGCGCGCATCAATCCCTAGAGGGGCCCTCTGGTGCAAGCACTGATGTTGTTTGTAGCGACCTACAAAAATTGTAGCCAGAAAGCTACAAATCACCTGCCCCTCTCGCCAAAGCCCCGGCCCTGTGGGGTTTGCGCCACTTGGCACAATCCCTGCTCTACCCCTGCCGCAAGCGCAGACAGCGTTCTTATTCAACAGGTAACAGCAGATGATGCACTGGCATATCGTATGTGACTTCGACGGGACCATCTCCCGCGCCGACGTGATCGATAACGTCCTCCAACGTTTCGCCGATCCGAGCTGGGAAAGCATCGAGCAGGAATGGCTGGACGGTCATATCGGCTCGCGGGAATGCCTCAGTCGCCAACTGGCCCTGGTCAAGGCCTCGCCCGCCGAACTGCTGGGTTACTTCGACAGCGTCGAAATCGACCCCGACTTCCCCGATTTCGTCGACCACGTGATTGGCCTCGGCGCCTCCATCGAAGTGGTCAGCGACGGCATCGAGCAGGGCATCGCGCGCATCCTGGCACGCAACTACGTGACCCTGCTGCCGATCCTCGCCAACCGCCTGCGCCAGGTCGACCACAACAGCTGGCGCATCGACTTTCCCTACGCCAGCGATGCCTGCCGCGCCGCTTCCGGCAACTGCAAGTGCAAGTCCACCCCGCGCGGCAAGCGCGTGCTGGTGATCGGTGACGGCCAGTCGGACATGTGCGTGGCCTCCACCGCCGACTTCGTCTTCGCCAAGGATCGCCTGGCCGACTACTGCGAGCGCAACAAGATTCCCCATGCGCGGTTCGACTCCTTCGCCGAACTGCCGGCGCTGTTGGCAAAACTGCCGAACAACGCCGCCAACGCCACCAATTTCTCCCTTGAAACCCAGGAACTCTTCCACCATGTCTGATATCCGCATCGCTACCGCCGAAGACCAGATCCTTCTGGAAAAAGAAGCCAAGTACTGCTCCTACGGCGATACCGTTCACTACATCGAACCGCCGCGCATTTTCAGCCGCTGCGAAGGTTCCTACGTCTGGGACACCAGCGACCAGGCCTACCTCGACCTGCAGATGTGGTACTCGGCGGTGAACTTCGGCTACGCCAACCCGCGCCTGAACAACGCCCTCAAGCAACAGATCGACACCCTGCCGCAAATCGCCAGCCAGTACCTGCACAAGGGCAAGATCGAGCTCTCGGAAATGATCGCGGTCGACGCCAAGAAGAAGTTCGGCCTCGACGGTCGCGTGCACTTCAACGTCGGCGGCTCGCAGTCGGTGGAGGACTCGCTGAAAGTGGTGCGTAACGCTACCAACGGCAAGAGCCTGATGTTCGCCTTCGAGGGCGGCTACCACGGCCGTACCCTGGGCGCCTCGTCGATCACCTCCAGCTACCGCTACCGTCGCCGCTATGGCCACTTCGGCGAGCGCGCGCAGTTCATCCCGTTCCCTTACCACTTCCGTGGCCCTAAAGGCATGACCAAGGAAGAATACGGCAGCCACTGCGTGCAGCAGTTCGCCCGCCTGTTCGAAACCGAATACAACGGTGTCTGGGACCCGAAAGTCGGCCAGAGCGAATACGCCGCCTTCTACGTCGAGCCGATCCAGGGCACCGGCGGCTACGTGATCCCGCCGATGAACTTCTACAGCGAGCTCAAGCATGTGCTCGACCAGCACGGCATCCTGATGGTGGTGGACGAAATCCAGATGGGCTTCTACCGCACCGGCAAGCTGTGGTCGATCGAGCACTTCGACGTCAAACCCGACGTGATCGTGTTCGGCAAGGCACTGACCAACGGCCTCAACCCTCTGGGCGGCATCTGGGCCCGTGAAGAGCTGATCAACCCGGGCGTGTTCCCGCCAGGTTCGACCCACTCCACCTTCGCCTCCAACCCGCTGGGCACCGCCGTGGGCCTGGAAATGTTCAAGATGACCAGCGAGATCGACTACGGCGCGATGGTCATGGAAAAGGGCAAGTACTTCCTGGCCGGCTTGCAAGACCTGCAGAAGCGCTACCCGATCATCGGCGACGTCGATGGCCTGGGCCTGGCCCTGCGCTGCGAAATCTGCACCACCGACGGCTTCACTCCGGACAAGGCGACCCTGGACTACATGGTCGAGGAAGGCATGAAGGGTGACATCGAGATCAACGGCCAGCGCCTGGGGCTGATCCTCGACGTGGGCGGCTACTACAAGAACGTCATCACCCTGGCACCGTCGCTGGAAATCAGCTACGCGGAAATCGACCTGGGCATCGCCCTGCTCGACCGCCTGCTGGATCGGGCCATGAAGCGATGAGCATGGCTGAGATCGATCTGGGCGAAGGCGGCTCAGGCTTCGTTCTCGGCACGGGTCCGGTCGGGGTCTTGTTGATCCACGGCCTGACCGGCACCCCGACGGAACTCCGTCGGGTGGCCCAGGGCCTGGTCAAGGACGGTACGTGCACCGTGTACGTGCCGACCCTGCCTGGGCACTGCGGGGACAACAGCGACCTGCAGGCCACCGGCTGGCAGGACTGGTACGAGGGCGTGCGCAAGACCTTCGTCGGCGTGCAACAGCGCCACGAGCAAGTGTTCGTCGGCGGCTTGTCCATGGGCGCGGTGATGTCGATGTACCTGGCCTCCGAGCACCCGGGACGGATCAGCGGCCTGCTGATGTACTCCACCACCCTTAAGTACGACGGCTGGAGCATCAACAAGCTGGCGTTCCTCACCCCTCTGCTGATGAAGATTCCCTTTGGCGTGCATATCTGCCGTTTCGAGGAGAAGCCGCCCTATGGCATCAAGAACGAACGCCTGCGGGCCATCGTCGAGAAGCAGATGAAGGCCGGCCAGAGCAGCGATGCGGGCCTGTTGACCATGGAGGGCGTGACGGTGCGCGAGCTGCATCGGATGAACGCCGTGGTGAAAAAACGCATGCCGTCGATCATGACCCCGGCCCTGGTGCTGCACGCCAGCGAAGACGACATCACCAGCCCCTGGAACGCCGATTACGTGGAGCGCAAGCTCGGCGGCCCGGTGACCAAGATCCTCCTCGACAACTGCTATCACATGATCACCGTGGACCTGCAGTACCAGCGGGTGATCGAACTGAGCGCAGATTTCATCCAGCAGCGAGTGGTGGCACCGGCGGTGCGCGAAGACTACCGACAGCTGGCATGACTTAAGGAAGAGACGTGATTACCGCCCAAGCCTTTTCAACCATCCAGGCCATCGAACGCAGTGCCTGGAATGACTGTTTTCCAGAGGCCCTGGAGGATTGGGACTACTACCTGGCCGTGGAAAAAGCCGCCATCGCCGATTTCCAGTGGCGCTACCTGGCGGTCTACGAAGGCTCGACCCTGGTGGCGGTGGCGCCGGCCTTCACCACCCAGTATCGGCTCGACACCACGGTCTCCGGCCTGGCCAAGCGCTTTACCGAACGCCTGGAGCGGCATTGGCCCGGGGTCCTGCAATTGCGCCTGTACGCCGTCGGTTCGCCGGTGGCCGAACAGTGCAATGCCGGCACCGCCAGCCATGTGCCCGAGGAGCGGCGCCAGGCCTTGCTCGACGAACTGCTGAAACTGGCCCGGCAAGACGCCGACAGCTTCGGCATCGGCCTGATGGCGGTCAAGGACGCCCCCAGCCACGACCGGCAATGGGCTGCCAGCTGCCTGGCGGCCGGCCTGCAAGCCATGCCCAGCCTGCCCACCGCGTTGCTGCCAGTGCCCTTCGCCTCGATCGACGCCTACCTCGGCACCCTGGGCAAATCCACCCGCAAGGACCTGCGGCGCAAGCTCCGGGCGCCAGCGCCACGCATCGAATGGCGACAACAGATCGACGATGTGCTGCCCGACATCATGCGTCTGTACGAAGCCACCCTGAACCGCAGCGACCTGCAGTTCGAACGCCTGCCGGCGGACTACTTCACCGGCATCCTCGAACAGCTGGGAGAGCGTTCCGCCTGTGTTCTGTATTGGGTCGGCGAGCAACTGGTGGCCTTCAACCTGGTGCTGGTGGACCAGCATCGGCTGATCGACAAGTTCTTCGCCCACGACCTGAATGTCACCCGTGAGCACAACCTGTATTTCCGCAGTTGGCTGGCCAATGTCGACTACTGCATCCAGCAGCGCATCCCACTGTATGAATGCGGCCAGGCCGGCTATGCCAGTAAATTGCGCCTGGGCTGTCGCTTCACCGCTAACATGTTGTTTTTCCGACATCGCAACCCCTTGCTCAATACCCTGCTCAAGGTGATAAAACGCTTTGTCCGCCCGGATGCCTCCGACCCCGCCATGGCCGCTGCAATAAGCGAAAGTACATGACCAGAAAAGAACGTCGCCCGCCTCGCCCCTTTGCCATCTCCCGCTGGAGCCTGCAGCGCAAGCTGGTGTTGGCGTTCTGGCTGGTCAGTGTGATTCCCACCATGATCGCGGCGGAGCTGGCGGCCACTACCCTGTCGGAAATCTTCGACAGCAACGTGCGCATCTGGCTGCAGGAGTCGACCAAGATCGTCGAGGACGAGATCACTGAGATCCTCCACGACAACGCGCGGGTCGCCCAGCTGTTCCTGCGCTATACCCGGCCGCCGACTTCGCGCAACGCGGCCAAGCACGACAAGCTCACCGCCGACATCGCCGATTCCATGGGCATCGATGTGGTGGCGCTGATTCGCAAGAGCGACCACAAGGTGATGTTCAGCACCGCCGCCGACGATGTGGTGGGACAGATCAGCACCGCCTCCAATGCCGTGCTGCAGACCCTCCAGGTCGGCGGCGTGGCCACCGGGTCGGTGGTCTCGACCTTCCAGACCAACCTCGACGGGGTCGACTACCAGCTGCTGATCGCCACCTACCTGGACGCCAGCTTCCTCACCAGCGTGGCTGACGTGCACTCCCTGGACCTGCGCCTGTACCTGGCCAAGGCCGACGACTTCTCGGAAATCTTCGCCACCCAGCGCTTCGAGGACCACCCGCCCAAGGTGCCCCACAAGATCGAGGACATCCTGCGCGCCACGCGCCAGCCCACCGAACAGTTCACCAACCGCTACAGCGGCCTGTACCGGCCGATCTTCAACGACAGCGGCGAGCTGGTGGGGGTGATCTTCAGCGGCCTGCTGCGCCACAGCAGCCTGGTGGGCCTGGTCAACCAGAGCAACCTGTTCATCCTGATCTTCCTGCTCAGCTCGGCCGCCTCGCTGTGTGTCGGCTGGCTGATGTCGCAACGCCTGACCCGGCCCTTGCGCGGCTTGTCCAAGGGCGTGCAGGCGGTGATCGCCGGCGACTACCGGCAACGGGTGCCGGTGATTGGCGGCGACGAACTGGCAGAGCTCAGCAGCACCTTCAACCACATGACCGAACGCCTGGGCGAGCTGCAGCACCTGGAAGCCCAGCTGCGCCGCCGCGACCGCCTGCACGCCCTGGGGGAAGTGGCCATGGGCCTGGCCCACGAGATCCGCAACCCGCTGGGCATCATCAAGACCGCCACCCAACTGCTGCACCGCCGCGACAACCTGCCGGAGAACGACAAGCGTCACCTGGAATACGTGATCAGCGAGGTCAGCCGGATCAACGACCTGATCACCGAATTCCTCGACTTCGCCAAGCCCAGCGCGCCGATCCGCGCCACCCAGCCGGCCCGCCCCCTGGTGGAAGAACTGCTGGGCTTCTGCACCCCGGAGCTGGCGACCCACAATATCGATGCGCGGATCGACGACCGGGCCCCCGGCGCCACCCTCCACGCCGATGCCCGGCAGCTCAAGCAGGCCTGCCTGAACCTGATCCTCAATGCCATCGACGCCATGCCCGAGGGTGGCCGCCTGACCCTGGGTATCGCCCAGCAAGACAACGAAACCATCATCAGCGTCGCCGACACCGGCCAGGGCATCGAGCCGGACATGCTGGAGCGCATCTTCACCCCCTTCGTCACCACCAAGGCCTCGGGCACCGGCCTGGGCCTGGCCAAGGTCTTCTCGATCATGGAAAGCCATGACGGCCATGTCGAATGCGTCAGCGAAAAAGATGCCGGCGCCACCTTCAGCCTGTACATTCCGGCCAATGGTGACGCGGACGACGAAGACAATGAGGACACTGATGACGCATAACCTGCTGGTGGTCGACGACGAACCCAAACTCTGCGACCTGCTGTCCTCGGCCCTGAGCCAGAACGGCGTGCAAGTGTTCACCGCGAGCAATGGCCTGCATGCCCTCAAGGTGCTGGAACAGGAAGACATCGACCTGGTGATCAGCGACTGGCGCATGCCGGGCATGGACGGGCCGGCGCTGCTGGGGGAAATCAAGCAGCGCTACCCACAGTTGCCGGTGATCGTGATGACCGCCTACAGCACGGTGAAAAATGCCGTGCAGTCGATGCGCAACGGTGCCTACGACTACATTGCCAAGCCCTTCGATATCGACGAGCTGGACATCACCGTCAGCAAGGCCCTGCAGTTTCGCGACATCCTCAAGGACAACCTGCGCATGCGCGCCGAGCTCGACGAACAGCATCAGTTCGACAGCCTGGTGGGTGACAGCCCGGCCTTTCGCCGGGTGTTGCAGGCGGTGGACTCGGTGCGCGAAAGCAGCGCCACCATTCTGCTCACCGGGGAAAGCGGCACCGGCAAGGAGATGGTCGCCCGGGCCATCCACAAGCACGGCAATCGCGCCGGCAAGCCGTTTGTCGCGGTCAATTGCGCGGCCATCCCCGAAGGCCTGCTGGAAAGCGAGATGTTCGGCCATCGCAAGGGCGCCTTCACCGGCGCCGTGGCCGACCGCATCGGGCGCTTCCAGCAGGCCGACAAGGGCACCCTGTTCCTCGATGAGGTGGGCGACATGCCCCTGGCCCTGCAGGCGAAAATCCTCCGCGCCCTGCAAGAGCGGGTGATCGAGCCGGTGGGCGACCCGCGGGAACGCAAGGTCGATGTGCGGGTCATCGCCGCCACCAACAAGAACCTGTTGGAGGCGGTGGCCAACAAGGAATTTCGCGAGGACCTGTACTACCGCCTGAATGTGTTTCCGATTCCCCTGCCGGCGCTGCGCGAACGGGTCGAAGACATCGCCCCGCTGGCCCGGCACTTCGCCCACAGCCTGGGCGCCGCCGCCGGCAAGCGCATCAGCGGGTTCAGCCCGCAGGCCCTGCACGCCATGGCCAACTACAACTGGCCGGGGAATATCCGCGAACTGCAGAACTGCGTGGAGCGCGCCACCATCGTCGCTGGCGCACCAGTCATCGAAGAAAGCGACCTGCCGGGCTACCTGTTCGACTCAAGGCCCGAAACCGCCGAGGACAGCACCGCCTTGAGCCTCGGCACCCAGGTGCCCAGCGACCTCGATGCGGCCCTGGCCGAAGTGGAACGGGCCTATATCCTCGCCGCGCTGCAGCAAAGCAATGGCGTGCAGGCCGCCGCGGCGCAACTGATCGGCATCTCCGAACGCAGCTTCTGGTATCGCCTGAAAAAGCTCGGCATCCAGGTCGACAAGATTGTCCGCTGACGTGGACAGGCCTAAGCCGCAAGAAACAACCAGCCTGTAGGAGCTGGCTTGCCAGCGAAAAAGCTCACGCCAGCGCTCATCTAAAGCACATTGCTGCTGTCCACGGGGTCGATCTGCGCCCAATGGGAGCTGTCCTCGCGATGGCTTTGCAGGTAGGGCAACACGGCCGCCAGCAACGGCGCCTTGAAGGCCTCCTGGAAGCGATGGGCCAGCCCCGGGATCAGCTTCAGCTGGCTGCCACGGATCTGCGCCGCCAGGTGCACCCCGTGCATCACCGGCAACAGCGGATCGGCGGTGCCATGCACCACCAGCGCCGGCACCCGCAGTTGCTTGAGCAGGTTGACCCGACTCGGTTCGGCGAGGATCGCCATGATCTGGCGCTTGACCCCTTCCGGATTGAACGCTCGGTCATAGGCCAGTGCTGCCTGGTGCAACAGCACCTGACGATCGTCGCGCACCTGCTGGCTGCCCAGGGCCGCCAGCAGGTCGGCCTGTTGCTCCAGGGCCGCCTCGCGGTTGGGCGCGTTGCGTCGCGACAACTGCTGCACCAGGGCCGCGTTCGGCGCCGGCAGGCCCTCGGCGCCGGAAGTGCTCATAACCAGAGTCAGGCTCTCCACCCGCTGCGGCGCCATGGCCGCCAGGTGCTGGGCGATCATCCCGCCCATGCTCGCTCCCAATACATGGAACTGCTCCACATGCAGGGCATCCATCAGCCCCAGGGCGTCGTCGGCCATATCGCTCAAGGTATAAGGCGCGGCCACCGGCAGGCCGAGCTTGTAGCGCAGCACTTCGAAGGTCAGGTTGGCGCTGGCCGGGGCCTGGCGCCAGGTGGACAGGCCAACATCGCGATTGTCATAGCGGATCACCCGAAACCCCTGCTGACACAGGGCCACCACCACCTCGTCCGGCCAATGGATCAGTTGCCCGCCCAGGCCCATGACCAGTAGCAAGGCTGGGTCGGAAGTGCGCCCGATGCTCTGGTAGGCCAGGCTCACCTGCGGCAGGTCGACCCGCTGCGTGGGTACATTGACATCGCAGCGCGCCGCTGCAAAAGACAGCTGGCCGAGCAAAAGCCCGGCCAGCAGGATGAACATGGAAAAGCATCTTGCCCGCATGGAAAACACCGAAACGCAGAACCCCAGTAGAGCGCGAGTCTGATGAACTTGGATGATTCGCGCTGCCACAGTTGCGTGACAGTTTGATGAAGATTGCCCAGCGGTCATGATTCTGCTGACCAGCGCTCCTCGGGCATCGACAGGGGTCAACGCGGTACGGGTTTATCGACAGCCCGCCCGGCATGAGACAAACTCAACATTTTTCATGTTGATCATAAAGTTTACTCATGGAGACCCTGGTGCTCGAAATCCGTCACCTGAAGACCCTGCACGCCCTGCGCGAAGCCGACAGCCTGGTTGAAGCCGCCGAACGCCTGCACCTGACCCAGTCCGCCCTGTCCCACCAGTTCAAGGAACTGGAAGAACGCCTGGGCATGCAGTTGTTCGTGCGCAAGACCAAGCCGGTGCGCTTCACCAGCGCCGGCCTGCGCCTGCTGCAACTGGCCGATGCCACCCTGCCGCTGCTGCGGGGTGCCGAACGCGACCTGGCCCGCCTGGCCGGCGGTACCGCTGGCCGACTGCACATGGCCATCGAGTGCCACAGCTGCTTCCAGTGGCTGATGCCGACCATCGACCAGTTCCGCGATGCCTGGCCGGAAGTCGAGCTGGACCTGGCGTCGGGCTTCTCCTTCGCGCCCTTGCCGGCCCTGGCCCGGGGCGACCTGGACCTGGTGGTGACCTCCGACCCGCTGGAACTGGCGGGCATCACCTATGTGCCGCTGTTCACCTATGAGGCCATGCTCGCGGTGGCCAACCAGCACCCGCTGGCGAGCAAGCCCTACATAGTTGCGGAAGACCTGCTGAGCGAAACCCTGATCACCTACCCGGTGGAACGCGACCGCCTGGATATCTTCACCCGCTTCCTTGAGCCTGCGGACATCGAGCCGGCCCAGGTGCGTACCTCGGAGCTGACGGTGATGATGATGCAACTGGTGGCCAGCGGCCGTGGCGTGTGCGGCATGCCGCACTGGGCCCTGCATGAATACAGTTCACGGGGTTATGTGAAGGCCAAGCGCCTGGGGGAAAAGGGCCTGTTCGCCACCCTCTACGCGGCGATCCGCGCCGATATGCTGGACGCGCCCTATATGCGCGACTTCCTGCTGACGGCCAAGGACACTTCGTTCTCCACACTGGACGGGGTCAGCGCAGTGCGCTGAGCGGGTTTGTGTAGGAGCTGGCTTGTGTAGGAGCTGGCTTGCCAGCGAAGGCGTCGGCATGGCCGGTGCAAGACCCAAGGGCCTCTTCGCCGGAAAGCCGGCTCCTACGACAAATCTGCCAGGCACCTGGCCAGCACAGCCTCAGCCCGCTGCTACCAACTCCCGCCACATGTGGATCTTGTCGAAATAGTCATCGCCCACTCGCACGGCCTGAGGTTCCAGGCCGAACTGGACGAAACCGCAGCGCTGGTACAGGGACAGCGCAGCTGCATTGCCTGCGGTCACTGTTAGTTGGATAACCCGCAGCCCTTCATATTCGGCAGCCTCGGCCAGCAGGCCCTGGACCAACCGGTAACCCAGCCCGCTGTTGCGCTGCGCGCCGGTGACGTAGAGGCCGAACAGGGTCGCCTTGTGCCTGGCCTTCTCTCGCAACTCGAAGGCCAGGCCGACAATCCCCAGCAAGCGCCCTGCGCAAAAAGCCCCCAGGATCAGGTCAAGCTCGCCGTCCAGGCGTGCCGCCCACCAGGCCAGGGGCAGTTTTTCCCGCTCTTTGACGCTGGAGGTGAACGCCTGGGGATGGCGCTCATAGGCTTCGAGCATCAAGGCCCGGTACTGCTCCACATCGTCAGGTGTCAGGCACTGGATCTGCATGCTCAATCGAGGCTCTTGCGGCCGGAAATGAATGACGCGCATTTTATCTTGCCCGCCTGCACCTCATAAATGGCCACGGTTTCCAGGGTGCCGGTGCCGTCGGCAAAGGTGCGGCTGATCAACTCGTGATCGATCACCACATTCCCCATCACCGAACGCTGGATCAGCCGTGCATGCAGGTTCGGCTCCTGGAAGCGCAGCAGCGCACGGGCGCGGATCTCGTCATGCCCCTTGGCCAACAACGTCGCCGGGTGCTCGTATTGCCGGGCATCTTCGGCGTAGGTGGCCAGCCAGGCGTCGAGATCCTTGCGGTTGTAGGCCTGCAACTGGGCTTCGACAACTTCTTCAGGGCTGTGTAAATCAGACATTGCAACTGCACTCCATTAGTTGGCGCGGCGCTGTTCGAGCATCAGGCGCACCGCCAGCCCCGCCAGCACAAAGCCCATGAAATAGCGCTGCACCGACAGCCAGGTCGGGTTGCTGGCGAACCAGGACGCGATGCCCGCGGAAAATAGGGCGATCAGCAGGTTCACCGAGAAGCTCACGCAGATCTGGGTCAGGCCCAGGATGATGCTCTGGGTGAACACCGAGCCGTATTCGGGGTGAATGAACTGGGGAAAGATCGACAGGTAGAACACCGCGATCTTGGGGTTCAGGGCACTGGTCAGAAAGCCCATGGTCACCAGCTTGCGTGGCGAATCCGCGGGCAGTTGCTGGGCTTCGAAGGGCGAGCGGGCACCCGGTTTGAGGGCCTGCCAGGCCAACCACAGCAGGTACAGGGCACCGGCCCACTTGAGCAGCTCGTAGGCCATGGGCACCGCCATGAATACGGCTGTAAGGCCCAGCGCCGCGGCGAACAGATGCACGAAGAAACCGCCCACCACCCCCAACAGCGACGTCACTCCGGCCTTGCGCCCCTGGCAGATCGACCGGGAAATCAGGTAGATCATGTTCGGCCCGGGGGTCAGCACCATCAGCAAGGAAGCGGCGGCGAAGATCAGGTAGTCGTGGAGTGGAATCATGGCAATCCTTGGCAATGAGAACAGGTCAAACGAGGGTCGCTTGCAACCTGCGATAAAACGGCAGGATCAGATCTCGTGTCAATGGCGCCAGGAACAAATCGCCATCACCCCTCGGATCTATCCAGCGCACCTCGGCGATTTCTGCCGCAGGGCTGACCGGGGTATCGATATGAATCAGGAACACCTCGGCCTGCACTTCATGCCCCGGCTCATTCGCCGCCGGCGCCGAGAACTGTTGCAGGTAGCGCGCCTGGGAAGGCTCGATGCGCAGCCCCAGCTCTTCCTCCAGCTCACGGGTCAGGGCCTGCAGCGGTTGCTCGCCAGCCTCGATCTTGCCGCCCGGTTGCATAAAGGCCTGGGTGTCGCGCTTGCGCACCAGCAGGGTCTGGCCATCGGCGCCAATCAACAGGGCGGCGGCGATACGGATGATGGAAGGTACAGCGGAGGAAGACAGCGACATGGGAACCCGGCAAGCCTGAAAACGAAGGCGCAAGGATCACATGCCCGGCAGTGACGCGTCATCCGTCACTGAATTTTTCCGTCCGGTTGGCGAGGGTGGCCCAGCCGCCCCTCGCCACCGCCGGCTTCAGTTGGCGGCCTTGGCGCCGGAACCGAAAGAGGCAAAACGCTTGTTGAAACCGGCGATGCGGCCTTCGGACTGGGTCTTGCGCTGCTGGCCGGTGTACACCGGGTGCGAGGCACTGGAAACATCGAGGGCCACGTAAGGGTAGGTCTGGCCGTCGCTGTGTTGCTGAGTGCGGTCGGTATCGACGGTGGAACCGATAAGGAAGTACACATCGGCGGCGGTGTCGTGGAACAGCACGGGGCGGTATTCAGGGTGAATATCGGGCTTCATGGAAGGGAACTCCTGGGGTGAAAAACAACGTTATACAGTAACAATTAATTCGTTCAAACGAGAATTTATCGCAACACGCTTCTTCGACCATGGTCCAAAGCGCTCCCCGCCCCTCGGCTCGAGGCTTGCCCGCGCGGCTCTGGCGCGCCAGTATGGCCAGCTGCAACGCTCTGACACAGCCGTGAATTCCTATAAGAAATACTTCTGCAGCCCGCCGCTCCATTCGTTCGGTGTCGCTGCCTGTGAGCCGCTATCCAGGCACGATCTGCCTGATTGATCTGATGAGTCCGAACCAAGGAAACCGTATGAGCCTGTCACTCCTGAGCCGCTACGCCTTCTTTGCCGCCTGCGTGATATTCACCCTCGCCAGCCTGCCCTTCCTGCATTACGACTGGCTCTGGCCATTCACCCTGGTCACCGGCCTGCTGAGCCTGCTGGGGATCTTCGACCTGCTGCAAAGCCCCCACGCGGTACGCCGCAACTACCCGATCCTGGGCAATATCCGCTACCTGGTGGAAGGCATCCGCCCGGAGATCCGCCAGTACCTGCTGGAATCCGACAGCGACGCCCTGCCCTTTTCCCGGGCTCAGCGTTCCTTGGTGTATTCCCGGGCCAAGAATGAAAGCGCCGACAAGCCTTTCGGCACCCTGATCGACGTCTACCAGTCGGGCTTCGAGTTCATTGGCCACTCCATGCGCCCCGCGCCCCTGACCGACCCTGAAAGCTTCCGGGTCACGGTGGGCGGCCCGCAGTGCACCCAGCCCTACTCGGCCTCGGTGTTCAATATCTCGGCCATGAGTTTCGGCTCCCTCAGCGCCAACGCCATCCGCGCCCTGAACCAGGGTGCCAAGCTCGGCAACTTCGCCCATGACACCGGTGAAGGCAGCATCAGCCCCTATCACCGCGAACACGGCGGCGACCTGACCTGGGAACTGGGCAGCGGCTACTTCGGCTGCCGCACCCGCGAAGGCCGCTTCGACCCCGAGCGCTTTGCCGTGCAGGCGCAAAACCCGCAAGTGCGGATGATCGAGATCAAGATGAGCCAGGGCGCCAAACCGGGCCACGGCGGCATCCTGCCCAAGCACAAGGTGACCCAGGAAATCGCCGACACCCGCGGCGTGCCCATGGGCGAGGACTGCATCTCGCCGTCGAGCCACAGCGCGTTTTCCACCCCCATCGAGATGATGCATTTCATCCAGCAGTTGCGTGAGCTGTCTGGCGGCAAGCCGGTGGGCTTCAAGTTCTGCCTGGGCCACCCGTGGGAATTCATGGGCATTGCCAAGGCCATGCTGGAAACCGGCATCCTCCCGGATTTCATCGTGGTCGACGGCAAGGAAGGCGGCACCGGCGCGGCCCCCGTGGAGTTCACCGACCATATCGGCGCGCCGATGCGCGAGGGCCTGCTGTTCGTGCACAACACCCTGGTGGGGCTGAACCTGCGGGACAAGATCAAGCTCGGCGCCAGCGGCAAGATCGTCAGCGCCTTCGATATCGCCAGCGTGCTGGCCATCGGCGCCGACTGGGCCAACTCGGCCCGGGGTTTCATGTTCGCCATCGGCTGCATCCAGTCGCAAAGTTGCCACACCAACAAATGCCCCACCGGCGTGGCCACCCAGGACAACCTGCGCCAGCGCGCCCTGGTGGTGCCGGACAAGGCCCAGCGGGTCTACAGCTTCCACCGCAACACCCTCAAGGCCCTGGCGGAAATGCTCGCCGCCGCCGGCCTGCAGCACCCCTCGCAACTGGAAGCCAAGCACCTGGTGCGGCGCATGTCGGCCACCGAGATCAAGCTGTTCTCGCAGTTGCATGTGTTCCTCAAGCCCGGTGAACTGCTCACTGGCGAGGTCAATGGCGAGTTCTACTCGCGCATGTGGCAACTGGCCCGGGCCGACAGTTTCGAACCCAACAGCCAGGCCGCCTGAATCACCCGCCCAGCGCTCTCCGCTCGCCGGGGAGCCTGGGCCACCGCCAAGGATGTGCAGCATGCTCAAAGTGATTGCCGAAGACTTTATCCGCCCCGAACACCTGGACACCGTGCGCCCCTGGTACGCCGAACTGGTGGAAAAAACCCGCCAGGAACCGCTGTGCATCGCCTACGATCTGTTCGTTGATCAGAAAGACCCGGGGCACTTCATCTTCGTCGAGCAATGGCCGGATCGCGCCGCCCTCGACGCCCACTGCAAGACCGAGCACTTCACCCGCCTGGTACCGCAGATCAACGCCTTCCAGGCCCGCGAGTGCCGGGTACTGTTGATGGACGAATTCTAGAAACACCCACCCCTGCTGACCGGACCACCGAAAGCACAATGCCCGACTGCTGATAGTTCGGAGGTCCGCCATGCCCCTGCTGTTATTCGACCAACTGTCCCACCAACTGCCCGAGCCCTGGCAGTCTGCAAAACTGGGCCAGATTGGCCCCGCCCGGATCAAGGTGCTGCGCATGGACGGCCAGCCCTACCCGGAAGAAACCCACGATTTTGACGAAGGCCTGCTGGTGACCCAGGGCTGCCTGCGCCTGGGCATCGACCAGGCCGTGGTGCAGGTACTGGCGGGCCAGATGTACCTGGTGCAGGCCGGCCAGGCCCACAGTGTGCTGCCCGGCAGCCACGGCACCCTGGTGATCATTGACGTCTAGCCTGTCCCTGGTTGACTTAAATTGCGGTAACCACCTGCCCCGCAGTCACTCCGACCCGAGGGCCCATGCACGGAGAAGCCCATGCCTCGTCGCTTGCTTGCAGTGATAGCTCTACTGATGTCGTTCAACAGCGCCTTCGCCGGCGAACGCTGGCAGACCCTGCCGCCCACACCGGCCCCGGTGGCCGGGGCCCAAGCCGGTTATGCCGAGGTCAACGGCATTCGCCTGCACTACAGCAAGGTCGGCCACGGCTCACCGGTGGTGCTGCTGCATGGCGGCCTGGGCAATGCCGACTACTGGGGGCACCAGGTCCAGGCCCTGGCCGCCCGGCATACGGTGATCAGCGTCGACAGCCGCGGCCACGGGCGCAGCACCCGGGATGCCCGGCCCTATGGCTACGACCTGATGGCCGACGACGTGATCGCCCTGCTCGATCAATTGAAGATCCCCCGGGCCGATTTCGTTGGCTGGAGCGACGGCGCGATCCTCGGCCTCGACCTGGCCATGCGCTACCCGCAGCGGGTGGGCAAGGTTTTCGCCTATGCCGCCAACACCCAGACCTCGGGGGTCAAGGAGGGGGTGGAGCACAACCCGACCTTCGCTGCCTATATCGAGCGCGCCGGCGAGGAGTACCGGCGCCTGTCGCCCACGCCCAAGGAGTACCAGGCCTTTGTCGAGCAGATCGGCCAGATGTGGGCCAGCCAGCCCAACTGGAGCGATGCCGAGCTGGCGAAGATCAACACCCCGGTACTGATCGTCGATGGCGACCACGATGAAGCCATCAAGCGCGAGCACACCGAATACATGGCCGCGACCATTCCCCGGGCCGGCTTGCTGATCCTGCCGAACGTCAGCCATTTCGCCTTCCTCCAGGACCCGGGCCTGTTTAATGCGGCCCTCGAGCAGTTCCTCGACGGCCAGTAACCCCGCTCGCGACTCAGCCACGGCACCACTGTCCCCCTTAGCGGGGACAGTCATATCGGCCAAAATGCATAAACGCATAGATTCAATTGCATAAACGCATAACTCATCTAGGGTTGCCTACAGACCCCGCCAGCGCAGGCCATCGAGGCTGACACTGCGCCCGGCACCGGTCGACTCACCCACCAGCCACCGGCTGGTTTCCACTTCATGGAGGATGAACATGTCAACCACCACCCTGACCCCCACCGGCAATTCGCAGGCCCTGCCGCACTGCCTGGCCGGGACCCTGCTGAACCCGCAACTGGACGAAGTCGCCCAGCTTGCCGAAGCCGCGCCGCCGGCCGGCGCCCGGCTGAACTTCAACATCCAGCCGCAAACCCAGAGCAACTGGTGCTGGGCGGCGCTGTCCGCTTCGGTCGGCAACTACTACGGCACCGGCTCCTGGACCCAGTGCGGCGTGGCCAACGCCGAGCTGGGACGCAACACCTGCTGCAACCAGCCCGGGCCGTGCAACGTCTACGGCTACCTGGACTCGGCCCTGCGCACCACCCGCAGCTACGGCGGCATGCGCGAGGACCGGATGCAGATGCCGGCCATCGACAACCAACTGAGCATGGGCCGCCCCGTCGGCCTGCGTTGCGCCTGGTATGGCGGCGGTGCGCACTTCCTGGCCATCTACGGCAGCGACGGCGGCTACATCCTGGTGGCCGACTCGATCTACGGCTACTCAACCCGCGCCCTGAACAGCTTCCCCGGTTCCTACAACGGCGGCGGCAACTGGACCCACACCTACTTCACCCGGAAAAACTAGGAGGCGACATGCAACTGACTTATCCCCAGGCACCGGCAGGTGCCGTCCAGCAATTGCGCCCGGCGCTGCAAGCCGCGCTGCAAACCCAGGGTTTCGGCATCAACCGTGCCTTTGCCAGGGCCCGCGCCAGCAGCCTGAATCTGTCCCAGGGGTTTCGTGGCTACGCCCTGAGCCTGGACGACCTGGCCAATGGCGCCGGGCTGGCCCAGGCCAGGGCCGCCGACTGGCATTACCTGGTGTTTGCCGGCGGGGTGTCGATCGCCGATGCGCAACTGAGCGAAGTCGCCGGTCACCTCGAGTTTTCGGCGCTGAATCATGGCGCCCTGGCGGCCTCGACGATCAGCGCGCTGAACCTCGCGGAACAGGCTCCGGCGCTGCAGGGGCAAAGCTGCGAGCTGCGCCTGTTGTTCGTCGCGGCCTTGCAGGTCACGGCGCTCTGGCTGCACGGCGCCGACAGCGATGTGTTGATCCCCATCGAGCCGGTGCCCGGCAATCTGGCGGCCCAGCAGCTGTATAGCGAGGCCGCGCTGCTCGGCGTGCTGGTACCTGCGGCGCGCCAGGCCAAGGCGCTGTTCGATGCTGACAGCAGTGGCACCCTGGGCGGCTGATGCAGGCAAAAAAAAATCCGCCGTCCTTGCCAGGCGGCGGATTTTTCATGCCAGGCGTAAGCCTGGGGCGCTCCAGACGGGAGCATCGATCAACTCAAGGTCAGGACGCCGAACGAGCGGCCCCTTGCTGTACGTCGGTCGGTTGCAGCTTGAGCAGGTAGAACAGCAGGGTCAGCAGTACCAGGAACGCCGGGCCGATATACAGGGCCACGCGGGTGTCCGGGAAGTAGGCCATCAGCCCCACCACCAGCACCAGGAACGCCAGGGCCAGGTAGGAACTGACCGGGTACAGCCACATGCGGTACTTGAGGCCCGCACGCTCGGCCGGGCTCAGGCCTTTGCGGAACTTGAGCTGGGCCAGGAGAATCATCACCCAGGTCCAGATCGCGCCGAAGGTGGCGATCGAGGTCACCCAGACAAATACCTTTTCCGGCACCAGGTAGTTCATCAGCACCCCCAGCAGCAGGGCGAAGATCGACAGCAGCAAGGCGCGACGCGGTACGCCGCTCTGCGAGGTCTTGGCGAAGCTGGCAGGGGCCTGGCCATTTTGCGCCAGGCTATAGAGCATGCGCCCGGTGCTGAAGATGCCGCCGTTGCAGGACGACAGCGCCGCGGTGATCACCACGAAGTTGATGATGCCGGCGGCGGTCTTGATCCCCAGGCGTTCGAAGGTCATCACGAACGGACTGCCCTGGGTGCCGATCTCGTTCCAGGGGTAGATCGACAGGATCACGAACAGCGCGCCCACATAGAACAGCAGGATGCGCCAGAACACCGAGCCGATGGCATTGGGAATGGTCTTCTGCGGGTTGCGCGCTTCACCGGCGGTCAGGCCGATCATCTCCACGCCCAGGTAGGCGAACATCACCATCTGCAGCGACATCAGCACCCCGGTCACGCCGTTGGGCATGAAGCCGCCGTGGGTCCAGAGGTTGGAGATGCCCAGGGCCACGCCGTCGTTGCCGAAGCCGAAGGCAATGATGCCGACGCCGCCAATCACCATGGCGATAATGGTGACGATCTTGATCAGGGCGAACCAGAACTCGAACTCACCGAAGGCCTTGACCGCGATCAGGTTGATCGAGCCCATGCTCACCAGGGCCGCCAGGGCCCAGATCCAGCGCGGCACATCGGGGAACCAGATGCCCATGTACACCGCCACCGCGGTGATTTCCGCGACGCAGGTCACCAGCCACAGGAACCAGTAGTTCCAGCCGGTGAGAAAGCCCGCCAAGGGGCCCAGGTAGTCTTGCGCATAGCGGCTGAAGGAGCCGGCCACCGGGTTGTGCACTGCCATCTCGCCGAGGGCGCGCATGATCACCAGGATCGCCAGGCCGCCAATGATGTAGGACAGCATGATGGCCGGACCGGCCATTTCGATGGCCTTGGCCGAACCGAGGAACAGGCCGACGCCGATACAGGCGCCCAGGGCCATCAAGCGAATATGCCGTTCGCCGAGTTCGCGTTTCAGCGGGCCGCCCTGAGCGGTTTCGCCGTGGGGCAGTTGGTTGCCAACTGGCATAGAGATACAACCTCATTTTGTTATTGGATATGAACCACCGAGCCTGCGAAACCAGGGCGGATAGCCCTGGTTTGCTCAACCGTACCGTCCTTGTGGAACGGCGCGCCTGTAGGACAAGACCTGCCAGGTCAGCGGGGTGCGCAGTATAAAAAGCCCCTGACAGGGCTTTTCACTCTATAAACAGCTAAATTCAGAGAGAAATCTCGGCAAAAACCGCTTTCGCGGAGAAGCATTACCTGCATTTTGCCGTGAAACCTCAGCCCGAAAGGGCTCGGAGTATTGCACAGCCCTGGTGCATCGTCATGCCCCTACCTAGGGCGTATTTACCTGGCAAAAGGCTCTACTCCGCTGTTCTGCGCAAGAGAAGCAGCCGTTGTGGTGAGGGAGCTTGCTCCCGCTCGGTCTGCCGGGGTACCGGGGCATGGCCATCGCAGAAACGGCTGGCCAGGTGTGCCAGAGAAAATCCGTTGCGCGGATTTGGGTGCGCTTTGCGCCCCAGCGGGAGCAAGCTCCCTCGCCACAGGGGATTCAAGGCGCAAGGAACGCAGCCTGCACAACAGGTCACCCGGCTATCAACAGCCTCAGCAGGAAACATCCGCAAACCACCTCGTCATCCCAATCACCCAGGCAGGCTGTTAGCGTCGCTGATTTACTCGATCTATCTCCGGAGGCAATGGAATGTCACCGCGTCCCAAGTCCCATCGACTTCGTCGTGGCCGTTACTCCAATCCCGGTCGCGCCTATCTCATCACCACAGTGGTTCACCAACGTCGCCCCCTATTCAGAGACTGGCGCCTGGGGCGCTTGGTGGTCGCCGAGCTGCAACAGATCCAGGAGCAGGGACTGGCAAACTCCCTGGCCTGGGTGCTGATGCCGGATCATCTGCACTGGCTATTGCAACTTCATGCCGGAACACTGCCTCAGGTGATGCAAAGGATGAAATCCCGCAGCACCCTGCGCATCAATCAACGGCTGGGTTTACGTGGCGCCTTCTGGCAAAGCGGTTACCACGATCGTGCAGTTCGGGATGGTGAAGATATCCAGCATATTGCCCGCTACATCATCGCCAACCCGTTGCGCGCGGGCCTGGTGCGGCGTATTGGCGACTACCCGCTCTGGGATGCCATCTGGCTCTAGCTCCCTTTTGTGGCGAGGGAGCTTGCTCCCGCTCGGTCTGCCGGGGTACCGGAGCATGGCAGGCGCAGAAGTTGCTGGCAGGGTGTGCCTGAAAAAATCCGTTGCTCGGATTTGGGCGCGCTTTGCGCACCAGCGGGAGCAAGCTCCCTCGCCACAGGGCGGGTAATGCCTAGAGGTATTGCTTTGCAAGGATGCGCCGCCGGGAGGCTTTCACATTTTTTTCACCGCCTGCCGCCACCGACTAAGCTTCAGACAAGTCCGATCAATCTGCAGTGAGGGGATCAATCGACTATGGGCGCTTTGTGGCAGACCGACTCGCGCAAGAACGCAGTGCCACGCCACAGCGAAGAAGCAGTGCCCCCACCGAAACCCCGCAAGCCCCGCCGTTATTTCTGGCGCCTGTTCTGGCTCTTGCTGCTGCTCGGGTTGATTGCCCTGGGGGTGGCCGCGTCCCGGGAAATGCGCAGCTCCAAGCTCCAGGCCCGGGAATTCAGCAAGCTGGCCAGCGACCTGAGCTACTCCGTGCAACCGGGCCCCAGCGATTCGATGTTCTACCCCGGCGCCGGGCCCTTCGACCGGCGCCTGGGCTACAGCGCCCTGGGAGAATTCCTGCCCCGCCTGCTCAAGCGCGGTTACCTGATCGAAGCCCAGACGCGCTTTTCCCCCGCCTTGCTGGACTACAGCAAGAACGGTTTCTTCGTGCCCTACAGCGAAAAGATCCAGGCTGGCCTGTCCATCACCGATTGCCGCGCCGCGCCGCTGTATCGGTTCGATTACCCGCAGCAGCTCTACACCAGCTTCGCCAGCATTCCCCCGTTGATGGTGCACAGCCTGCTGTTTATCGAGAACCGTGAACTGCTGGACCCCAAGCTAGCCCAGGCCAACCCGGCAGTGGACTGGCCGCGCTTTGCCAAGGCCGCCTGGTCCCAGGTGGCCAAGCTCCTGCACCTGCCCGGACAAACCGCCGGTGGCAGCACCCTGGCCACCCAGCTGGAGAAATACCGTCATTCCCCCGATGGCCTGACGCTGTCCGGCGGCGAGAAGATCCGCCAGATGATTTCCGCCAGCGTGCGGGCCTACCAGGACGGCCCGCAGACCCTGGAGGCGCGCAAGCGCATCGTGCGCGACTACCTCAACAGCGTGCCGCTGTCGGCGGTGCCCGGGCATGGCGAAGTGCATGGCATGGCCGAGGGCTTGCGGGTCTGGTACGGCGCCGACTTCAATCAGGTCAACCAGGCCCTGGCCGGCACCGCCAGCGATGCCCACAGCCTGGCCCTCCGCGGCTTGGCCCTGCGCCAGGTGTTGTCGCTGATGATCGCCCAGCGGCGCCCGTCCCATTACCTGACCAAGGGCCATGCCGAGCTGGCGGAGCTGACCGACAGCCATATCCGCCTGCTGGCGCAGAACGCCATTATCGACCCTGCCCTGAGCAGCGCGGCCCTGGCCAGCCAGGTGAGCTACCGTGACTGGCAGCAGCAACCGACGATCCAGCCGATCGAGACCAACAAGGGCATCAGCGTGGCCCGCAGTCGCCTGTCGAGCCTGCTCAACCGCCCCCTGTACGACCTCGATCGCCTCGACCTGTCCGCCACCAGCACCTTGCAGAGCGACCTGCAGGCCCAGGCCACCGATTACCTCAAGCACCTGGCCGACCCGGCGTTCGCCGCACAGATCGGCTTGCTCGGCGAACGCCTGCTGACCCCCACCAGCACCACCCAGGTGCGCTACAGCTTCACATTGTTCGAACTCACCCCCGACGGCTCGCGGGTACGGGTGCAGACCGACAGCACCGACCAGCCCTTCGACATCAACGAAGGCAGCAAGCTGGAACTGGGCTCCACCGCCAAGCTGCGGGTGCTCACCAGCTACTTGCAGATCATTGCCGAACTGCACGCCAAACACGCCGGGCAAACCCCGGCCGAGCTGAAGAAGGTTGCGGTCAATGACCAGGACCGAATCAGCCGCTGGTCCATCGACTACCTAATGCAGAACAGCGACCGCAGCCTGCCGAAGATGCTCGACGCAGCCCTGGACCGCACCTACTCCGCGAGCCCCGGCGAAGCCTTCTTCACCGGTGGCGGGGTGCATCACTTCCACAACTTTCGCAACGAGGACAACGGCCGCAGCCCGACCCTGCGCGATGCACTGCGGGAATCGATCAACCTGCCGTTTATCCGCCTGATGCGCGACCTGGTGCGCTACAGCACCTACGGCGGCGACAGCAGCAGCGCCGAGCTGCTCAAGGACGACGAGAACCCACGCCGCCAGGAATACCTGGCGCGGTTTGCCGACCGCGAAGGCACCTCGTTCTTGCTGCGTTTCTGGAAAAAATACCGCAACAAGGACACCCAGGCGCGCCTGGAAACCTTTCTCGACGGCATGCACCCCACGGCCATCCGCCTGGCCGCGGTGCACCGCTACCTGCTGCCGGATGCCAGCCAGGAAAGCTTCAACCGTTTCGTCCGTGCCCATATGAAAACAGCCAAGACCAGCGAGAAACTCGGCGATGAACGCCTGGACAAGCTCTACGCCAGCTATGGCCCGGGCGCCTACGACCTGCCAGACCAGGGTTACATCGCCAAGGTCCACCCCCTGGACCTGTGGCTGCTGGGCTACCTGATGAACAACCCCGACGCCACCTTCAGCCAGATCGTCAAGGCCAGCGAGTTCGAGCGCCAGGAGGTCTACAGCTGGCTGTTCAAGAGCCGCCATCGCAGCGCCCGGGACAGTCGCATCCGCACCATGCTGGAAGTCGAGGCCTTCCTCGATATCCATCAGCGCTGGCAAAGCGTCGGCTACCCCTTCGATCACCTGGTGCCGTCCCTGGCCACCGCCATCGGCAGCTCCGGCGACCGCCCGGCGGCCCTGGCGGAACTGGTGGGCACCATCCTCAACGACGGCGTGCGCCTGCCGACGCTGCGTATCGACAGCCTGCATTTCGCTGCCGGCACGCCTTATGAAACCCAGCTGCGCAACGATCCGGACAGGGGCAAGCGGGTGATGCCTGCGGAAGTGGCCACGGCGCTGCGCGGGGCCCTGTCCCAGGTGGTGGATGCCGGTACCGCGAAACGTGTGGCGGGCAGCTTCAAGCTGGCCGATGGCACGCCCCTGGCCATGGGCGGCAAGACCGGCACCGGCGACAACCGCATCGAAGCCATTGGCGCCGGTGGCCGGGTGCTGAGCTCGAAATCCATCAACCGCACCGCAACCTTCGTGTTCTACATCGGCGATCACCATTTCGGCACCCTCACCGCCTATGTGCCGGGGGCATCGGCACAAGCCTTCAAATTCACCTCGGCGCTGCCGGTGCAGGTGCTCAAGGGCATGGCACCGATCCTGATGCCCTACCTGCAACCGGGCAGCAGTACCCAGTGCCTGGGCAGCCTGGCCCAGCGCTGAACAACCCGGCGACAACCGTCATCCATACCCGGCAAGCACCTGGCCTCCAGGTGCTTGCCTGTTCTCCACCTCCGACGAACGGCAGCTTTGCATTCTGCAGAACGGCTTGCGCATTTCTTAAGATATATCTTAAGTTATGTCTAAACCAAAACGGAGAGCGAGAACATGAGAGAGCACCACCCTCATTCCCGACGCGAACACGGCGAGGGCCACGACAGTTTCGAACGCCGCCAGGGCCTGGGCCGTGAACGCGGTGGCCGTGGCCCCCGGGTGTTTGCCCCGGGCGACCTGAAACTCTTGCTGCTGGCCCTGATCGCCGAGCAGCCCTGCCACGGCTACGACCTGATCCGCCAGATCGAAGGCATGTTCGACGGCGCCTACAGCCCGAGCCCCGGGGTGATCTACCCGACCCTGACCTTTCTCGAAGAAAGCGAAATGATCCAAGGCGACGCCGAAGGCGGCAAAAAGCGCTACAGCGTGACCGAAGCCGGCCGTGTTTCCCTGCAAGAGCAAGCCATCGCCCTGGACGGGGTGCGCATGCGCATCGAAGTCAGCAAGCGCTCCCTGCGCGGCCATGACCGGCCGGCAGAAATCCACGAGGCCGTGCACAACCTGCGCCACGCCCTGCAAATGCACCACGGTCGCTGGAGCGCGGAAGAAATCCTCCGCGTGCGAGACCTGCTGAACAACACCGCCAAGGCCATTGTCGATGGCCCGGCTCGCCCTAATTCCCAGGAGCCATCCGCATGACTGCCACTCAACCACTGTCGATTCACCGGGTCATGCACGAGATCAAGCGCCGACGCCTGGAGGTGCTGCGGGTGGTGGACCTGACCCCGCGCATGCGTCGCATCACCCTGGGCGGGCCGGAGCTGGCCGGCTTTATCAGCCTGGGCAGCGACGACCATGTGAAGCTGCTGTTCCCGCAGAACGCCGAGCAACAAGCCGCCCTGGAAACCCTGGTGCTGGGCCCGGGCAAGGACAGCGGACCGATGCCGGCCATGCGCGACTACACCCCACGCCGCTACGACCTGGAGTTGGGCGAACTGGATATCGACTTCGTGCTGCACGGCGACGGCCCTGCCTCGACCTGGGCCGAGCAGGCCGAGCCGGGGCAGTACCTGCATATCGGTGGGCCACGGGGCTCGATGGTGGTGCCGGACATCTTCGACAGCTACCTGCTGATCGGCGATGAAACCGCCCTGCCGGCCATCGCCCGGCGCCTGGAAGAACTGCCGGCCGGACGCCGAGTGCTGGCGGTGATCGAAGTGCAAAACGCCGCCGAACGCCAGACGCTGCGCAGCGCCGCCGAGGTGGAGGTGGTCTGGGTCGAGCGTGACGCTGGTGGGCCGGACCTGATCAGCGTGGTGCGTCAGCTGCAGGTACCGCAAGGCAAGCTGTACGCCTGGGTGGCCACTGAAAGCAAACTGTCGCGGCAGTTGCGTCGCGTGCTGCTGGATGAGCACCGGCTCGACGACGAGTTCGTCAAGGCCGCCGGCTACTGGCGCCTGGACAGCAGCGAGGAAGAATAACCCCGCCTCGTTGTAGCAACTGGCCTGGCGGCGCAAGGCTTATGGGCCTCTTCGCCGGCAAGCCGGCTCCTACGATAAATCCACACACCTCGCCCCGTAGGAGCTGGCTTGCCAGCGAAGGCGTCGGCATGAACGGCGCAGGGCTTACGGGCCTCTTCGCCGGCCCAGCCAGCGGTCCAGCCCCAGCAATATCAGTGACACCAGCACAAAGCCTGCGAGTATCCCCAGGGCATTGAGCAGCACTCGGGGATACCCCAGCTTGTCCACGGCAATAAAGGGATAGGGATACAACCCCAGCAAATCACCCCGCAACAGCAGGTAGGCGAAGTACAGCAGCGGGTAAAGCGTCCATAGGCCGACATGCAGCAGGCGCAATTGGCCCTTGGGCACACAGCAGCCCCAATAGACCAGGAACAGCAGCGGCATCACATCGTGCAGTAACTCGTCCGCCAGCCATTGCCAGCCCTGAGGCTGCCACAGATGGCGCAACAGCAGGCTGTAGGCCAGGCCCACCAGCACAATGCTCGCCGCCACCGCGCCACTGACCGCCGGCCGCAGCATAAAGGCCTGCCCACGGGAAATCCGCAGGTTCAGGGCACAGGTCAGCACGCTGGCCACCAGGGTATTGCTGAGCACGGTGAAAAAACTGAAGAAGTTCACCAGGCCGCCCAGCAGGCTGGCCCCGACCTCCCAGCGCAGCAACAGAATCAGGTACAGCTGAATCGTCAGCCCCAGCCAACCCAGCACCGCGGCCAGCGCAATCAGGCCACGCCGAGTGAACAGCCCCCGCAGCGAAAAACCAGCCATGGGCTTCCTTAAAGCGGACGCTTGGTGCGTTGCAATTTCACATAGAGTTTCTCGACCTTTTCCCGGGCCCAGGGCGTCTTGCGCAGAAAGGTCAGGCTCGACTTGATGCTCGGATCACTCTTGAAGCAGCGGATATCGATGCGTTCGGCCAGCCCCGACCATTGGTAGTGCTCCACCAGCGCCTTGAGGATCTGTTCCAGGGTCACGCCATGCAGCGGGTCGATGTGGGTGTCGGTCATGCCAGGCCTTCAAGGGGGAGAAAGATTAGAGAAGCCGCGCACCTTAGCCGAGGGCATGCGCCCGCGCCAGAGCGCTGGTTTAACTCTAGTCGGCGGCACGCGCCAAGGTGATTGGGCAGGCGCGATGAAAAGTTCCTGGCTTTTAGAAATAAAAGTGATGTTATATTGTATCAACACATAACAACTCACTCGCCTCCAGACACCTTCCGTGTCTCGCCTGTTTTCTGACTCAAAGCGCGCTGCGCAACGCTTGCCAAGGAATTGCCGATGTCCCTCTCTGTCCCTCGCCCTTCTCGCTCTCTGCTGTGGCGCCTATCGCCGCTGTCTGCCGCTGTGCTGATCGCTTCCCAGGCCCAGGCCCTGGAACTGCCCCAGCAAGTGATCACCGCCAACCCACTGGGCAGTAGCCAGCTGGCCGCGCCGAGTACGGTGCTGGAAGGCGACCAACTGACCCTGGAACAAAAGGGCAGCCTGGGTGAAACCCTGAACAAACAGCCGGGGGTGTCCTCGTCCTACTTCGGCCCGGGAGCCAGCCGGCCGGTGATTCGCGGCCTGGATGGCGACCGCATCCGCATTCTGCAAAACGGCGTCGGCGCACTGGATGCCTCGTCCCTGTCCTACGACCACGCGGTGCCCCTGGACCCGGTGAATGTCGAGCGCATCGAGATAGTGCGCGGCCCGGCGGCCCTGCTGTACGGCGGCAATGCCATTGGCGGGGTGATCAACAGCTTCGACAATCGGATTCCCACCGAAGCCATCGACGGCATCCAGGGTGCCGGTGAATTGCGCTACGGCGGCGCCGACACCACCCGCAGCAGCGCCGGCAAGCTGGAAGCCGGCGATGGCACCTTCGCCCTGCACCTGGACGCCAACTCGCGGCAGTTCAACGACCTGAAGATTCCCGGCTACGCCCGCAGCCGCCACGCCCCGGCCAGTGAAGAGGGCGATGGCAAGAAAGGCCGCCTGGGCAACAGCGACGGCCGCCAGGACGGCGGCGCCATTGGCGGCTCCTACACCTGGGATGACGGTTACGCCGGCCTGTCCTACAGCAACTACGACTCCAACTATGGCTCCCCCGCCGAAGAAGACGTGCGCATCCGCATGAAGCAGGATCACTACGCCTTCGCCTCGGAACTGCGCAACCTGCAAGGGCCCTTCAGCTCGATCAAGTTCAACGCCGGCTACACCGACTATGAACACCGGGAAATCGAGGGCGGCGAGACCGGCACCACCTTCAAGAACAAAGGTTACGAGGCGCGAGTCGAGGCCCGGCACCTGCCCATCGGCCCGTTGGAGGGCGTGGTTGGCGCCCAGGTCAATCGCAACGAGTTCTCCGCCCTCGGTGAAGAGGCCTTCGTGCCGCAGACCGATACCAACAGCGGCGCGCTGTTCATTCTCGAAGAACTGCAAGCCAGCGAGCGCCTGAAACTCAGCCTCGGCGGGCGCCTGGAACACACCCGCGTAGACCCGAGCGCCAAGGGCAACGAGCGTTTTGCCCAGGCCGACAAGTCCAGCAGCTTCACCGCCGGCAGCCTGTCTTCGGGCGCCGTCTATACCCTGACCCCGGTCTGGTCCCTGGCCGCGACCCTGGGCTACACCGAACGCGCCCCAACCTTCTACGAGCTGTATGCCAATGGCGCCCACGTCGCCACTGGCACCTATGAAGTGGGCAACGCCGGATTGTCCAAGGAAAAAGCCGTGTCCAGCGACCTGGCCCTGCGCTTCGACAACGGCACCCACAAAGGCAGCGTCGGGGTGTTCTACAGCCACTTCTCCAACTACATCGGCCTTTTGGGCACGGGGCGTACCCTCAACGATGAAGGGCAAGAGGATGCTGCAGGAATTCCCGAGTACGCCTACAAAGGGGTGCGGGCACGTTTCACCGGGGTCGAAGCCCAAGATCGCTGGGCCCTGGGGGAAGGCGCCTACGGCAAGTTCGCCCTGGAACTGTCCGGCGACTACACCCGGGCCAAGAACCTCGACAACGGCCAGGACCTGCCACGCATAGCGCCCCTGCGCTTGAACAGCGGACTGCTGTGGGAACTGGATCGCTGGCAGGCACGCCTGGACGTACAACACGCCGCCAGCCAGGGGCGAGTGCCGGACCACGAAAGCACCACCGATGGCTACACCACCTTTGGCGCCAGTGCCGGCTATCGCTTCGATATTGGCCATAGCCAGTGGCTGGCCTTCGTCAAGGGCGAGAACCTGACCAACCAGACCGTGCGCTACGCCAGCTCGATCCTGCGGGATATTGCCCCTGCAGCCGGGCGCAGTGTGGAAGTGGGCTTGCGTACCACTTTCTAAGTCAGCCCCTGTAGGAGCCGGCTTGCCGGCGAAAGCGCTAGCGATAACGCCGCGGATCGGCCTCGATCAGGCTGGCCAGCTGAGTCAGGGCGAATCGCAACTCGTCCTGAGTGGTGGGCGACATCAACACCACCCGCACACAGCGCGAGCGGGCGTCACGTTCCACCTGGAACTGGCTCCCGCTCATCACCAGCACGCCATTGGCCCGGGCCAGGGTGGCGAACTCGTCACCGGTCCAGGGTTCGGGCAGGGTCAGCCACAGGTGATAGCTGTGGGGCTGGGTCTGCATTTGCAAACCGGCAAACACTTCCCGGGCAATCGCCTGGCGCGCCGCCGCCTCGTTGCGCTGGGTCTGCACCAGCTTGCGGTCCAGGCCCTCGACAAGCACATTGCTGGCCAGTTGCGCGGTCAACGGCGACGGCATCCACACACTGCTGCGCACCATCGAGCTCAGGCGCGACAACAGCTTCGGCGGGCTGTACAGATAGCCGATGCGCAAGGCCGGCATGATCGCCTTGGACAGGCTGGTGAGGTACACCGAGCGCTCCGGGGCATAGCTGGACAAGGGCTTGATCTGTGGGTCGGCGACAAGAAAGCCGTAGATGTCGTCGTCGATGATCAGGAAATCGAATTCCTCGGCAATCGCCGCAATCGCCGCCCGGCGCCGTGGCGACATGATCGCCGTGGTGGGGTTCTGGCAACTGGCGACGCACACCAGCAGCGCCGGCTTTTCCCGCAGGCACTGCTCGCGCAGGGCTTCTGGGAGCATGCCCTCCTCGTCCATCGCCACCCCCCGCAGGCGCCGCTCCAGGCCATGGGCCACGGAGATGATGCCCGGGTAGCTCAAGGACTCGCAGAGCACCAGGTCACCGGCGTTGCTCAAGGCACTGATGGCCACCAGCAGCCCGTGCTGGGCGCCGGCGGTGAGCACCACCTGCTGCCACTGGGCGCCTGGCAGGGAATGCCGCAGCCACTGGGCACCGGCCTCGCGATGGGCCGGATGGCCGCCGTCGGGGGCGTAGTCCAGGGCCCGGCCGAAGTCGCTGCTGCGGGCCATGCCCACCAGGGCGCCGCGCAGCCAGTACTCCAGGGTTTCGCTGTAGGGCTTGATGATGGACAGGTCCAGGGCCTCGGACTGTCCCAGGGCCAGGGAGGGCGCGCCGGAACCTTCCGGCACCCCTTGCGGCGCCTGCCCCAGCACATAGGTACCCCGCCCCACTTCGCCCTGCACCAGGCCACGGCGCTGGGCTTCACTGTAGGCGCGGCTGATGGTGCCAGGGGTGACATTCAGGGTCACCGCCAATTCGCGCAGGGTGGGCAAACGGTCGCCCTCCTTGAGCAAGCCACTGCCGATATCCCGGGCCAGGGCATCGGCGATGGACAGGTAGACCGGCTGATTGAACTCGCTTAACTGGGGAACCCACATGGAGGCTGACGACCCTCGGCTGCATTGAAGTGCGGCGCAGCATATCACAGCGCCAGCGGCCTCCAGAGCATCGACTCAATACCTGAATTGAATCGATAAAAATGACCAATGAAAAGATCGAAGGCGCTGCTGAGAATTTTTCACTAAACAATAAATAACTTATATATCAGTCACTTAAATAGATTTATGCGCCTATTCAAGACTAAACAGAGCACCTCGCAAGCACACAACAATTGAATCGATTCAATTTATTGAAATACACTCGCCCAGCGCCACCGAAATCGAATCAATCCTTCCCCACCCCACGCCAGTCGAGATGCCATGCCCAGCCTCAGAAAGGACCTGTCCCTCTCCGCCGTGATCGCCGGCCTGATCGCCGTGATCATTTCCTATGCCGGCCCCCTGATCATCGTGTTCCAGGCGGCCCGCGAGGCCCATTTGCCGGACGCTCAAGTGTCGTCCTGGATCTGGGCGATCTCCATCGGCAGCGGCCTCACCGGCCTGCTGCTGAGCTGGCGCCTGAAGGTGCCGGTGATCACCGCCTGGTCCACCCCGGGTGCGGCGCTGCTGGTGTCGATGCTGCCCACGGTGTCGCTGCCCCAGGCCATTGGCGCCTATGTGGTGGCTTCGCTGATCATCGCCGTGATCGGTTTCTCCGGGGCCTTCGACAAGCTTATGAGCCGCCTACCCAAGGCCATTGCCGCGGCCATGCTGGCGGGCATCCTGTTTCGCTTCGGCGCCGGCCTGTTCACCTCCCTGACCCTGCAACCGGCGCTGGTGCTGGCGATGCTCGCCGCCTACCTGCTGGGCAAGCGCCTGTTGCCGCGCTACGCGATCCTCACGGTGCTGCTGGTGGGATGCGCGGTGGCCGCGGGCCTGGGTGAATTCAACGGTGGCGCCATCACCCTGGCCGTGGCACAGCCGATCTTCATCGCCCCGGAGTGGAGCTGGCACGCCATCGTCAATATCGGCCTGCCCCTGGCCCTGGTGACCCTCACCGGGCAATACGTACCGGGCATGGCCGTGATGCGCAGCGCCGGCTACAACACCCCGGCGCGCTCGATTGTGTCCTGGACCGCCATCACCTCGGTGCTGCTGGCGCCCTTCGGCTCCCACGGCATCAACCTGGCGGCCATCACCGCGGCCATCTGCACCGGACGCGAAGCCCACGAGGAACCGAACAAACGCTACGTCGCCGGGATCGCCTGCGGCCTGTTCTACCTGCTGATGGGCATCTTCGGCGCCACCCTGGCCTCGGTGTTCGCCGCCCTGCCCAAGGAGTTGATCGCGGCCCTGGCCGGCCTGGCCCTGTTCGGCGCCATCAGTAGCGGCCTGAGTGGCGCCATGGCCGATGAGAAACAGCGCGAAGCGGCCCTGATCACCTTTCTGGTGACCGCCTCGGGCATGAGCTTCCTCGGCCTGGCCGCAGCGTTCTGGGGGCTGATCTTCGGCTTGGCGGCGCACTTTGTACTGAGCTACACCCGGCAGCAGCCGGCGCCCGCCGAGGCCCCCGCCGCTCGCTGAAGGCGCAGCGGCACAATGACTGTTACCGAATCAGAAACTGTTCATGTCAATAAAAGCGCTTTCTCTCGATGAGACGGCGCTTTATCCTTCGCACCCTGAAGCTGAAACGCTTCATCTTTCCTTTTGAAATCAGCGGCATGCCAGCTCGATCAAGCCTGATCCAGGCCACGCAGCCTGCCCTTGCTTCTGCCTATTCCTAGAAAAAGACCCATTCCAATGCCTATGCCCCTTCTTCAGCGCGCCAAAGACAGCGCTGTCCTGACGTCCATTGCCCTGCCCAAGACCCTCAGCCTGCTCGGCGCCCTGGGGTTTGCCGCCTGCGCCCAGGCCGCCCCGGCCTTCGACAGCGACTCACCGTGGATGCTCGGCGACTGGAACGGCACCCGCAGCGAACTGGCGAACAAGGGCTACGACTTCAAGATCGACTACGTCGGCGAGATGGGTTCCAACCTGCACGGCGGCTACAACCACGATCGCACCGCGCGCTACAGCGACCAGTTCGCCTTCGGCAGCCACCTGGACCTGCAGAAGATCCTTGGCTGGAAGGATGCCGAGTTCCAACTGACGGTGACCAAGCGCGACGGCGACAACATCAGCAACGACCGGATCAACGACCCGCGGGTCGGCGGCTTCACTTCGGCCCAGGAAGTCTGGGGCCGCGGCCAGACCTGGCGCCTGACGCAGATGTGGTACCAGCAGAAATTCTTCGACCAGAAGCTCGACATCAAGGCCGGTCGTTTTGGCCAGGGCGAAGACTTCAACAGCTTCCCCTGCGACTTCCAGAACCTGGCGTTCTGCGGCTCCCAGGTGGGCAACTGGGCCGGCAGTGTCTGGTACAACTGGCCGGTGAGTCAGTGGGCACTGCGGGTCAAATACCACCTGACCCCGGAGCTCTACGCGCAGATCGGCGCCTACGAGCAGAACCCCTCGAACCTGGACCGCGACAACGGATTCAAGCTCAGCGGCAGCGGCACCCAGGGCACCCTGTTGCCGGTGGAACTGGTGTGGACTCCCAAGCTCAACGGCCTGGCCGGTGAATACCGCGCCGGCTACTACTACAGCAGCGCCAAGGCCACGGATGTGTACAAGGATGGCAATGGCCAGCCTGCGGCGCTCACCGGCGAGGCCTACCGCAGCAGCTCGAGCAAGCACGGCCTGTGGCTGGGCGCGCAGCAGCAGGTCACCAGCCTGGCCAGCGACCACTCCCGCGGCCTGAGCCTGTTCGCCAACCTCACCGCCCATGACAAGAAGACCAACGCCATCGACAACTACGTCCAGGCCGGCCTGGTCTACAAGGGCCTGTTCGATGCCCGGGCGAAAGACGACATCGGCTTTGCCCTGGCCCGGGTCCACGTCAACCCGGCGTTCCGCAAGAACGCCCAGGCCAGCAACCAGGCCCGCGCCCTCTACGACTACGACAACCCCGGCTACCTGCCGCCCCAGGACACCGAATACAGCGCCGAGCTGTACTACGGCGTGCACCTGGCCAACTGGCTGACGGTGCGCCCCAACCTGCAGTACATCCGCCATCCCGGTGGCGTGAGCCAGGTGGATGACGCGTTGATCGGCGGAATCAAGATCCAGAGCTCGTTCTGAAGCCCCCAAGGCAACAGAACAGTCGATTTACCCTTTTCAGCTGAACCAAGCCCGCGCCTGATCGTCATCTACAGTGAACAAGCGCGGGTCCACTCTTAACGTCACGGAGAACCACACTATGAGCACTGAGGGTGCTTCCACTCCGAGCCGCTTGCTGCCAAGCCTGCTCGGCATCTTGCTGCTGCTAATGGGCCTGGCCTTGCTGGCCGGGGGCATCAAGCTGAGCCTGCTCGGCGGCTCGCTGTACTACGTCCTGGCCGGTATCGGCCTGACCCTGACCGGACTCTTGCTGCTGGCCGGCAAACGTGCGGCACTGGGGCTGTATGCCCTGGTGCTGTTCGCCAGCACCCTGTGGTCGCTGTGGGAAATCGGCCTGGACTGGTGGCAGCTGGTGCCGCGCCTGTCCTTGTGGTTCGCCCTGGGCGTGGTCCTGCTGCTGCCGTGGTTCCGCCGTCCGCTACTGCGTGACGGCCCGGCGCCGATGGGCACCGCCGCCCTCAGCGTGGCCGTGGTCCTGGCCGGTGGTGCCGCCATTGGCAGCCAGTTCACCAACCCCGGGGAAATCTCCGGCGACCTGGGCCGCGACAGCGCCGACATGGCCAGCACCGCCCCGGCCATGCCCGACGGTGAATGGCAGGCCTATGGCCGTAGCGAATTCGGCGACCGCTACTCGCCGCTGAAGCAGATCACCCCGGCCAACGTCGGCAAGCTGCAAGAAGCCTGGCGCATCCGCACCGGCGACATGCCGACCGCCAAGGACCCGGTGGAAATCACCAACCAGAACACCCCGCTGAAGGTCAACGGCATGCTCTATGCCTGCACCGCCCACAGCAAGGTGCTGGCCCTCGACCCGGACACCGGCAAGGAAATCTGGCGTTTCGACCCACAGATCCAGGGCCCCAACGGCGACGACTTCCGTGGCTGGGCACACATGACCTGCCGTGGCGTGTCGTACTACGACGAAGCCAACTACGCCCAATCCGACGCCATCAGCCGTCCGGCGACTCTGTCCCCCGCCGGCCAGGCGATCACCGCCAGTTGCCCGCGTCGCCTGTTCCTGCCCACCGCCGATGCGCGCCTGATCGCCATCAACGCCGACACCGGCAAGGTCTGTGAAGACTTCGGCAACAAAGGCGCCGTGGACCTGAAGGCCGGTATCGGCCCGTTCACCCCGGGCGGCTACTACTCCACCTCGCCGGCCGCCATCACCCGCAACTTGGTGATCATCGGCGGTCACGTCACCGACAACGAGTCGACCAACGAACCGTCCGGGGTGATCCGCGCCTTCGACGTGCACGACGGTCACCTGGTATGGAACTGGGATTCGGGCAACCCCGACGAAACCGCTCCTCTCCCGGAAGGCAAGACCTATACCCGCAACTCGCCGAACATGTGGTCCCTGGCCAGCGTCGACGAGAAGCTGGGCCTGGTCTACCTGCCACTGGGCAACCAGATGCCTGACCAATGGGGCGGCAACCGCACTGCAGGCGCAGAGAAATTCAGCGCCGGCACCGTGGCCCTGGACATCGACACCGGCAAGCTGCGCTGGAACTACCAGTTCACTCACCACGACCTGTGGGACATGGACGTGGGCAGCCAGCCAACCCTGCTCGACATGAAGACCGCCGATGGCGTCAAGCCGGCGCTGATTCAGCCGACCAAGCAAGGCAGCCTGTACGTGCTGGACCGTCGCGACGGCACCCCGATCGTGCCGATCCATGAAGTGCCGGCCCCTACCGGCGCAGTGGAAGGCGACCACACCGCCCCGACCCAGGCCCGCTCGGACCTCAACCTGCTGAACCCGCCCCTGGACGAAAAAGCCATGTGGGGCGCCACACCGTTCGACCAGATGCTGTGCCGCATCCAGTTCAAGCAACTGCGTTATGAAGGCCAGTACACCCCGCCCTCGGTGCAGGGCAGCCTGATCTACCCGGGTAACGTGGGTGTGTTCAACTGGGGCAGCGTGTCCCTGGACCCGGTGCGCCAGCTGCTGTTCACCAGCCCGAACTACATGGCCTTCGTTTCCAAGCTGGTGCCGCGTGCCGAAGTGGCTGCCGACAGCAAGCGCGAAAGCGAGACCTCGGGCGTGCAACCCAACACTGGCGCGCCTTACGCGGTGATCATGCATCCGTTCATGTCGCCTCTGGGCGTGCCTTGCCAGGCTCCGGCCTGGGGTTATGTGGCCGGCATCGACCTGACCACCAACAAGGTGGTGTGGAAGCACAAGAACGGCACCAGCCGCGACAGCTCGCCGATTCCGATCGGCTTGCCGATTGGCGTGCCGAGCATGGGCGGTTCGATGGTGACCGGTGGTGGCGTGGGTTTCCTCAGCGGCACCCTGGACCAGTACATTCGCGGCTATGACGTGAAGAACGGCAAGGAACTGTGGAAATCGCGCCTGCCGGCGGGTGGCCAGGCCACGCCGATGAGCTACACCGGCAAGGATGGCCAGCAGTATGTGCTGGTGGTCGTGGGTGGCCACGGTTCGCTGGGCACCAAGATGGGCGACTACATCATTGCCTACAAGTTGGCGAAATAAGCGTTACTGCCAGCGTTTGAAAGAGGCGGCTACCTGGGGGTAGCCGCTTTTTTTATGCCTGAAGAAAGGCAGGCAGGGCATGCCCTTTTTGCCTGGAGAAAAGCAGGCAGTGCACGCCCTTACTGTGGCGAGGGAGCTTGCTCCCGCTCGACCGCGCAGCGGGCGCAAAGCTGGGGTTGGGTGTACATATCCGTTGCTGCGGTTACGGCTGCTATTGGTTTCGCTCTTACAGCGAGTCCCTTTTGTCAGTCGACACAAAAGGAACCAAAAGGTCTTGCCCCTCCACTCGGTGCCTCGCTAAGGCTCGGCATGCCCGCACTCCGGCATTGATCCGTGGGCCGCCGCAATGGGCCATCCCTGGCCCAGTGCGGCTAACCCGGCGTCCTGCCGGGTTACCCACGGATCAATGCCTGCGTGCGGCCATCGTGGTTAACGGGGCCGCTAAGTTCAAAATCAAGAGCCAGAACCAGAGCAAACTTTGGCCTTACGGCCTCGTCCTCTCTCTGTAGGCGCTGGCCGGGCGGCGTTCCGCTTGCCCGCGAAGGCGTCGGCCGAATCAATGCATGGCTTACAGGCCTCTTCGCCGGCAAGCCGGCTCCTACGATAAGCGCGTAAAACGCGCTTGGTTCTTGCCCTGGCTTTTGCTTTGGCTTTTGATCTTCCTGCCCCTTCAGGAGGCCGAGCGCAGGCATTGCGTAGGGGGCAGCTCGGCATGGATGCCGAGCTAGCCGCCCCAGGCCATGGATGGCCTGTGGCGGCGCGCCCCCGGAGCGATGCCGGAGCGAGGGCACCCCGAGCCTAGGCGAGGGGCCGTATGCGGGGGCAAGACCTTTTGCTTACTTTTGTGTCGACTGACAAAAGTGAGCCGCTGTAAGAGCGGAACCAATAGCCGCAACACCCGCGGCAACGGATATGTACTCCGTCCCTCGCTACCCGCAATAACGGATATGTCCCCGCAACCAGCATCAAAGAAAAAACCACACCCTCACTTCTTCAGCACCTTCCCCTGACCCGGAATATGCAAATAAGACATCACGCTTTCCGTGAGCTCAGTGGCCAATTTCACCGCCTTTTCATTACGCGCCATCACCCCGGCAACCAGCCCTTCGATCAACGCCAGCACGGCAATATTGGAGCTGGTCAGCACCGGGTGATCGCAGGGCGCGAACAGGGTGTGCTCGGCAATCGCGGTCAGCGGCGAGGCGGGGGAGTCGGTAATCGCCAGCACCACGGCGCCGCGCTCAATGGCGAAGCGCGCCAGTTGCAAGGTGTCCTGGGAGTAGCGCGGCAGGGAGATCGCCAGCAATACATCCTGAGCGGTGATCGCCGCCAACCGGTAGGCGGCATTTTCATTGCCGCCTTCCATGCTGATGGCCGTGGCGTCGGCGCAGAACGGCATCAGGGTGGCGGCGGCAAGCCCGGCCAGGTAGACGCTGTTGCCGAACCCCAGGATGTAGACCTTGCGCGCGCTGGTCAGGCGGCTGATGAAGGCGTCGAAGCTGTCGGCATGGTTGCTGGTGGCAGCGGTGGCTAGGTTGCTGCTGGCGCTCTGCAGTTGCTCGTGCAGGCCGAAGGCGCCGCCCGGGCGCTGGGCCAGTTCGTTGCGCAGCTTGTCCACCGGCGACACCATCTGCTGCAAGGTGGCCACCAGCTCGGCCTTCATGCCGCTGTAGCCCCCAAGATCCAGGGCCTTGGCCAGGCGGTTGACGGCGGCGGGCGAGGTCAGGGTGGCCTGGGCCATTTCCTCGATGGTCAGGGTCGCGGCCTTGAGCGGGTGGCGCAGGATAAAGTCCGCCACCTTGCGCAGGGAAGGCGGCAGCTCGGCAACGATTTCCGACAGTTTGCGCATCACCGGCGCGGCGTAGACCGTGGTGTCTTTCGATGGGCTTGGCATATCCGGCTCAACAGTGGCTGAAGGTGAGAGAAGGGCTGTGCCTGGTGCCCTGGCGAGATGGCCTGGAGTGTATCCGAAGCCGGCCTCGCCGGGGCTGCACCGAGCGCTGGCGTGGCGACTTTACTTCAAGCTGCCCGCAAGGAACTGCTGCAGGCGCTCGGACTGCGGGTTGGCCAGCACATCGCGAGGCGCGCCGCGTTCTTCCACCAGGCCCTGATGGAGGAACACCAACTGGTTGGAGACCTCCCGGGCAAAGCCCATTTCGTGAGTCACCACCACCATGGTGCGGCCTTCCTGCGCCAGGTCCTGCATGACCTTGAGCACCTCGCCCACCAGCTCGGGGTCGAGCGCCGAGGTCGGCTCGTCAAACAGCATCACCTGGGGCTCCATCGCCAGGGCCCGGGCAATCGCCACGCGCTGCTGTTCGCCACCGGACATATGCCCCGGCCAGGCGTGCCGGCGGTGCGCCACGCCGACTTTCTCCAGGTAGTGCTCGGCCCGCTCCCGGGCCTCCTGCTTGCTCAGGCCCAGCACCTGCACCGGGGCTTCCATGACGTTGTCCAGGGCGCTCATATGGGACCAGAGGTTGAAGTGTTGAAACACCATCGACAGCTGCGAGCGCATGCGTTGCAACTGCTTGGGTTCGGCGGCCTTGAGCCCGCCGTGTTTGTTGGCCACCAGCTTCAGGGCTTCGCCATTGAGCAGGATGCTGCCGGCATTGGGTTGCTCCAGCAGGTTGATGCACCGCAGGAAGGTGCTCTTGCCCGAGCCGCTGGAGCCGATCAGGCTGATCACGTCACCGGCCTGTGCCTGCAGCGACACGCCCTTGAGCACCTGGTGCGCGCCGTAGCTTTTGTGCAGGTCCTGAATTTCAAGTTTGTACATGCTGTGAACTCTCCGGAATCAGTCGCTGAGCAAGCGACCCTGGCGAATGGGGGTAGCGCTGGCGACTTTGGCCAGCCACAGACCGGGCTGGGCAAAGCGCAGCCGTTCGCGGGCATAGAGAATGCCGTCGACGCTGGCACGCACCAGGCTGTGACGGTCGCTGAGCGGGTCGATGACTTCGAACAGCGGGTCGCCGACCTTGACCTGCGCCCCCACGGGCTGCAGAAAACTCACCACCCCGGGATGGGGCGCATAGGCGTACTGGGCGCCGGCAAAAGGCATGGCCTGGCAGTGGCTGGGGGGCGCCGCGGGCCAGTCGCCGTCGATCAGGCCCTGTTCGGCGAGGTAGCCAAGAATCGCCTGGGCGCTGTCGAGGCAGGGCTCGCGGTCGGTGTCGGCCATGCCGCGCAGTTCGATGGTGGTGGCGGCGCAGGCCAGGGGAATATTGGCTTCGGGAAAGTGCTCGGCCAGGCGCAGCCAGACAATCGCACAGGCTTCGTCGAAGGCACTGCCGCCCGCATCCTCGGCCAGCAGGGCAACCTCGGCGCCGAGGCGTGCGGCCAGTGCTTGCAGGCGCGGCCAGTGCTGCGGCATGGCGTACAGCAACATCACCGACTCGAAATCGCAGTGCAGGTCTAGCACCAGGTCGGCGTCACAAGCGTGCTGCAGCAGCAGGCGGCGCAGGCCGTCGAGTTCCGAGGCGCAGGCCGGCATGCTCGCCAGTACCTCGACCATGGTGCGGCGGATCAGCGCAACGTTGGCCTCGGCGTCATCACCCAATTGCCCTTGCAGCTCTGCTGCGACCGGCTCGAACAGCTCCGGGAAATCACGGTTGAAATTCTTCCCGCTGGAGAACTCGAAGCGCCCCTGGTGGGTGGCCTGGAACATTTGCGCGATACCCAGCGGATTGGCCATCGGCACCAGCTCGATGACGCCGGTCAGGCGGCCCTGGCTTTCCAGCTCCAGCAGGCGGCGCTTGAGTTCCACGGCCACGCGCATGCCCGGCAACTCATCGGCATGCAACGAGGCCTGGATATAGGCTTTGCGGCTGCCACTGCCAAAGCGCAGCAGGCTCAACCGGCGTTCGGTGCCCGATGCACTCCAGGGCAACAGGTATTGAATGTGCTCCATAGCAGCTCCTTAGTGCTTGCGCGGTGCCAGGTACGCCAGCCAGCGGCGCTCGGCCAGCTTGAACAGACGCACCAGAATGAAAGTCAGGACCAGGTAGATCAGCCCGGCGGTGATAAACGCCTCGAACGGCAGGTAGAAGCGCGAGCTGACCGTGCGCGCGGCGCCGGTGATATCCACCAGGGTGACGATGGAAGCCAGGCTGGTGGTTTGCAGCATCATCAGCACTTCGTTGCTGTACTGCGGCAAGGCCCGGCGCAAGGCCGACGGCAGCAAGATGCGCCGGTACAGGGTCAGGCGCGACATGCCCATGGCCCGGGCGGCCTCGATCTCGCCGGCGGGGGTGGCGCGCAAACTGCCGGCCAGCAGCTCGGCGCTGTAGGCACTGGTGTTGATGGCAAAGGCCAGGCAGGCGCAAAAGGTCGCGCTGGACAGGTAAGGCCAGAGCAGGCTCTGGCGCACCGCTTCGAATTGCGCCAGGCCGTAGTAGATCAGGAACAGCTGCACCAGCATCGGCGTGCCGCGAATCACGTAGGTGTAGAGCCAGGCCGGGGCATTCAGCAGCGGCGAGCGCGACACCCGCATCAACGCCAAAGGCAGCGCCAGCAGCAAGCCCAGGGCCAGGGAAATCAGCAGCACCTTGAGGGTCAGCACGGCGCCGTTGAGGTACAGCGGCAGGTTGTCCCAGATCAGTTGGTAGTCAAGCATCATGGGGCGACTCCTCTCACAGTTCGGCGGCTTTGAGGCCGACCGAGTAGTGTTTTTCCAGGCCGCGCAGCAGCACCAGGGACAGGCTGGTAAGCAGCAGGTACAGCGCCGCCACCGCAATGAAGAAGGTGAAGGGCTGGTGGGTGGCGTCCGCGGCGTTCTTGGCCTTGAACATCATGTCCTGCAGGCCGATCACTGAAATCAGCGCGGTGGATTTGGTCAGCACCAGCCAATTGTTGGTGAACCCGGGAATGGCGAAGCGGATCATTTGCGGCACCAGGATGCGCCAGAACACCTGGGCGCCGCCCATGCCGTAGGCCAGGCCAGCCTCGGCCTGCCCCTTGGGGATCGCCATAAAGGCGCCGCGAAAGGTTTCCGAGAGGTAGGCACCAAAGATGAAACCCATGGTGCAGACCCCGGCGATAAAGGGGTTGATGTCGATGTAGTGGCTGTAGCCCAGTGCCAGGGCGACGCGGTTCACCAGGTCCTGGCCGCCATAGAAAATCAGCAGGATCAGTACCAGGTCTGGAATGCCGCGAATCAGGGTGGTGTAGCTTTCCCCGAGCAGCGCCAGCCACTTCAGCGGTGACAGGCGCAAGGCCGCGCCGATCAGGCCCAGGGCAATTGCCAGGGCCATGGAAGTCAGGGCCAGGTTGATGGTCAGCCAGGCGCCATCGAGAATGCTCGGTCCGTAGCCGTGGAGCATGATGAAGTTCCTCAAGCGAGCGCCGCGAGGCGCGCAACACAAGCCCCGGGGGCGCCAGCAAGCAGCCGGCGCCGGGGCTCAACCAAGGCTTACTCGCCGTAGATATCGAACGCGAAGTAGCGGGCCATCACCTGCTGGTACGTGCCGTTGGCACGGATGCTGTCGATTGCCGCATTGAGCCGCGCCAGGTTGGCGCTGTCGCCTTTGCGCACGGCAATCCCGGCGCCCCGACCGAAGTATTTCGGGTCGTTGATATCCGGCCCGACCAGGGCGAAACCCTGGCCCGCAGGCGTCTTGATAAAGCTCTCGTTGGTGTTGACGATATCCGCCAGGGTGGCGTCCAGGCGCCCCGAAGCGAGGTCGAGAAAGGCTTCGTTCTGCGAGCCGTAGCGCACCACCAGCACGCCTGCGGGTTCCAGTTGCTCGGTGGCAAAACGGTCGTAGGTCGAGGAGCGCTGCACGCCGAGTTTCTTGCCCTTGAGGTCCTGCAATGGGTCGTTGATCTGGCTGCCGGCCTTCATCGCCAGCTTGCCCGGGGTGTGGTAGTACTTTTTGCTGAAGTCCACCGACTTCATCCGGTCTTCGGTGATCGACATCGACGACAGCACGGCATCGATCTTGCGCACCTTGAGCGACGGAATCATGCCGTCGAATTCCTGGATCACCCACTCGCACTTGACCTTCATTTCTGCGCACAGGGCGTTGCCGATGTCGTAGTCGAAACCGCTGACCTTGCCCTCGGGGGTCTTGAAGGAGAAGGGCGGGTAGGCGGCTTCGATACCAATACGCAGGCTGTCTTCGTCGGCATGGGCGAGGAAGCTGGACGCGCACAGCAGCAAAGCACCTAGAAGTTCTGTCTTGTTCATCTTGTTGACTCCAGGGGGCATTGGGGGAACGGGTGCCCGCCATCCAGGGTGGCGCGGTGGATCTTTCCTGTGATCGGCGCAGTCATAAATGACACAATAAAAATCCATATGCAATCATATTGAAAAAAATCATATCAGTCCGGGCTGTGGCAAAGCCCAGCGACATCCTGGAAGTGGCTACACTGGCCAACCTCTGCGTAGCTTGAGCAAGTGCGGCTAGGCGCGTTCACCCCGGCATGGTCAATCCTTCGCCTACCGTAATTCCCGGAGTCTGTGCCCAGTGTCTGAATTGCCGATCAACGCTGCCTACACCAAACGCTTCAACGCCGTGCTCGCCTACATCGATGGCAACCTTGAAGGTGACCTGTCGGTGCGAACCTTGAGCCAGGTGGCGAACTTTTCGGCGTTTCACTTCCATCGGCAATTCACTGCCTTCGTCGGCGTACCGGTTTCACGTTATGTGCAACTGATGCGCTTGCGCGGTGCGGCCCATCGCCTGGTTTCCCTGGCGGATTACTCGGTGCTGGACGCCGCGCTTGGCGCCGGTTTTGAAAGCCCCGAGGCCTTTTCCAGGGCATTCAGGCGGGCGTTCGGCATGAGCCCGAGTGGGTTCAGGAAGCAGCCGAACTGGCAGGTCTGGAATGCGGTATTCGCTATCCCTCATTTTTCCAGGAGCATCATCATGCAGGTACGAATCGTGGACTTTGCCGACACCCGGGTTGCAGCGCTGGAGCACTACGGGCCTCCCGGGCAGGTCGATGAAAGTGTGCGCAGGTTTATCGATTGGCGGATGCAGAGCGGGCAGTCGCCGGTGGCGTCGAGTCGCAGTTTTGGCATTCCCTTCAACAACCCCGATACCACACCGCCGGAGGAATTCCGCTTTGCCATCTGCGGCGAGATTCATGAGGCGGTGGCCGCCAATGAGGCGGGTATTCGCGAGCTGCAGATAGCCGGTGGCCGCTACGCGGTGGTGCGGCATGTGGGCTCGCCGGATCATATTGGTGAGAGCATCTACCCGATCTACCGCGATTGGCTGCCGAGCAGTGGCGAGGAGTTGCGGGATCAGCCGCTGTTCTTCGAGTACCTGAGTATTTATCCGCAGACGCCGCTGGAGCAGTGGCAGACGGATATTTATGTGCCCTTGCAGTAGTGGGTTTCGGTCAAAGCGTGCAGACAGTCTCGATTTGACAATGACCTATGGGTAAAGGAATTCGACCTTTGGAAAAGCTCAAGACATTCACCGTTCAAGGAACCGCAGTGGGCAGTGACCAGAGCATTCAGCTGGATGAGATTTCAATTCTCGCCGAGCCGGAAACACTCAGGGCGCTGGGTCTGTTCTTGATCGATGCGGCACACGAAATGGCGGCGAATGGGCGCGAGCATGTGCACCTGCAAGAGGTGATCGAGGGCTTTTCCTATGAGGAACATGTGGACTTGATTGCGCTTAATCGGGCGTTGATTCAGCCCGTATGAAGTACAGCTGCGCGCTGCTCGATCGGGCAGCGCGCAGGTGCTGGGCTACAGGTGGGGCGCTTCTTCGTTCACTTTTAGCTCGAAATCGAAGCCAATGTTCCGGTCATTGAGGATCTCGGTAATGCGTTTGAAAAACCAATCGACTTGCTCGGGCAGTTCGTGCAAACCCAGTACTCGGATAATCAGCTGCTTGCCGCAGGCGTCGGGAATTTCGCTGTAGATCTCGTCACTTTCGATAAAGGTGATGTAGGTGTTGATCTTCTCTTGCAGCAGGAGCAGGTGTTCGCTGTGTGCCGCTTCGTCGCCCCATTCGAGGGGGTCGACCATGATCAACAGCAGGCTGTCGGGCTCGGATTTGGGGATTGCCCAGATATCGATGACTGTTGGGTTGGTGATGGACATGTCTGATCCTTCAGGGGGCGGGGAGGGCATTGTATGGGTTTCTTTTGGGGGGGCATATCTGTTGCTGCGGTGAGAGATGCCGGGCAGGTGTGGTGTTCTCTTGTAGGAGCTGGCTTGCCAGCGAAGCTCTTCAGCGATGATGCGGGGTCACTTTCGACATGCTGGTTGTTTGTGGTTCTGGGTGTATATATCCGTTGTCGTAGTAACGGCGGCTATTGGTTTCGCCCTTACGGCGACTCACTTTTGTCAGTCGGCACAAAAGTAAGCAGGGTGTTCAGGACTCTTGCCCGGTTCGCCACTGAATCACCTTCCGCACCTCGGTGAAACGATAGGCCGCATCGCTGGCCAGATGCTTCAGCGAAGCTTTATCTGCTTTTCATGGGCACCTGATTGCCTCCATTATTGCGCCGACCTTTCAGTCACCCATCACCCTCCCGTCGAAGGTCGATCCATCGACGGGCTTATGCCAAGGAAGTCATCAGATCCATGACCGTCAGCGAACTGCTTGTCGCCATCCGTAAACCCTATGTTGAAACCCTGGCGCGTGCCGCCGCAGAAGGGGCGGCGCATGTTGAGCCGGCCTACCGCAACAGTGACGGTGCGTTGGCGGTTGATGGGGCCTTGGCCACGCCGTGCCGGGTGGATGTGATTGCCGGGCAGGGGGCGGCTGCCGGGGAAGCGCTGCAGGTCGATTCCGAATCCGAGTTGGGCTTTGAACCGGTGCGCTTTGCCATTGAGCAGATGGCGGTGGCGATCTCGCCCTTTGGCTGGGACTGGTTGCCGCTGGAGGTGCGCGGCTTGAGCCTGGAGCAGGCCTGCGAAGTGATTCGGGGCTGGTTCTTCGAGTGGTTCGATGGGGAGGATGAAAACCCGCCGACTGCGGAAGGGCTGCAAGGGGTGGTGCATTTTGTGTCGGACCCGGAGGCGACGGAGGAAGGCTACAGGGTCAAGATTGACTTGGGGTCGGTTCCAGGAGAAGCGGTGGAGGGGCTGCTGTTTGCATTGGCGGATGCCGGTGCTACAGGCGCTTTCCTCGCATAAAGAAGGGCTTCTGTCGTCGCATGAGGCAGCACGTTGTTGGCGAGACAATTAACTTATTGTTGTAAGGAGTAGCAATATGGTTGTCTTTGATGTCGATGATTTTCGCAGCAGGGTTGTAACTGCTGCGCGTCAGGCAATCATTGAAGTTGAAAGGGAAATTCCAGACTCTGAAGTTTGCGGTTTTGCATTGTACTCCGACTCTGATGCTACTTCCTTGTCTCCAGCATTCAACTGTAGAACTCATCTTGCGAAGATGCAGGCTGAGTATCCTGAAGATCCATTTTATTTTAAATGGAGCCCTGGTGAGTGGAGTCATGAAAGTGTCGGGGTCGAGTTTTTTGACGATATTTCCAAGGATATGCTGCGATTCTCTCAGTCAGCACCGGAAGGGGCTGAGTTCACTAAGTATCGTTATCATGTTTTTAGTCTGTGCGTGGACGCCCTTAAAGAGTTGCGAAAGACAGAGTTGGAAGGCGTGATTTTCGCTTTCTCGGTTACCGACAGTATCGACCCAGAGACGCAAATCCATTGGATCAAGGAAATTAACTCTCCTTTGGAAGCTGCTGAGTTTGAGGGCTGGATTGCCCAGCAGTAATTTCAAGGGTTTTGTGTCGATAGGTAGATTTGTCAGCAGCATCTGAGGCAATCCTGCGTAGATGGATGAATCGCGCAGCAATATTTTAAGGTTGATGCATGAATCCAAGTGAATTCAAGAAATACAATATGGCTTCAATTGTTCGGGCAACTGACAATTCCACCGCGCTCAAACACCAGATTGGATTCTTGATCAAGGTTCTGGATAAGTTGGGTTTCAAGTTCTCTGGTTGCGAGCATGATCCTTTGCGTCTGGCGAGAGACTATGTCGCCGGGGAAATTCCTATTGGGCAATGCAAGGCGCAAGTTTCGGGCTGGTGGGCAAAAATCGATGAGAAAGAAGCAGCTCGGCAGTTTCATGATCGGGAGATATTGATGGCGCGGTTGGCCATTTGTCTGCTGTCGAATGATGAGGAGGATATGTCTGTCCTGGGGGATAACCTGTCGTGGTTTTTTGAGGTATTGGGTTTCTTGGGTGTGGATATGAAGCAGCCCTTCGAGATGATGAAAGAGTACTTTGAGTTCAAAAGTGTAAATTGATTTGGGGCCGAGTCGCTTTGCCGTCCTCTGTAGGAGCTGGCTTGCCAGCGAAGCTTTTCAACGATGATGCGCAGTCACGTTCGACCGCTGGTTGTTTGTGATTCCTGGTGTACATATTCGTTGTTGCGGGTGTGGCTGCTGGCGGTTTCGCCCTTGCGGCTAGCTCGGCATCCATGCCGAGCTGCCCCCTACGCAACGCCTGCGTTCGGCCTCCTGAAGGGACAGGCAGATCAAAAGCCAAAGCCAAGGCGATGGTCTGTTGATGTTCCTGGCTTATGGTTTGCTGGGCTGTGGCCACTGAGGCTGGATAGCCCCAGCTGTTTTCCAGGCCACAAGCCCTTGTGGCGAGGGAGCTTGCTCCCGCTTGGTTGCGCAGCAACCACAACCGCCCTCACACCCCTCAGCCTGCCCTCTGCAGCAGCTTTCAGCGCCCGAGCTTTTCCATCGCGGCATCGGCCAGGAAGGACGACCGACTCTTGATGTTGTGCTCTCGCACAAAGCGGTCGATCTGCTGGATCACATAACCCGGCAGGGTCACGTTGACCTTCTCGGTCTTGCCCAGGTAAGGCGCGATATCGATATCCAGCATGCCCCAGCCCATGCCTTCGAAATCGGGGTTGGCGCGGTGCTTGCGGGTGGGAGAGGGCAGGGGAATGGCGTGCCCTGCACGGGCCAGCTCTTCGAGCATGACGTGGGCAATCTCGATGGCCGCACTATAGGCGGTCTCGAAGCTGTCGCCGGCGGTGACTGCACCGGGAATATCAGGAATCTGGATGCCTGTGGCGGTGTGTTCGTCGCCCCACTCGATACAGATGGGATATTGCACGGGGATCTCCTCAATAGGTGCGAAGGTGGCGGGAGCTAGATCAGTTCAGCCAGTTTCTTGATGGCCCTGACCGTACCCCGTGGCAAATCCTTCCTCGGGTGAGGCACCGGAACGGTGTTGGGCCGGTAAGGATGCTTGAACAGATGATGGCTGCCAGTGACTCGCTCCAGCACCTAGCCAGCAGCTTCAAGCTCCTTGATCAACTGTATGCTTTGCACCTCCATCTCCTTATCGGGGTGAGAGGTGCTTTATAACTCCAGGCGCATCATAACGCAGGTTGAATTGTGTGTCTGGAGTTATGTTTCGGGGCATGTCGTTCAGCGAGGAGGGGGCTGGTGTGATGGGCCAGCACTGCTGGCCAGATCGTTCAGAGAGTTTGGGGTCAATCAGCCCGGACACGGAGTTACATTTTTCATTGGCCACTGCGGGCGCTGGCCCAATGTTGAATCACCCCACCAAGCCTTATTCGGCCTCTCCACAGTGAACTCCCGAGAGTCATCGCTGATGGCTGGTTACACCAAGATTGAAACAAGCCAGTACATTTAATTGACGTCATTAAAACGCCGCCCTAAGATCGCCGCCGATTAATGGCACAACGCCATATAGAAGGATCTAGAAATGTGGCGTTTGGTTGATCGGACCAGGCTCGGCCTGCTGTCCGCTTTTTTTTGCCTGGGCACAGCCGGGATGGCCGAATCCGCGACTTTGCAGAATGCTCCAGGCGTCACCGACCTGATCCGGGACCGCCAGGATCGCCTGCTCGAAGAGCAACAACGCCGCCTCGAAGAACTCAAGGACCTGCCCGGCAACGTCGCAGGGCCTAGCAAGTCGGCAGCGCCTATCGGCACCCGTTGCTTCACCATCGAAACCGTCGATTTCAGTGGCGCCGATGCTCTGTCCGAGGGCGAGCGCAGCAAACTGCTCAAGCCCTATATCGGCCAATGCCTCGGCGTCCCCCAGCTCAATGAATTGCTCAAGGTCATCACCGACCAATACATGGTCAAAGGGTTGGTCACCAGCCGTGCCTACTTGCCACAGCAAGACCTTTCCAGCGGCAACTTGAAGGTGCAGGTGGTCGAGGGGCGACTGGAAGGCATGAGGGGCGCAGAAGGCAGCGGCATCACTGACCGCCAGCTGTATATGAGCTTCCCAGGCAAACCGGGTGACATGCTCAACCTGCGAGAGATCGAGCAGATGGTCGAGCAACTGAACCGCTTGCCATCCAATCAGGCACAGATGGAATTGGCACCGGGCAAGGCAGTGGGTGGCAGCGAAGTACTGGTCAAAAACACTCCACAAAAGCCCTGGCGCGTAGGCCTGTCGCGCCACAACGGTGGCCAGCGCAGCACGGGAGAGCAGCAGTGGGGCATCAATCTGGATTGGGACAACCCTCTCGGCCTGGCCGATCAACTCTCGTTGCGCGGTGGCCACGATGCAGTAAGCGATCACCAGAAAACCTCGCGCAACTCGATGCTCAACTACAGCCTGCCGTTCGGCTGGTGGAACCTCAATTACACCTACAGCGAAACCCAATACCGCTCTCTGGCCCAGGCCAGCGGTTTCAATTTCAAGCAATCGGGCGACAGTCAAAATCATCAGTTGGGCCTGGAGCGGGTGATCCATCGCGATGCCTTGAGCAAAACATCCCTCAGTACCGGCGTCGCGTATCTGCGCACCAACAACTTCATCGAGGACAGCAAACTTGCGTTGAGCAGCAACCGCCTCAGCGAAGCCCAGTTCGGTATTAACCATGGCCGACGTATCGGCGGCTCATTCCTCAACATCGACCTGGGCATGCAGGACGGCATTGGTGCGTTCGATGCCCAGGCCAATCACAACCCACGACCCGGCCAAGCCGATGCGCGCTATCGCAAATACACCGCGACCCTGAGCTACCTGTACCCGTTCAAGCTGTGGGGCGAGTCGTTCAGCTTCAGCAGCCTGATGACTGGTCAGCGCAGCGAAGACGTGCTGTTCAGCCCACAGCGCATGAGCCTCGGCGGGCAGTCATCGATTCGCGGCTACAAGGATCAAAGCCTGGCCGGAGACAGCGGCGGTTACTGGCGCAACGACCTGCGTTGGAGCCGCCCGGTGACCTGGACCTGGATGCAGCCGGTATTCAGCGAGTACGGCACCAGCCTGGGTTATGACCAGGGCGTGATCCGCCACGACCGCTATAACGCCGAACAGCATGGGCGTATGACCAGCAACTCGGTGGAGATGTTTGCACGCGGCCAGAACGTCGCCGCCACCGTGACATTTGCACACTCTTTGGAACGTCCGGCGCCCATCACCGAGCGTGAAGCGCCGATCTATTTCCGCCTGGATTTCTTTCTCTAAATTTTTTACCGCCCACGGGCACGAGACATTACATGGACGTTCAACAGTTCGCCTTCCTTGCGCGCCAACCTTCTGCAGCCCTGAAAAGCCGCTCCCACTTTATGGGCTTGCCCAAACGCGGGTTGGCGTTTGTTCTGGCGAACGCCATGTTCTGGCAACCATTGCTGGTGCAGGCGGAGGGGATTGTAGTCAGTGCGCCCGGTACCAGCCTGGGCCAGGCGGCGAATGGCGTGCCGATCGTCAACATCAGTGCACCCAATGGCAGCGGGCTGTCGCATAACCAGTTCAAGGATTACAACGTCGGCCAGCAGGGCGTGATCCTCAACAACGCGACCAGTCGCACCCAGTCCACGCAGCTGGGTGGGATCATCCTCGGCAACCAGAACCTCAACGGCACGGCTGCCAAGGTGATCCTCAACGAGGTCAACGGTGGTAGCCCCAGCCAACTACGCGGTTTTACCGAAGTGGCGGGGCAGTCGGCCCATGTGATCGTGGCCAACCCCTATGGCATTACCTGTAACGGCTGCGGCTTTATCAATACCCCGCAAGCCACCTTGACCACCGGTAAGCCGGTGCTTGAAAACGGCCAGCTTCAGCGTTATCAGGTGGATCAGGGCAGCGTTGTTATTGAGGGCGCCGAGCTTAATGCCAACAACATCGACCGCTTTGAAATCATCACCCGCTCGGCCAAGCTCAATGCCGAAATTCAGGCCAAGAACCTGACGATCATTGCCGGTGCCAATGATGTTGATGCCAAGACCCTCAAGGCTACTGCGCGTGCCGCCGACCCGGCGACTGCCCCTCAACTGGCCATCGACTCCTCGGCCCTGGGCGGCATGTATGCCGGGGCGATCAAGCTGGTCAGCAGTGAAGCCGGTGTCGGTGTAAAGCTTGACGGCAAGATGCTCGCCAGTGGCAGTGATATGCAGTTGGATGCCAATGGTCACTTGAGCCTGGTGCAGGCCACGGCGGCTGAAGCGGTTGTCATCAACGCCAAGAGCCTGGATGCCCAGGGCGCGATCTATGCCGGTACCCGTGTCGAAGCCACCACTCAAGGCACGCTGACCAACCGCCATTCCATCGCGGCTCGGGACAGCGTCAAGCTGACCAGCGACGGTCAGCTCAACAACCTTGGCTTGATCGAGGCCGGCGTCACCCCGGAGAGCACCCGCAACCAAACCGGTGATGTGACGCTCACCGCCAACAACATCGACAACCGTGGCCAGAGCGTCATCGCCAGTCGCGACCTCAAGGCAACCGTCAGCGAAACCCTCGACAACCGCGCCGGCACGCTATCGGCGAACACCGGGATGATCCTCAGCGCCCAGGACATCGACAACCGCGGCGGCACCCTGACCAGTCAGGGCACGCTCAAAACTACCCTCGGTGGTAGGCTCGATAACCGCGATAACGGTACCCTCGCCAGCGGCGCTGAGCAGACACTGAAAGCGGTAGCGCTGAAGAACAGCAATGGAGTCATCAGCAGCCAGGATACGCTCGGCCTGGACGTGGCCAGCCTCGACAACAGTAGCGCCAGGATCACCGCCAAAGGCGCGCTGACCCTGAAGGGCAGCACCGTCGAAAACGCAAAGGGTCAGATCACCAGCCAGGGTGACATTCTCGCCACCACCAAAGCCTTCAACCAGCAAGGCGGCAAACTGATCAGCCAAGGCCAGCTCACCCTGAGCTCCGACACGATCGACAACAGCCTCGACGGCTACATCGCCTCTGCCAATGCCATGGGCCTCACTGCCCATCAGCAACTGATCAACACCGGCAAAGGCATCATCAGCACCCAGCAGGGCCTGACAATCAACGGCGGTGCGGTGGATAACACCACGGGCAGCCTGCTCAGCCAGAGCGGCATCACTGCCACCTTGGGCGGTGGGCTGAATAACCAAGATGGCAGCGTCATCACCCAGAGCGACAACCTCAACATCGAAGCCAACAACCTTGATAACCGTGGCGGTGTATTGGCCAGTGTCGCGGGCAAGCTCAAGGCCACTCTGGCGACCGTGCTGGATAACGGCAAGTCGCTCACCGTTGTGGGTGAAGCAGGGCTGATCCAGGCCCAGGTAGTCAACCTGGGCGCGCAACAATCGCTGCTGAACAGCGGCGGCCAGATTTCCGCCCTGAGCGGCGATACCCAGATTACCACCACGATTCTCGACAACCAGAACGGCGCATTGCTGGCCAAGCAAACCCTGAACCTAGGTGCCACCCATCTCAACAACAGCCAGGGCCGAGCCGCCGCTGATGCCATCGATTTCGGCCTGAGTGGCGAGCTGAACAACCAATCTGGCTTGGTCGAAGGCACCAGCGCCTTGCTGATCGACGCCGCGTCCATCAACAACCAGAACGGCAAGTTGCGCTCCCTCGGTCAGCAAGGCACCGCCAGCGTAGCCAGCACGCAGTTGCTGGATAATCAGGGCGGGATGATCGAAGCCGCCAACCATGATGTCTCCCTGCGCATGGCCAGCTTCAAGAACAGCGACGGTAATGTCCGTCATGTCGGCACAGGCACTTTTGCGGTCGATCTGGCGAAGTTCAGCAATATCGGCGGAAGCGTCGCCACTGCCGGCACACTGACCGTCGATGCCGCCACCTGGGACAACAGCACTGATGTTCAGGCTGATGTGTTGAACGTCACCGTAGGCCAGTTCAACCAGGCAGCCACCGGCAAACTTGCCGCCAGTCAAGTTTTCACCGGCAAGGGCGACAGTTGGACCAATGCCGGGCGCATCACCAGCGGCGGGGCGTTCTCCCTGACCGCCGCCAATGTCACCAACACCGGCACCCTCGGCGGCGCCGGCAAGGTTGATCTGAACGCCGAAGCCGTGCGCAACGACCGCGGCCTGATCTTCAGCGGCACCGACATGGCGCTGCGCTTGAAGAACCTGACCAACTACTACGCCGACATCTACAGCCTCGGTGGCCTGAGCATGATGGCCCGCGACGGCGTGGCCCGCAGTGAGTCACTGGAAAACATCTCCAGCCATGTCGAAGCCGCCAACGATGCGTTGGTACGCAGCGACCGTGTAATCAACCGCAAGGACGTGTTCAGCACCGTCGACGAGGCGGTGTCGGGCTACCTCAGCGTGACGTGCTACGACTGCGGTGGCGATCACCATAACGTTGATTATGTGGCTCACGAAGTCTCCAAAAGTGTGGTGGCGACAGATTCGGCCAGCTCGTCGATTCAGAGTGGGGCCAAGCTGACCGTCGACGGTTCAAGCGTGCTCAATAAATACAGCACCATGGCTTCGGGCGCGGACTTGCTGATCACCGCCGACAACTTCGCCAATATCGGCGCTACCACCGGCACCAGCACACGCACGCGCACCTGGAATACGGGCCGCGTTTCCGATGGCACGGATGAGCGCTTCCGCGCCAACTGGATCAACCCCTACAACGCCCAGCCCAACCCGAAGGTATTGCCGGTTGGCGCGCTCAATTCGTTCCGCCTGGTGGGTGACACCACCACTGTGACCCCGGGCGATCCCATTGCCTCGGTGATTCAAGCGGGCGGCAACATCAGCATCCAGGCGACCCAGCAGCTGGAGAACAGCAGCATCGTGCAGTTCACGCCGCCTACCGCCATCGCGGACAAGGGCGGCGCCACGACTGTGAGCAAACCCGCCGTGGTGGTGCTGAACCCACAACTGCCACCGGACCTGGCACAGCAACAAGTCAATCCGACCAGCATGCCGGGCTTCACTTTGCCGAGTGGTACGAACGGGTTGTTCCATGTGGTCGACAGCGCCGCTGTGGCCAAAAACAGCCAGGATCTGAGCAAAGCCAATATCCAGGGCTCGGACGCCAGCCGGGTGTTCGTCGGCCCCAAATACCTGGTCGAAACCAACTCTGCCTTCACCGACCTCAAGCAGTTCATGAGCTCGGACTACCTGCTGGGCAAGCTCGGCTATGACCCGCAGACCGCCTGGAAGCGCCTGGGTGACGGCCTCTACGAGCAACGCTTGATTCAACAAGCCGTCACCGCACGTACAGGTCAGCGCTTTATCGCTGGCCAGACCACCGACGAAGGCATGTTCAAGTACCTGATGAACAACGCCATCGCCAGCAAGGAGCAACTCGACCTTGCCGTCGGTGTGACCCTTACCTCGCAACAAGTCGCTGCGCTGACCCACGATATCGTCTGGATGGAAGACCAGGTGATCAATGGCGAGCACGTGCTGGTACCCGTGCTGTACATGGCCCAGGCAAACAACCGCCTGACGGCGGATGGGGCATTGATTCAGGGCAAGGACGTCACACTGATTGCCGGCGCTGATTTGAAGAACGCAGGGACCTTGCGCGCCAGTGAAAACCTTTCGGCAGCTGCCGGGAACAACCTGGTGAATACTCGACTGGCTGAGGCCGGTGAGAAGCTGAAGCTGGTGGCGGGTAAGGACCTGGTGAACATGCAGGGCGGCATCCTCAAGGGCAAGGATGTTGACCTGAGCACCTTGACTGGGGATATCCGCAATGACCGGACCATCACCACGATTGAAAACAGTGGGAAGGGCTTCAGCTCCAAGACTGCAGTCGTCGATAGCGCTGCGCGGGTTGAAGCCGCAAACAACCTGACGATGCATGCTGCGCGGGATTTACTGAATGTCGGCGGGGCCATCACAGCCGGCAAGAACGCAGAGTTGAGCGCGGGTAATGATGTGGTGATTGCGGCGGCTCGTGAAGAAACCGGGTCGATGCGTCAGGACAAACGGCATTTCTGGGAACAAAGCCAGACGGTGCAGCATGCCAGTGAGATCACGGTAGGTGGAAATCTTGATGTCGTGGCGACGAACGGGCTGACGATGGTTGCCAGCCATGTCAAGGCAGGCAGCGACGTCAGCCTATCTGGCAAGGATGTGAACCTCCTGGCGGCTGCCAACGAAGAGTCTAGTGAGTACCGCTACAAGCGCAGCGGCAAGAAGATCAATCAGGAAGAGGACCATGTTCGGCAGCAGGGCACGACGATTGAGGCCGGTGGTGATGTAAAGGTCGCGGCGCTGCAAGACGTGACGATGGTCGCCAGCAAAATCAACGCGGGTAACGAGGCCTATCTGGTTGCCGGCAAGCAGTTGAATTTGATGGCTGAGCTCAACCGCGACTACTCCCTCTACGACATGAGCAAAAAAGGCAGTTGGGGGAGTAACGCGGCGAAACGCGATGAGGTGACGCAGCACACTAACGTCGGCAGTGAAATCAAGACGGGTGGCGATCTCACACTCAAGAGCGGTGGCGATCAGCGTTATCAAGTGGCAACCCTGGACAGCGGCAAGGACCTGACGCTGGAGAGCGGTGGTCGCATCGTGTTCGAGGGTGTGAAGGACTTCCACGACGAGAGCCATACCAAGAGCAAGGGCGACTTGGCTTGGTACAAGATGAAGGGCGAAGGAAAAACAGACGAGACCCTGCGGCAAAGCGCCCTGATTGCTCAAGGCAAGCTGGTTATCAAGGCTGCTGAAGGCATTCGTATCGATATCAAGCAGGTCGATCAACAGAGCGTTAGCCAAACCATCGACGCGATGGTGCAAGCGGACCCTAACCTGGCCTGGATGAAGCAGGCGGAAGCCCGCGGTGATATCGATTGGCACCAGGTAAAGGAAATTCACGACAGCTTCAAGTACGAGTCCTCTGGCCTCGGCGCCGGCGCCAAGATTGCCATCGCCATTCTGATGTCTTTCATCCTCGGCCCTGCCGGTTTGGGGCTGGGTGGGACCAACTTGGCTGTTGCAGCGAGCCTCAGTACCACTGCCGTTACCAGCACCATTGATAACAAGGGCAACCTTGGCCTGGCGATCAAAGATACGTTCAGTGCGGGTAGCCTGAAGAGCGCGGCGATTGCAGGATTCACTGCAGGGCTTCTTGATTACGCCGACGACAAATGGTTCACGGCAGCCGATGGCGCTGGCTCGGCCACACAGGGTGTTCAACCCACGGATGGTGCTGCAGTAAGTGCGGCCAATCCTTCCAAAGATATCTTCCGTTGGAGCAATGCGTCTGATGCGGCGACTCGTACCGTTGGGCGAGCGCTTATCTCTAGCGGAGTGTCCTCGGCCATTGGGGGAGGCAGTTTCGGCAGCAACTTCAGTGCAGCCTTGATGGGCGAGGCCGGCAATATGGCCATGGCCTCCGGTTTCAACTGGATTGGTGACAACGCCATTCGTTTTCCAGATGGCAGCGTCCAAAAAGTGGTTGCTCACGCGATCATGGGCGGCTTGTTGGCTGAGCTGACAGGCAGTGACTTCAAGACAGGCGCAGCGGCAGCAGGGCTCAATGAAGTCATGGTGAGCTCGATGGGCGACCTGGGCCGGGATAACAAAGAGCTGAGGCTGGTTCTATCGCAACTTACTGGCTTGGTAGCGGCTGCGGCAGTCGACGGCGATTTGGACAAAGGCGTTGCCATCGCCAAAGGCGCCACTCAGTACAACCATGACCTGCATGAAACTGCGGCGAAACAGGTGGCCCAGCAAGCGCTGGATCACTGCCGCGAAAACCCGCTGCTATGCGACATGGGCATTGATTTCAAGAAGTTGACGGTCGACGATATTGTTCTTGCCATGCGTGTAGAGGGGGAGCATGGAAAGGGGATAGAGAACGCCAAGCCTGAAGCGATCGCTTTTGTTGACGGCTTTATGTTCAGCAGAGCTCCTCAACTACGTGACGCTTTGTACACTGAGACGGAATCTGAGCGCAGTAGGCTTGATGTCGAGGCTAAGGCGAGCTTGGTGATGGCGGTCATCAATCTTGGCAATGCGGTTCGTGGTTTTGGTAACTATCTGCAAGGATTGGTGAGGGCAACGTCAACAGGTGTACCTGTTGTCAAAGCTGTGGATGAGCTTGCGGCAAAAGGAAGTGGAGAGGCCGCTTCTAGCGCATCGCGCACTCCACTCGCAGGTCCTACAGAAAATTGGAAACGTTTTATTGCAGCTGAGAAACAAATTCAACTAGAAGCTAACTCTGCTCGTGTAGTAGATCAGGTAATTAATGAAACTATTTCAGGTAAGAAAAATTTCACCAGCAATCTTAAGCTATCTACTGATGAGGCTTTAGCGGCAGGGCAAAAATATCTTGGGTCGGGATATAAGGAAATTGGAAAACCTGGTTCTGGTGTCTTTCATAGTGCAGATGGAACAAGGGAGTTTCGTATTGATGCAGGTTCAATCGCGGGTTCCCATGCACCTGGAGTTCCACATGTCCATTTTGGTGTTAAAGACCCAGTGACAGGTAAGTATATAGCCAACAATCATGTTCCATATTTTGATTGAGGAGGATTGATGACGATTATCCGAAAAGGAATTGTTGTGTCTGGAGAATACTCTGGGTGGAGCATATCTATTGATGACGATCGTGAAGGGGAGACAGGTGGGTATTACTTGTTTTTGAGCAATGAAGATGGTCAAGCTTTTGATTATTGGTTTGCGCTAGAGTCGCATCTTGATAATCAGCTTTCTGATTTTGATATTGGTTGGTTGAGTTGAGTGTGTTTTGAATAAGTATCCCCGACTCTGTCGGGGGTATGTATTGCTCTTGTGTAATCACCAATCTGTTCTTGTTAACCTTAATTCTCATCTTCTGATTGACCTCAAATACCGCCTGCTTGAGCCAGTGACTGACCGTCTCCCATACCATTGCTGCAGATGGTTTCCATCTGCCATTTCAACCCAAATCATCTAACGCCCTGCAAGACCCCCAAAGCGGTCTGAACCAGAAAGACCTGTCGGCTTTTGGGGGCAAAGGAAAGCCTGCGGAATATGATTCTGATTTGCACGCGTATACCCACGAATAGGGTGTTGGTTATGAGTCTAGTGGTAGAGCAACGAGGGTGAATAATGATTGAAGTTTCGCAGTTGAATGAGTTGCTTTTTGCTCACAACTGCTTGTACGCCATTAGCATTCAGTTGGACGGAGATGGGGTGGCTTATGATTTGTCTCTATCGATTTCGGTCTCTGAAAGGGCGGGGGCTGATGTTGTGCGTATCAGGTTTTTTGATGTCAGCCATTTTACGTCCCGGGATATTGGCGGCGGATTGACTCAGTTGATGCATATGAGTGTGAGTAAGCTGGATTCGGGTCTTGACAGGATGCGTTATCAATTGATCGATCTTGAAGATGAAAAGTTGTCATTTTACTTCTCGTCATTTTCGGTTGATTAGAGGGGGAAATGGGGACAGTCCGTAGTTGGGATTAGGAGTGCAACTGGCGATTTCGCCCTTACCGCGAGGGGCTCCGACCAAGCCAGCGATATCGCCCATGCACAACCGCTGCTGGATCAGGTGCGAATTCCCGGTAAGCCGGGGCGACCACGCAAGCGCAGTCGCTGGTTAGTGGCTGAATCCCGTCACGCGGCCGGCCACGGGTAAGCAACGACAACCGCTACTCAGAATGGCTGTTTCGAACGCTGAAATACTGCTCGCAACGGCCCAAGGATGGCTTTGCACATTTCGACGCCGCTCGCAGCCAGGTGCGAGATTTTATCCGCGGGTAAAACCATGAGCACCGCCACAACCGCATCCGCTTCGTAACCCCTTGCGCAGCGTCATCGCGGCGAGGATCAAGAGCTGCTGGCCATGTAGCAGCAAGTCCTTTATCAACCTCCGCATCGCTGGTCAGGTGCGACGCGTCATTGGCAGCCCATCGGTGCCGTCACACTCAATCCAGAACGGGAGTAACAGGCCCTGAAAACAGTGACATAAGAATACGGCTGACACACTAACTAACTTGCAAGGCGTTGGTGGCGAGTGTAGAAGGTGGAAAAATTTCAAGAAGTGCGGAAGTATATTTAAAAAATAAATACTAGATGGAGATGATGATGGCTGAAGGGAATCAGGCTATTGGAAAAGTGTGGGCGTTAATTGTGGGTGGTAGTGGCAGGCGCGCAACTAGTGATCGTCTTGTTTGCCCACGGTTACTTGCCGAACAGCGCGGCATGAGTGCTCTTTGTTACACCCGTGTCTACAGGGTGGCGTATGCGTGAGTTCATGACATTCGATGCGGCGGAACCTGCTTTGGTTGCCCGTAGGCGCACCGCCCGTGCGTTATGTTCCTCCATCAGCAGTAACCCTGATGGTCGGGAAGCGCTTTATAAACTCCTGTTCGGGTCAGTGGGTGAGGGGTTTGAACAGTGGGGCAATTTCTTTTGTGAGTTTGGTTCGAACATCAACATTGGTGAAGGCGTTTTTATTAATGCCAATGGTGTGTTCCTCGATGCGTTTGAAATAAACATCGGCAACCGTGTGTTTATCGGGCCTCATGTCGGTATCTATACCTCTAACCATGCCAAGGATCTTGAGCAGCGGCGTCGTTATATAGAGTCGGGTGCGCCTGTAGTCATTGAAGATGATGTATGGATTGGCGGCGGCGCAACAATCTTGCCGGGCGTCACAGTGGGTAAAGGGTCAATTATCGGTGCGGGTGCTGTCGTGGCAAAGTCGGTTCCGCCACACAGTAAAGTGCTGGGCGCTGGTTCTCAGGTTTATCCGATCTAATCAATAGAAGGCAGAAAGGGATGTTTGTCTATCAGTCACGCGTGAAAGACCAAATTGTTGGCTCTGTTAAAGATGTCAGTGTTCATGCAGAGGGTGGCATCTACACGGATGCGATTTCGGGCATGTTTAACGTACCGTTCGGGTATTCGTGCGAACCCATCAAGCAGCATATTTCCAAAACGTTGACGGATCTGCCTTTCCACCCCAAGGATCATTTCTATTCGTCCGAGCTGTTTGAAACTTCAGAGCTGCTGCTCAAGCGCGCCAAGATGGAAGACGGCGGCGTGCTGTATGTCAACAGCGGCTCGGAAGCTATCGAGTCGTCGATTGCCATGGCCTTGGAATATCACCAGCGCAAAGGCAATACGTTCAAGAAGAAAGTGATCTGCCGCAAGCACTCCTATCACGGCGCCACCTTGGGGGCCCACAGTATTACCGGCAGGAACGATTTCAAGGACCTGCGTTGCAGCGGTTACGACACTATTCGGATCAACCCGCCATTCCCTGTCGTTCACGAAGGTCAGGCGTTGGAAATGCACAGCGTGGCGGATGTGGAGAATATTATTCTTCATTATGGTGCGGAGCAGATCGCTTGCATTATTTTCGAGCCGGTCAACCATTTGAAAGGGATGCGGCAAACTCCCCGCGAGTACCTGATCGGTATTCGTGAACTCTGTGACCGTTACGATATCGTGATGATTACCGATGAAATCGTGACCGGCGCCTCTCGAACCGGAGAGTTCTTGAATACCCATCAGTTTGGGGTTTCTGCCGATATCGTCGCGCTCGGGAAAGGCATCAGCGGTGGTTATTACCCGGCATCCGCCATGGTGACATCCCATAAAATAGCCTCGGTGTTTGACAAGCCAGAGCCGTGGATCCCGTTTTCCTATTCGCATACCTATGCAAGCAACTCGGTTTCGATTGCGGCCATCAATGCGTCGATGCGCGTGCTGGAACAGATAGAGGCCGCAGGGCAGGTACAAAAACTCATTACAAAGACCCAGGCGCTGTGTCAGGAAATCGCCGGGAATGAGCGTATCGCCCGAATTGAATCCCACGGCTTGCTGATCGGCATAACCCTGGACTCAAGCCTTGGGGAGCAGGCAGGCAAGAAATTGGGTGGGCTGTGCTTTGACAGGAAGTTGATTATTCGAGGTGAGGAAGATTGGGCTTGCCTTGCGCCCGCCTACATCATGTCAGAAGAAACGCTAAGTGACGTGTTCGAGGTGTTGAATGAATCAATTAGTCAGTTATGACCTCGAGCCAGTTGCCAGCCTGTTGACGCCGATATATGGCATTCGTCAAAGCGTGCATAAACGGAAGGCGTACCTGACGGCCGATGAGTATGTGCGTGCCAATGAGGAAGTTGAAGTCGGTATTGCCGAGTCGCCGAAGTGCCAGACGATCAACGAACTGTCGGTAGCCATCGCCAGACAATTTACGCCTTTCTATTCAGACGTAAGGGTGTGCCTGGAGCGGATTCATGAAATTGCCGGTTACGGAACCCTGGCATCTTGCCTGTCGTCACTGAACATTGCCGAAGCGCTGTTTGCGTTGGAACTCTGCAATGCGGCAGGGGTGGCCAATCAGAATCTGGTGATTGGCAGGGGGCATATTGCGCCATTGTTTTATGCCTATCGTCATCTGCTCAACGGTATGCCTTTGGCTTTTTTGGCTGCGGTTCACGACAAGGTTCCGGCCGTTGTCAATAAACACTACGGTTTTGCCTACAGCATGCGGCATAGCCTGGGCGAGGGAATGGGCATTGCGTTGGGGCGGGCGAATACCAATCCAGATGCACGTGTTATCTGTGTGGCGGGTGACGGTGAGTTGAACGAAGGGGTGTCTTTCGAGGCGATTCGCCTGGTTGGCGAACTTGAGGTCAAGAACCTGACGTTGATAGTGGACAACAATGGCAGAGGGATTGACCCACTTCCCGGGAAGTTGAGGCCGGAGTATTTGGCCGCCTACTTTTCTGATGTTTATGAAGTGGATGGACACGACACCCAGGCAATCAGTGAACACATTCGCCAGGCAGAGAAGGACCATCGGTCTACCGCGATCATCTGTCATACCGAAAAGGGCGTTCACTCCTACAAACGTGCCAGCCATCAGAGTTTGATGACGTCAACGGACGATCAGCAGAAGAATGATCTGAGGAAAGCTTCCAGCTGCAGTCGGACGGCCGACGTTATCGAAGAAGTTCGCTCAGGGGCACCTGCCCATGTATTCACCGCGGATCTGGCCGCTCGGTTTGGCCTCAAGTCATTGTCCGGTTATTGCAACATCGGCCTGGCCGAGTCAGCGTTGCTGACCTGCGCGATGGGGTGCCCGGATGATGAACTGAAGTTTGTCTTGACCGATGACAAGTATTACCTCAACGCGATAGATGTACTGCACTCTGCTTTGATTGCCTGTCGTAATTTGCATGTCATTGGCGCTCGGAAGAACGGTGTCTGGGGCGGCGCTACTTATGCCTCAACCGTATTCAGCTTGCTGACGGAAGAAACCGTATACGAACTGACAGACCCTCTCGATCTGTTGGCCTGTATTCATCGGCAGAAAGCACAGGGTGGAAACGGCCTGTACTTAATGTACGACCAGCCCATGGAAAGAGTGTGTGCCCTGAGGGAGAAGTATCGGAAGCTGTCTGAAGATATCTATATTTTTCAGCCCGAGTTTGCCGCAGGTTCATTGATAGTGTCATCGGAGTCGATGGCATACGAAGCCTTTCAGGTTGCCACGACAAAAAGATGCACGCATATCCGGTTTCTGTCCGTTCGGCCGGATCTTGAGTTGGTTAAAGACATGCTGAGCCGATGTGGCGAAATTATTGTCGTTGAACATAACAGTGGTCGCTTCAACCTGGCTGAATACATTGAGTCCAGTTTGCTGGTTCGAGTTCGCAAGGTCTTCAGTGATGCCTATGAGTGGCCAACAATCGAGACGTTCCAGGCCAATGTTGCACCTCGAGTACTGGGTGCATTGTTGGCTGACCCGCCGTGCGCATTAGCTAATTAGGCTTCACAGGTTTAAATGCAGTTTTAACTATTTATTGGTTTTCTGAACCCTGTATAGGGTTCGGCAGGCTTTCTATGGATTCAGGAGCAGTGGTTTATGACGCAGGGAAATAAAGCGCAAGGCAAGTTGTCCGGTAAAACCATGATCGTCGTGGGCGGTGCCAGAGGCATCGGCTCCGCGATTGTTGAAGTACTGGCCAAAGAAGGTGTTCATGTCTACATCTTTGATACCGACCGGACACCCAATGCAATCAACCACTATCAAACTCAGGATGTCAGTGGTTATCAGGCGGCTCGCACGCTGGCGGCGGATCTTGTGGAACAAGGGCTTTCGGTAAAGGCCATTGCGGTCGACGCAACGTCTGAAGCCCAGGTCGTAGAAGCCGTAGGTGGCGTTGTCCATGAGTCAGAGCACTTCTACGGCCTGGTCAACGCCATTGGCAGCAGCCATCTGATCAACACGGTTGAATCAGCGCTGAGCGAGTTTGATGCGATCGTGCAAACCAACCTTACAGCCCCTTACCTGACGTCGCGCGAAGCTGCCCGCGCACTGATCCAGAGAGGCAAGGGCGGCGCGATCCTGAATATCAGCTCCATTGCCGCAAAAGTCGCCTTTCCTGGAATCTCTTCCTACTGCGCCGCGAAAGCCGGGTTGCAGGGCTTCTCTGGCGCCTTGGCGCTGGAGTTGGCCACTCACAATATCCGGGTCAACTGCGTTTGCCCCGGCATCGTCAAAACCAATATGTGGAAGTACCTGGAGAACCGCCTCATCGAGCCCAACGAGTCGCTGGATGACTTGTGGGCTCGCATGGAGGGCCTGATCCCGCTGGGTCGTACACAGATCCCGGCAAACATTGCCCGGTTCTGTCTGGCGGTCCTTGAGAACGAAGACATCACAGCTCAATCCCTGTCGGTCGATGGCGGAATGAACCTGTATGGCTGACACCCTTGGCAATACGGCTGTTTTGCGCGAAGACCCGGACACCGTACTGAGGATCAGTGATCGTGTGTTCGGTGCCGAGCATTGCGCACAGCTGCGTTATGTAGCGCCGGTTCTGAAAATGCGCAGCGAACCCGGTAGCGATGCGTTCAATATTCCAGGGCTTCATACGGTGGACAGCTTGGGCACTTTGCTCACGTCGGTGACGGGAGAGTTTGCCCTTGGCGCTGACATCAAGTTATTCAGCCTGGCCAAGTTTGATGCTGCAGGGCTCTTTCTTGAAGTCGGGCTGCACAAGCTGAAGTTCGGTGTTGAAGAGTACGGCAGCAACAAGAAGATCGTATCGGTGCATTCATCGCCCTATAGCGATGAAGCCAATGGCATCGAGGTAAACGATGAGCCTGTGCGGCTGTTCATTTCACGAAGTGGGGATGTGTTCTCGTGTTATCTGAGTGGTTCTGAGGGGGCCGTGGTTTTTCATCGGTCGTTCTATGTGAGCAACTGCCCGAATGAAGTCCGCGTTGGGTTTAGTGTGCAGTCGCCCTTTTCCGAGGGAGCGGTCGGGGAGTTTTCCCGGATTGAAATATCCTCACAGTCCATGGGACTCATCAGAGAGTGAACAGGTATGACGAGCAAAGACACCTGGTTGATAGTTTCTGATTTTGACGAGACGTTTATGCCGGTCTTGTCGTCTCGAGAGGCGGATGCCGGGATAGACAAACTGGAAAGCTGTTTGAATCAACTGAAACGCAAGCACCACCTGTTATTTGGCTGGGCCACGGGAAACAGTCAAGCGGTGGTCCTGGACAAGATGAAGAGATACCCCGAATTTCCCTGGGACTTTGCACTGACCAGTCTGGGAACCGAGTTGTACTGGAATCACCCGGACAGTGTTCTGGAGGATGAAGGTTGGCCGTTACAAGGCGCTGGAGCGTTTCCAGAGCGGGTCATAAGGCTGAGCGCCCTGTTCGAGCAAGAGGGTATTGAGTTGACGTTGCAGTCGGAGGCTTTCCAGCAAAAACGCATTCGGGGTTATTACTTGAAGGCCGATGGCAATGAAGCGACCGCCATCGAGCAGATCCATAGGCTCTGTTTGCAGGTGGGTCTTGAGGCCTCAATTACCTACGCCAGTGCCGCCGCCGGCGACCCCGAGAATGTCTACGATGTAGCCATCATGCACCCGGGGTGCGGAAAGAAGCAGGGGGTCGATTTCATCGTCAAGAAACATGCGATTTCCCCCGCCAAGGTCATCTCGTTCGGGGACAGTTGTAATGACATCGAGATGTTGCAGGCCTGTTCACATGGTTACCTGGTGGGCAACGCTTCGCACGAGGCCAGGCAGGCGTTTGATCGTGTTGTAGAGGGTTTCTATTGTCATGGCATCGTTGATGGTCTTCAACGGCATTTTTGAAGTGGGATAGGCATCTACATGGACAGTACAGTGCACAGGGAACATCACAGTGATAAACAGATATTTGATATCTACTTTGGGTTTATCAATACCTACACCTTGTTTTTTGCCGATGAAGTAAAACTGTTTGATCTGCTTGAAGGCAAAGCGCTGAGGCTGGATGAAATCGGCTCGGCATTGGAACTGGCCCCTCGAGCCGCACAGGCGCTTGTGGCTATGTGCACCAGTCAGGGGCTGCTTGAGAAGAGTGGGGAGTGTTATGGCCTGACGTCTTTGGCACAAGCGTTTCTGACCCGAAAGTCGGAGACCTCGTTCAGTGGGGTTCTGCAATCCGCACGCCACAAAGAAGATGCGTTCTCTTATGCATTCTTCAAAGAGTCGATGCTCAGTGGCGAGTCCGGGTTGTTCGGTGAGACGGATCTGTTTGAGAACAATGCGCAGGATCAGTTACACAGCGAAATTTTCACCAAGGCGATGCACAGTAAAAGCAAAGGACCGGCTCGGGCCTGGTCGGGGCGGATTGATCTGTCCGGGTATAGCTGTCTTCTGGATGTGGGCGGTGGTTCGGGTGTTCACTCCATTTGTGCGCTGGAGAAATGGCCTGAACTGAATGCGGTGATCTTTGATCTTCCCTATGTGTGCGATATTGCCGATACCTACGTCGAGCAGTACCGAATGGCGGGGCGCATCACAACCCATAAAGGAGACATCTGGGCGTCTGAGTATCCAGCCGCCGATGTGCATCTTTACAGTGATATCTTTCATGATTGGCCGCTGGACAAGTGTCTTTTTCTGGCCAAGAAGAGTTTTGATGCACTGCCCAGTGGCGGTCGTATCATTCTCCATGAGATGTTTTTTAATAAAGACAAGACCGGCCCGCATAATGTCGCGGCTTATAACGCGAACATGTTGCTTTGGACCCAGGGTCAGCAATTGTCAGAGACCGAGATAAGGGAGCTGCTGACGATCGCCGGTTTTCGCGATATTACCGTTTCCCGCACGCAATACGGTGACTGGAGCCTGGCAACCGGAATCAAGTATTAAGGTTGCTGACAACCCATGCCCGGTGAGGGCGTTTTGATTGCACAGGGTGAACTCAAGGTCCGGCGCATTCGCCCCGGACTTCACTTGTGTCTTCTTGCGGGAGATTAAAGTGATCCCAGTACGTTACCGTATTCTTTGTATTTACTCCGGCATGCTGGCGTTGACCCAGTATGAGTGGATGCGCTTTGCGCCTATCACGGATCAGGTGTCCACCCAGTACGGTATTACTTATGGGGAAGTGGGTTCATTGTCTTTGGCGGTGACGGCACTTGCCTTACCGCTGGCACTTCCCAGCGGTGGCCTGATTGACCGGATATCGGTGCAGACAGCGTTGCGTATCACCGCCATTGCCATGTTGTTGGCGGCATTGATCCGGGTGTTACAACCCCATTATGAATACCTGCTTGCCGGCCAACTGTTATTCGGGTTTGTTCAACCCTTGACCATGTCGCTGCTCGTCAAGTTGATGATCACCTGGTTTTCTGAAGATGAACATGTGCGGGTCACGACGCTGTTCAGTATGGTGATTTTCCTGGGGATAGGCTCTGCGTTCATGATTGTTCCGTTGACGGAGGAGGGGAATGTCAGCAGTTCGTTGTTGATTGACGTCGCGATCCTGGGGCTGATTACGCTATTGACCTTTATTTATGTCCCGCGAGATGGCCCTCTTGTGCAAACAACGTCCGCCCCGACCAAGTCCGGCGGCCGTTTACTGGCGGAGGGTGTCGATTTATTGCGCACGGCTCCGTTCACGGCTGTTTTGCTGATGATTTTTTTAACCAACGGCTATTTCTCCGCCATTACGACATGGCTGGAGCCGATCCTGTTGCGTCAGGGGATCGAAGCCCAGGTTTCAGGATTTATCGTTGTTCTGATGTTGGCCGGTGGTATCGCGGGTATGACGTTCATGCCTTTAATGGTTCGTAGCGGTGCCACCGTGGGGGGCATTCTGTCCGGGGTTTCATTGTTGGCAGGGGGAGGCACGGTACTGCTGTTCACCTCGGGTTCCCCTTGGATATTGAGCCTGGCAGGGATCGTGATCGGTGCCGCGCTGTTATCTCCGCTGCCTCTTCTGCTGCAGCTGATAGCCGACACTGCCGGGCTTTCCAGGTCTGGGACGGCGACTTCAATTTTCTGGTTGGTCGGCAATATTGGCGCCACGATAATGATCGCGACGTTGGGGGTTATCGCCGACCACGGTGACTGGGGAATGGCAGCGGTATTGCTGTGCCTGGTTCTGGTCGTCCAGATAACGATTTCTCTCATGGGCTTTCGAATGGTTGGCGCTCGCACTACCTGACAGTGAGCAGCTGAGGAACATTCGCATAGCTGAAAATAGGGGCCTGGCTATGGGTCCAAGGTTCAAGGGGCGAGGGTAGTCTATGAGTACAGTGTCGCAGTTGAATGAGCTGCTGGTTGCTCACAACTGCTTGCGCGCCATTGAGATTCAGTTGAACGAAGATGGGGGGGCTTATGATTTGTCCCTATCGATTTCGGTCTCTGAAAAGGCAGGGGCTGATGTGGTGCGTATCAGGTTTATTGATATCAGCCATTTTACGTCCCGGGATATTGGCGGTGGATTGACTCAGTTGATGCATATGAGTGTGAGTAAGCTGGATTCGGGTTTTGACCGGATGCGCTATCAGTTGGTTGATATTGAAGATAATAAGTTGTCGTTTTGCTTCTCATCATTTTCGGTTGAGTAGAGGGTGCAAAATAGAGGCGGTGCGTAGTGGGCGTTGAGTGTGCAACGGGCCGTCTCAATGCAGTCAGGTGATGCAGCCATTTGCCCGGCCACACTCCCTGTGGCGAGGGAGCTTGCTCCCGCTGGGTTGCGCAGCAGCCCCAACCGGCCTCACTCCGCTGGGCCTGCTCTCTGCAGCTGCTTTCAGCGCCCGAGCTTTTCCAGCGCGGCATCGGCCAGGAAGGACAAGCGGCTCTTGATGTTGTGCTCGCGGACAAAGCGGTCGATCTGCTGGATCACATAACCCGGTAGGGTCACGTTGACCTTCTCGATCTTGCCCAGGTAAGGGGTGATGTCGATGTTCAGCATGTCCCTGCTCATGCCTGCGAAATCGGGATGAGGGATGTGCCTGGGCGTTTGGGTGCGGGTATGGCTGCTGGTGGTTTCGCCCTTACGGCGAGGGGCTGGGTACATATCCATTTCTGCGGGTGTGGCCGCTATTGGTTTCGCTTTTACAGCGACTCACTTTGGAAAAGCCCCAAAGTAAGCAAAGGGCTCCTGCCCCCGCATCCGGCGCCTCGCTAGGGCTCGGCGTACCCTCACTCCGGCATTGCTCCGGGGGCGCGCCGCCACAGGCCATCCATGGCCTGGGGCGGCTAGCTCGGCATCCATGCCGAGCTGCCCCCTGCGCAACGCCTGCGCTCGGCCTCCTGAAGGGGCAGGAAGATCAAAAGCAAGATCAAAAGCCAAAGCAAAGCCAAGTGCGTTTTACGCGCCTTCTGAATTCAATGGCGTTCAGGATTCCTGCCCAGTCCGCCACTGAATCACCTCCAGCACCGCGCAACCCTCCCGGGTGAGCAGATGCAGCCTACGGGTGATTCGCTTCAGATCGCAGTCGCAAATATCTTTCAGGTTAAGCGTGGACAGCGTGTCGAAACCTTAAATCGCGTTCTGCTTTTTTAGGTGGATATGAGAGATAACTATCGGTCAAAAACAACACCAGCCGTTGAACAGTGGCTAAGAAACCTGACCACCTATCACTACGATAGATACTCCGAACCTTACGCCGGATAGCCGGGTAAGCTCAGCCAATGCCCGTAAAGGGGCAGGCAAGTCGTGAAGTGTTAGTGGATTGAGTGGACGGTATTGCAGCTCATATCCGTTCAAGACTTGGTGTGCCGCGCGATGGACGTCCGACCAGTCATATGCAAAGACTCCACGTTTGGCAAAGGCCACGAAAGCGTTTGCGCTAGGTATGGACGTGACCATCTTTACATCTGATACCTCTGGCAATGAACGGACCCATTCTTCGAAGTGCTCGACGGAGGGAATTGCGGAGACAGGAATCGACCCCAGACCAGCCGTAGTAAAAAGCGCAACCTGCCCGATGGCATCAGTGGCGATCCATCCAACGTCAAAGCTCTGAAGATCGAGGGGAGTAACCATTGGTATCTACTTAGAAAAAGAGACTAATTGATTTTTCAACTCTGCAATCACGCACCTGCGATCTGGAGATAGTCGAGAGCAAATTGTGGTTCTGAGGCATCCATTAAAAGTGTCTGGTCAACCCGGTCACATGCAACGCAAACGGGTGTTTAGGTAGTGCGCCATTTCCAACTAGAGCGCCGGTAGCCGGTCCAACGCACAAATGCGGTCCATTTTCGGCGCATCGGCGATGGGGACGCGGGCGCCCGAATCGACATTGAATATTTCAAGGTAACAACCGCTCAGCGCGCCCGGGTTGTCGACAATTCCTCCTTTGATCACGTAACGTGCGCCCGGCGTAAATTCGCTGACGAACGCTATGGTGCATGAGCGCTTGGCATTGGCCATGCCATACATTACCAGGCGCATCGGTTTGCCGGCTTCAATCGGAAAAAAGCCTTCCGGCGTCGATACATTCTTAAAAACGGAAACCAGTTGCCGTCCCTGTCCACCTTGCGCAGTCGCCATGGCTCTACCGTATTTGCAGCTGATGGCAGGCGCTTCGACCAGAGATACGCCGTTTCGATAATTCTCCATCGACACCAATTCGCTGCGGATAAGTGCCTGAGGCGCCCCTGCAGGAACAATGTATTTCGGCACTGGGGCACAGCCTGCAAGCAGCATAATTGAGCACAGGTAAAGAGGTTTCATAAGTTACTTATTGATGTGGGAACAGGTCGGCATCAGACACCTCCATCCGGCGAGCATTCTCGCCTAATGGAGTGTCCGGTTTTATTAGACGACTACAGTCAGGGCTAAGGCGGCGTACGGGCGTCTGCCGGTATGTTCAAGCCGCACTCCGCTTCAACGTTGCCAGCATTCTGCGAAACGCTTGCACACCTCAAAGCGCTGATCCAGATCGGCCATGCGTGCCTGATGTGCGCTCAGGGTTTCCTTCAGCAGTTCTCGCCGGGCTCGGTAGTAGTACTCGAGCATTTCATTATTGGTCGACATTGCCTTGCTACGGTCGGCCGTTGCGCTGTCGGGCAGCAGTTCCTTGATCGCAGGGGTGTCGAGCAGGCCCAGACGGTTGCTGTAGTAATCCTTGTACAGCTGCAATGAACGGGCCTTGGTGCCCCCCATCTCATTGGCGAACTGCTCCAGGTTCTGCTGATATCCAGCCCAATAGGCATCGGGCAGGCTGAAGTCGAGGCGCTGTTTGCGTTCCGCTATGGATTTGTCGAGCAGTGTTTTCTGGACCGAAGGGGAATCCTCGGCGTCGGGCTTCATTTTCGCGATGACACTCGCGTCGACGATCTGCGCGATCAGCGCTGCACGCTCCGCTGACTGCGGTTGTGCTTCGGCGGACTTGGGGAAAATAGGGTTGTGGCCGGCGCAGGCGGGCACGCCTTTGCTGGTCAACGCGATCGGCGAGCGCACAGTCTTGCCATCGATCTGGCGCAGACGGCTAAGGGTGACCTGGCAAGTGCGACCTACTTGGCGGAAGTTCGCTTCGTACTCGCCGCCGCTCTGCGGGGTAAAGTTGAACCCCACGGTGCACACGCTGCCGGTGCTCAAGGTATTGGCTCGCGCGAACAGCTCATGACCCGGTTGCAGCCGCACTTCCAAGTAGGCCTTGGCATCGTCGGGGGCAGCGGCACTCATGGCCGCCCGTCGCCGGGTATTGGCGCTGAACAGGTTATTGAGCAGCCCCGTGGTTTGGCCGCCGCAGTGTTCGGCATCGAACAAGTCGAGCGTCGAGCTGTCACTGCTGCTGATAAAGCGCAGCTTCGCTGCATCGGGTTCACTGGCGTCCGGGTAGGTGCCGTTGAAACTGCACCCGCCAAGTAACAGCGCGGCAATGCTTACAGCGCCACGCATGCGCCATTGGGAAAAACAGAACATGTTGATAGATCGTCCTTGATGCACGAGTGGGCGAAAGGCCATCATGCTAAAGAAGGCAGTCGCCGCCGTCCAGCGCGCCTGTCGTCCCTGAATTTTTCTGGGGATTTTCTTTGTCTCCCACCGAGGTAGTGGAATGCTTGACTCGCGCAACATCTTTGCAATTGGCCTGATCGGATTACTGGCCGGTTGTTCGTCAATGCCAGCTGAAATGGCGTTGAATTCGCCTGTTTACAACGCGCAAAACGCGGGTCTAGTGGTCGGCACGCTGCTGGAAGGCGGCCCTTACGGAACCTACCTTGAATTTCGCGATATCAAGAGTGACAAGACTTATGGCTGGGGGCCCAAGGATGATTACTCGGCATGGCTACCTGCCGGTGACTATGAAGTGAGCCGCCTGGGTCACCGTCGCGGGGTCATGGGGGCTTACTCCAAACCGCTGCGTTTCACCGTCACCCAAGGGCAGCTCAATTACCTTGGCGAGATGGTCTACGGCTGCTCGGCCGTCGCGCAACCTGCTGCGGTGTACGGCGTATTGAACTGCGGGTTCCTCGCGCTTGGCAACTGCACCGTCCCTCGCCCTAGCGTGAACGTATGCGTGGTGGATCGCCAGGATCAAGCGATCAAGCATTTTTTGCAGCAACACCCCGAGCAAGCCTCTTTACTCGTGCATAACGCGGTCATGTCGGCAGCAGCCGTCCGCTTTCCCTAGCCAAGCAAAGCTCTTCAACGGTGATGCGGAGTGACTTTCGATACGCACACGCATAGCTGCAAATAGGGTCCTGGCTATGGGCCCAAGGTTAAAGGGGCGAGGGTAGTTGATGAGTAAAGTTTCGCAGTTGAATGAGCTGCTGGTTGCTCACAACTGCTTGCGCGCCATTGAGATTCAGTTGAACGAAGATGGGGGGCTTATGATTTATCCCTATCGATTTCGGTCTCTGAAAAGGCAGGGGCTGATGGGGTGCGTATCAGGTTTATTGATGTCAGTCATTTTGCGTCCTGGGATATTGGCGGTGGATTGACTCAGTTGATGCATATGAGTGTGAGTAAGCTGGATTCGGGTTTTGACCGGATGCGTTATCGGTTGGTTGATCTTGAAGATAATAAGTTGTCGTTTTGCTTCTCATCATTTTTGGTTGAATAGAGGCTGCAAAAGAGCGGCGGTGCGTAGTTGGAGTTGAGTGTGCAACGGGCCGTCTCAATGCAGCCAGGTGATGCAGCCATTTGCCCGGCCACACTCCCTGTGGCGAGGGAGCTTGCTCCCGCTGGGTTGCGCAGCAGCCCCAACCGGCCTCACTCCGCTGGGCTTGCCCTCTGCAGCTGCTTTCAGCGCCCGAGCTTTTCCATCGCGGCATCGGCCAGGAAGGACGGCCGGCTCTTGATGTTGTGCTCGCGGACGAAGCGGTCGATTTGCTGGATCACATAACCCGGTAGGGTGACGTTGATCTTCTCGGTCTTGTCCAGGTACGGGGTGATGTCGATGTTCAGCATGCCCCAGCTCGTGTCTGCGAAATCGGGATGGGGGATGTGCCTGGGCGTTTGGGGTACATATCCGTTGCTTCGGTCACGGCCGCTTAGGGTTCCGCTCTTACAGCGGGTCACTTTGGATGGAGCCCAAAGTAACCAAAGGCTCTCTGCCCCCGCATCCGGCGCCTCGCCTAGGCTCGGCGTTCCCTCACTCCGGCATTGCTCCGGGGGCACGCCGCCACAGGCCATCCATGGCCTGGGGCGGCTAGCTCGGCATCCATGCCGAGCTGCCCCCTGCGCAACGCCTGCGCTCGGCCTCCTGAAGGGGCAGGCAGATCAAAAGCAAGATCAAAAGCCAGAGCAAAGCCAAGCGCGTTTTACGCGCTTTTCGTAGGAGCCGGCTTGCCGGCGAATTGGCCCGCAAGCCATGCATCGCCCTTGATGAGACCTGTGCAATGCCTGCACGACAGGAAGATCAAAAACCAGATCAAAAGCCAAAGCAAAGCCATGCGCGTTTACGCGCTGGTTGAGTTCAATGGCGTTCAGGATTCCTGCCCAGTTCGCCACTGAATCACCTCCAGCACCGCGCAACCCTCCCGGGTGAGCAGATGCACCCCTCGGGTGATCCGTGTCAGGTCGCAGTCAGCAATGTCTTTCAGGTTAAGCGTGGACAGCGTGTCCATCAGATCCCGCACCACGGTGAAACGATGGGCCGCACTGCTGGCCAGATCGTTCAGAGAGGCTTGGGTGTCGAGGTAGAAAACGGCTTGGTTGGCGTCGTGGGTGTCGACGGCGGTAAAGCGTGAGAGTGGCTGGTCAATCATCGGTACAGCTCCTGCTTATGGAGCAATCACCTGAGTTGCCGGCGACAAAGAAAATGACTGCTGTGCGCACCTATGACGACCGGAGAATCACCGCGCACAGCCGTCATGACATCCTGTCGCGGGCACCGGAAAGGCGACTGCAAAAAGGTGTTGTGGACGCTGATGCTGCGTTGTAATTCGACCGGCCAAGGTCGTCGCGGGTGTTGCTGCGAGGGGGAACTATAAGGGCGGTGTTTGGAGGCGGCAACTGTGCATTGGGTGAGATGTTTGAGCGGTTATGTCGTAACAGTTATCTGGTCTTGTAGACAGACTTGAGAGACAGCTTTCGGCCAGAAGCGGCCGATCAATGCGTCTGCGAAATCTAGACCGATTCACCCCGGAATTCAAAATCGAAGCGGTTGGCAGTTCGAGATCACAGAGCAAAGTTTCCGAGTCGGTTGCGAGGCTCAGATCGTCTCTCCACCAAGCAATACGCTCGAATTGTCAAAGCCTGGGTAACAGCCATTGGACTTGATCCGGCCATGTACGGCATCCACACGCTGGGGCGTACGAAGGCATCCCTGATCTACCGGAAGACGAAGAACCTGAGGGCAGTCCAACTCCTGCTCGGCCATACGAAGCTGGAAAGCACCGTTCTATACCTGGGAATTGAGGTCGATGACGCCTTGGAAAGGGCGGAACAGACCGAGGTCTGACCATGCATAGCGACGGCCGAAGCCAGACCGTCGCTATCCGGCCAAGAGCTGTGACTTTTTGCCGGCAGAGTTAGCCCTAGGATTCCCCTGGTAGCATCAAAGTCGTGGTCTTTCCCCGATTGTTACGCGGCGTTTCGTTGGGATGAAATAGCTCAGTTGGTAGGCCGGTTGGCTCTGAGTCTAATTGTCAGATGATCAATTATCTCGCCAACCTTTTCGGTGTTTGCAAAGAACCTTGCAGGATACGCATTTATATAGCTATGTTCTATGTACTGCTCAATCTCTTCGCACAAGAAGTCGAGTTTTTCAAGTAGTTGTGGCTCTTTTGGCTGCACAATTTCTGTTGCGCTGTAAATTCCACATGCCTCTCTAAGTAGAAGAGAAGTCAACACTCTATTTGCATGGGTGACGATTAAGTGCTGTTTCCTTTTCGCGGCCCTGTCAATTCCTTCAAGCTTTTCAGAAATCAGTCTTTCGATAGCGCGTAAGTGTGTGACGGCGTTTATAACCTTGATCCCGGATACTGTAGGATTGAATATGGTCTTGTAAAAGTTACCGTCAAGGCTTTCGAAGAAGCGTCCTCGCTTCCCTTTAAGTGTGGTAAGTATGGATGATGAGCTGGTTAGGCAGGCAAGTCCGTCAAGGGCTTCATCAAGATCAATTACAGTTGGTTCGTTCGACCCAGTTTGGGCTGATGTTCTAAGTAGTTGATATTGGTAACCTTCTACGGCCAGCTCTTTTGATAGTCTTATCTGCTCTGGGTGCTGAGAGGCGAAGTCTCGACCCAGTACTCTGTTCTGGTGGTTGTTGGCTTTTGTGATTGCTGTTGCAATTTCAGCATTTTCAGTATCGTTGACTTTTATAAATCGCGCAGAGATTCTTATTTGGGATAGAATGATGCTTCGCTCTTCGGAGCTTCCCTTGAATATTTGTCCAATGGTACTTACCGTTTGAGCGCCATTGATAATGCTGACGTTTGAAAACTTAAAGGTTCCTCTGGCTGTATCTCTGCCAGCATTCCTGCGATGAGGCTGTATGTCGGACACTAGCAGTGTTATGCCGTTATTGTAGTACCAGAACATCTCTGGGGCACTGTTGGCCGTCTCTTTAATTGAAGCATTTACTTCAGTGTCACCTAATAGATTTCGTATGTTTTTTGAGAATAGTCGAGTGCCATGAGATTCCCACCACTCAAGAATCTGGTCACCACTAACCTGCCCGTAGAATGACAGGTACGGTTCTTTTTTTTGACCATATTCCTCTATCTCAACGTCGTCTAGGTCGATACTCACATGTGTTCCTGCCTGCAGCCATTCAGTTAGGTCTTCGGCAGATACTAAGTGGACTTGGAATGGTAGTTCATCTTGTGAGAGTGTATCGGATGCAAGTGCTGCAGAGTTAAGCTCATCCTGCCATAGTTGCATATCGCTAAGAATGGCTTCTGCAGCTCCTCTTTTTCCAGTGTGAGCCATGACGAAGAGGAATTTGTAATCCTGCGAGCTTAGGCCTATGTCAATGTCAGGCGACATTGACTGAAGGATTTCATCGAATCTGTGGTACTCCTCAAGTTGCAGCTTCTCACAAGCAAATTTAAAAGCAACAAAGTCGTCTTTTGTCCATGTTCCATTGCCCGCTTGGTTGAACTTGGATTGTACAATGACAACTATTTTTTCGTTATGGTTTACACAGACCGCATCAATTCCTCCATCTTGGGAACTGTCGCAAACACTCTGACCTGCAATAGCTTCATCAACGGATGCTAGGCTGTAAATTGAAAAGGCTGCAATGGCTCTACTAGCCATTTTAACTTCGTAGTCAGACATTTCTGGGGTACATTCACGTTTATGTATGTAGTCCTGAAAACGTTCGCGAAGTGTTTTACCTAGCCGCTGGGCGACAATTTTCGAAGTGGCAGCAGCAGGAGTTGCATTGTCTTCTATTCGAATGTCTTTAATGAAGGCCATAAGCCAAGCTTCTCATCCTTGTGTTTAATGGGTTGCCAAGTGTGCAATTAGGAGTTTTTTTCTAAAATATTTTTCATTAGTGATGCATAGGATGTTTAATGATAGTTCTGGATTTTTCTCTAATTTCAAAGAGTTCTGCTTGCGTCTATGTTTAACCAGTCTACCAGCTACACACTACTAATACTCTCCACCTGACCCCCCCTACTAGCCTATTCCAGATCATTTCGAAGTGCGCCGTCTGCACGGTCGAGGTGACCTCGCGTGGTGTCTCAGCAGCACAGATTGCCGGGGGGGCGTATCGAATGGTAGCGCAAGCCGGGGCGGGGTAGTGGCATCGCGCAGGCCGGACTACCTAAGGGAATCTGCTCGCGGACCACCAGTTCCAGGCGGCCCAAAGAAAAGGGGGCAGGCCCAAGATTTATTTACTGGGATGGCTGTCCGCTTCTGGCCGATAGGAGTCTTTCACTAATTAGTCCTCACCACTTTAAGCTAAACAAGTGTCGCAAAGCGCGCGGTGCCTCCCACCTCAATGCACAATCCGCGCAAGAAACGCCTTAGCCCTCGCACTCTTCGGCGCCCCAAAAACTCCTCCGGCGGCGCACCCTCCACAATCCGCTCTCCATCCAAAAACAACACCCGCTCCGCCACCTGCCGCGCAAACCCCATCTCATGGGTCACGCACAACATGCGTCATGCCGCTGCCGGTGAGTTTCACCATCATATCCAGCACCTCACTCCCCGAATCAGAGTCGATTTGCCGGAGCCGGAAGACCCACACAACACAATCCGTTCGCCTGATTCGATTGCAATCGCAGAAGGATGCGACAAGTTTTTAGCCTCCCTCGGATACTACGAATCTTTGCTAAGTCTCATTCAGCGGCCATAAAGTCGAACGGCTTTTCAGTAACGAATTGGCCGGATGTTTCCCCGGTAAGGATACGGTCCATGTCCACCCCGAGGTCGAGTTTGCGGACACGCGCACCTTCAGAGAAGTCGAGCTTCTTCAGATCCACCCAGAAAATATTGGGTGAAATGGCCGACTCGCCATAGAACAGCATACTTTTCTGGTCAGCCACCACGCGCCAGCGGGTCGTGGAAAGGTTCGGTGCTTCAGGAAGGCTTACGCCATAGGGGACCGAAGCGTTGCGGATAACGCTGAACACCGCGGCGGCAGAGATCCGGGGGTCGTCGCTTTTGGTCACGGCGTTGATGTAAAAACCGGCGCGCAGGTAACGGTCTTCGGAGCGGCCACTACCGGGAAGGAAATTGAGCGGGTCTATCACGCTCCAATATTTCTGGTTAGCAAGTTGGCTGCTGTAGGGTGGGTCGTTCGTCACCACTTGATACTGGCGGTCATGATGAATACTCAGCTTTCCGCCGATCCACTCCAGCACAGCACTGTCGCCGGAGGCATCGGAGAGGGTCAAATGCAACGGCGCGAGGCTGCCGGGCCGGCCAGGTACTTCACCGCTGACCACCTGCACGGGATGGCTGCGCGTATATTCAACCGCCTCTGACACCGTCGCGAATTGATCAAGATAGAACTGTGCCCAGATCGAGAGCGACATGCGAGGCGTCTTCCCGTCGTCCTTGGGAAACTCTGTGGCGTTGAGCCAAAGCAGGCTGGCGTTGAGGCCAGCTTCGTTCATGCCGTCAACCGTCGAAATGTCATAGCCAGACACGGCCAGGCTGCCGAATTTAGATGTCCATTCAAGGGAGCGGGAACCGGCGGCTCCATTGCGCTTCATCCCGCGAGGGAAGACCCAGAAGTTGCTAACCATGGCGTCCTTGAAGTCCATATTGCGGCCGGTAATATTCCGGCCGTCAGGGCCATGGTAAACAGCCCTTGTACAGGCCTGGACTTCGGCGCCCAGCAGGGCGACGGCTGCAGTTAAGGTGGCGAGGGTGAGGGCGAATTTAGACATAGTGAATACCAATCCTTGGGACGTATGTGCAAAGCCGTTGCTGATCAAAACCTATAGGTCATTCCGAGCGCCGGGCCGCTGAGGCGCGTGTCGTAGACGTGGCCGTTGTGGTCGTAATCGACGTCGAGCAACTTATAGCCTACGGAGGTGGAAAGGCTGTCTCTGAAAGCATAATTAACGCTAACCAGCGTCGACCATGTGAAGTTGGAGCCTGCGCCAAACCCACCGATGTCGGCCTGACCCTGAACGGAGAGCTTTTGCGTAATGGGCAGGAATGCACGCAGGCCGACCAGTGGGTCGACCCAGCCGAAGCTTTCGTGGTAGCTGGCAGACTTGCTTAGGCCACCAAGGCTCCCGGTAACTTTCACCCTGTTGGAAATGTGCCAAACGCGGGCACCGGCCAGGGCATCGAGGCTGAACCCAGGTGCATCGATCACCCGGTAGCCGCCCATGAGTGTTGCGGTGAATTGTTTCGTGTCGACCTTCGCATCGACATTGCCTCCCGGCGGTATTACGCCAAGGCCGGGAATCGAGAAGGCAGGCAGCGGGCCGACTTTATGGATATCTGTGGTATCGACATACATGATGTCGCCCGAGAGGACGAAGCGCTCGTAGCGTCCCCACACATTGATGAAGCCACCCAAGTTCAGATCATCCACTACCTCGGAGAACGGCTTTTCGACGCTAATGGTAGGGCCTCGCTGGAACGGCGAAACGCGACCATCCAGGCGGGCAGCCCAGATGTAGGGCGTGACCTGCAATGCCGAATTTTGCTGTTCCAACGGGGCATGCTCTTGCGCCACGTCGAGGGAGGCCCCCTCGCCATGCGCGGCATGTGCGCTGCCGATGGACAAGGCAATGACGACGGCATACCGCGACGATAGAGCCTCGCCGGCGCAGGTAAAAATCGCCTTGGCTTCAGCCCTGTGACGGGGGCTGTGCCGACGATGGGCCAGACTGCGTAATGGGTTGCCGTATCGAAATAGCATGATGCCTCCTCATTGCATCTGCGTTAGCTAAACCACTTATGTTCCTGAGTGAATTAGCGATATCGAATACTTATAGTTTCTGGAAAGTGGTTATGCGTCGTGGCATCACGCCTTGGGTGATTCTGCCCACCTATCTCAATGCACAATCTGCGCAAGAAACGCCTTCGCCCTTGGGCTTTTCGGCGCCCCAAAAAACTCCTCCGGCGGCGCATCCTCCACAATCCGCCCCCCATCCAAGAACAGCACCCGCTCCGCCACCTGCCGCGCAAACCCCATCTCATGGGTCACGCACAACATGGTCATGCCGCTGCCGGCGAGTTTCACCATCACATCCAGCACTTCACTCACCATCTCCGGGTCCAGCGCCGAGGTCGGTTCATCGAACAGCATGATCTTCGGCTCCATGCACAGGGCCCGGGCGATGGCCACGCGCTGTTGCTGCCCACCAGAAAGCTGGCTCGGGTATTTATCCGCCTGGTTCTCGATCCCCACTTTGGCCAGGAATCCCCGGGCCAGTTCTTCGGCTTTTTTCCGCGACAGGCCGCGTACGGTGATCGGTGCCAGGGTGCAGTTGTCCAGCACGCTCATATGGGGGAACAGGTTGAAGTGCTGGAACACCATGCCCACTTGGCTGCGCACCTGGGCGGCTTCGCGGGTGTTTTGCGAGAGGTCGGTGCGGTCCACCAGGATGCGGCCTTTTTCGGCGATTTCCAGGCGGTTGATGCAGCGGATCAGGGTGGATTTTCCGGAGCCGGAAGGCCCGCAGAGGACGATGCGTTCGCCCTGGCGCACTTTGAGGTCGATGTCGTGCAAGACGTGGAAGGCGCCGTAGAACTTGTTCAGCCCGGCAATATCGATCACCACTTCACGCGGATCGACGGCGGGGTGAACGGGCGCTTGGGAGGCGGCGGAAAGCGGGGCGGTCTGGGTCAGCATGGCGGTTCTCCGTCGGTCAGTTGAAGCGCTCGGCGCGGTAAGGGGCTGGGTCGGTAAAGGGTGTTTCGCCGGTGACCATCTGCGCCAGCAGCAGGCCGCTGACCGGGCCCAAGGTCAGGCCGTGGTGGGCGTGGCCGAAGTTGAACCACAGGCCGGGGTGGCGCGGGGCGGGGCCGATCACCGGGCACATGTCCGGCAGGCACGGGCGGCGGCCCAGCCAGGGTTCGGCGTCGAAGCGTTCGCCCAGGGGGTAGAAGCGTCGGGCCAGGGCTTCGCAGCGGCGCAGTTGGATTTCATTGATGGGGTCATCGCGGTCGGCGAATTCGATGCCGGTGGTCAGGCGGATGCCGCCCACCATCGGCGCCAGCACGTAGCCGCCCACCGGGTCGAGAATCGGGTGCTGCAAACGGGTGCCGGGCAGGGGGGCGTAGTGCATGTGGTAGCCACGCTTGATCGCCAGGGGAATGGGGTAGCCCAGGGGTTCGAAAATGCCGCGGGCTTCCGGGCCGAGGGCCACCACCACTTCCTGGGCGGTGATTGGGCCGTTGGCGCTCTGTACCTGCCAGCCGCCTTCGACCTGGCTCAGGCTCAGGGCGTCGCCGATGATGAATTGGCCGCCGCGTTGCTGGAACAGTTCGGCATAGCCCCGGGTCAGGCCGCCGGGGTCGCTCACGGTCTTGGGGTCGAGCCAGTGCAGGCCGCCGACTATGTCGGCGTGCAGGCCGGGTTCCAGGGCCAGCAGGGCATTGCGGTCCAGTACCCGGTAATTGAGCTCGTAGTCTCGCAGGTCGGCGGCGGCTCTTTGCGCGATGTCGAAGGCTTGCTGGTCGTTGAAGGCTTCGATCCAGCCGCCGTCGGCGATCAGCTCCAGCATATTGGCCGGGCGGGCCAGGGCCAGGTGTTCGGTCACGCAGCGCTCGATCAGCGGCAGCATGGCGCGGGTGGCGGCGGCCAGGCCCTTGGCCGAGGAGTGGCGCCAGTATTGCAGCAGCCAGGGGCCGGCCTTGGGCAGGTGGCGCAGGCTGTAGCGCACGTCCGATTGCTGGTTGAGGCCGTAGCGCAACAGCTTCGACACTTCCCGGGGGAAGGCGTAGGGGATCACGCTGGCGCGTTCGATCAGCCCGGCGTTGCCGTGGCTGGTGCCGTTGCCCGGTGCTTGGCGGTCCAGCAGCACCACGTGGCGGCCGCGGGCCTGCAGGTGCAGGGCGCTGCTGACGCCGACGATCCCGGCGCCCAGAACGAGGGTTTGGCAATGCATGTGTGCATCCTTATGGCAGGGGCCGCGGGGCGACCCACTAAAGGGGTCAGTTCAGGTGCCGGCCCAGGCGGCCTTCGAGGTATTTGAGGCTGCGCCGCACGCCTTCGACAATCAGCAGGTACAGCACCGCGGCCCACAGGTAGATCTGGAAATCGAAGCTGCGGGAGAAGGCCAGTTTGGTCACCCCCATCAGGTCGTAGATGGTCACCAGGGAGGCGATGGCGCTGGCCTTGATCATCAGAATCAGCTCGTTGCCCAAGGGCCCGATGGCGATCAGCAGCGACTGCGGCAGTATCACTTTGCGAAACGCGGTCCAGCGCGACAGGCTCAATGCCTTGCAGGCTTCCCGCTGCCCCTGGGCCACGGCCAGCAGGCTGCCGCGCAGGATCTCCGCCTGGTAGGCAGCGGTGTTCAGGGTGAAGGCCAGCAGGGTGCAGAACCAGGCGTCACGGAAGAACCACCACAGGCCCACGTCCTGCCAGAAGCCTTTGAACGAGCCCAGGCCGTAATACAGCATGAACAGCTGGGCCAGCAGCGGCGAGCCGCGAAAGAAGTACACATAGGCCCCGGTAAATCGCCGCAGCACGCGGTTGCTGGACAGCCGCCCCAGGGCGATCAGCAGGCCCAGCACCGCGCCCAGGCTGAAGGAAATCGCCACCAGCTTGGCGGTTACCAGCAGGCCGTCGATAAAGCGCGGGCCGTAGCGTTCCAGCAGTTCCTGGTTGAGGAACAGGTTCAGCAGGTCATCCAGGTTCATGGCTGCAGGCTCCGTTGCTGGCGGTTGAAGCGTCGTTCGAGAAAGCTGAACAAGTGCCCGGACAACGCCGAGAAGAACAGGTAGCCAAAGCAGGCCACGCTGTAGAACAGCATGGGTTCCTTGGTCACGCTGACCGCCAGGTTGGTCTGGCGCATCAGGTCCACCAGGGAAATGGTCGACACCAGGGAGGTGTCCTTGAGCAGCGACAGCCAGTTGTTGGAAAGCCCCGGCAGGGCGATGCGGGTCAGTTGCGGCAGCAGCACCCGGGTGAAGGTGGTGCGGCGCGACAGGCTCAGGGCGCTGGCGGCTTCGTACTGGCCCTTGGGCAGGGTCTTGAACGCCGCCAGCCAGATCTCGCTGGAGAAGGCGGCGAACACCAGGCTGAAGGCGATCATCGCGGCGACGAAGGTGTTGATCGCCACTTCACCGGGGTAGCCCAGGGCGCCGAGGATTTTCTGCGCGGCAATCTGGCAGCCGTAGTAGATGATCAGCAGGGTCAGCAGTTCCGGCAGGCCGCGAAACACCGTGGAGAAGGTGGTGGCCCAGGCCCGCGCCCAGCGGTTTTTCGAGCGGGCGGCCAGGGCCACCAGCAGCCCCAGGGGCAGGCCGATGGGCACGCAGGCGAGCGCCAGGGCGATGGTCACCAGGGCCCCGGCAAGCAGGGCCGAGCCCCAGCCGCCGCTGGCAAAGGACAGGAGTGACAACTGGTCGAACATGCGCGAACCCTCTGGATAAAAGAACCGTGCAGGGCGCCACCGCGTTCAGGGGAACGCGGGGCTAAGGCTGCGGTAAAGGCGTGGGGTCAGTAGATGTCGAAGGCGAAGTAGCGGCTGGAGATCTTCTTGTAGGTGCCGTCGGCAACGATGGCGTCCAGGGCCTGGTTCAGGCGTTCGCGCAGGGCATGGTCGTCCTGGCGCACGGCGATCGAGGCGTCGGCGGTGGTGCCGTTGACGTCGCCGATGATCTTGCAGCAGTCCTTGCCGGCGCTGTCGGCCCAGGCCAGCAGCGGGAATTTGTCGGCGATCACCCCGTCCACGCGGCCGGCTGCCAGGTCGCTGTTGGCTTCGTCCAGGGTCGGGTAGAACTTCACGTCGGCGCCGGCCGGGCCGTAGTGGTCCTCGGCATAGATGGCCTGGGTCGAGGAGGCCTGGGCGCCCACGGTGCGGCCCTTGAAGTTGGTCTGGGCATCCGTGATGTCCGAGTCCTTGGCCACCGCCACCGACAATGGCGTGCGGTAGTAGTGGTTGGTGAAGGCGATCTTTTTCTTGCGCTCGTCGGTGGCGATCATCGAGGCCACCACGGCGTCGTATTTCTTCGCCAGCAGCGCCGGAATGATGCCTTCCCAGTCCTGGGCGACGATCTGGCACTCCACCTTCATCTGCGCGCACAGGGCGTTGGCGATGTCCACGTCGAAGCCGTGCAGCTGGTTGTTGGAGTCCACGTAGTTGAAGGGCGGGTAGGCGCCTTCGGTGGCGATCTTCAAGGTTTCGGCCTGGGTTGCGGAAGCGGCGAAGACCAGGGCACAGGCGGTGGCGATGCGGACGACAGGGTTCATGAAGCACCTCGATGATTTATTGTTTTGCTCGGGCGGATGATGTGTAGCCAACAAACTCGTTATGCAGGGCAGCAGTGGCCTCCAGGCGTTTTTCCACCTCGGGGCCGAGGTGCTTGCACACCTCGTTCACCAACAGGTGCACCAGCGACAGCATGGCCGCGGTGGACTCCCAGAACAGGTTGAACTCGGTGGGCACGCGGAACACCTCGTCGGCGTTCTGCTCGGCCCAATCGCAGAAGGTGTCGGTCACCAGGGTCACTGGAATCCCCGCTTCGCGGGCCTTGCGGCACAGGGTCAGGGCGTGGCGCGAATAGCGCCGGGCCTCGAACACCACCAGCGCGCAATCCTCGGCGGGGCTGAGCAGCACATCGGCGAAATGCCCGGCGGCGCCGTCCACCAGGTACACACCGTCGCGCAGGTATTGCAGCAGGTGGACCATGGAAGCGGCGATGCCGCGCTCGGTCTGGAACCCCGCCACATACACCCGGCGCCGGCTGGCCAGGCGCTGCACTACGGCCTGCCAGGCCGGGGTCAGGCTGTACTCGTAGACCTTGACCAGCGCGCCCACTTCCAGCTCGAAACTGCGTGGCAGGCCCTGGAGGGCCGGGTTGGGCTGCTGGCGAAATTCCTGCAAACGGTCGCCCACCAGCCACGGGCCTTCGCCGAGGTCGTTCTTCAGGTCGTTTTTCAAATCCTTGAAGTGGCTGTAGCCGATGGCGCGGCAGAAACGGCCGACGCTGGACTCGCTGACGCCGAGTTTTTCGGCGATATCGGCAGCGGTCTGGAAGGGCAGCTCGTAGAGGTTGGCCAGCATGTAGCTGGCAATCGCCCGCCCCGAAGCGGTGGCGCTGGACAGGCTGCTTTCAAGGCGTTGCTTGATCGGCTGGCTCATGGTTTTTTTCATTCTTGTGGGCCGTTGGCAATGGAAAATGAATGTTTTCTGTCATGAAGTCAACATTTGACAGTTAACTGGCGTGACGCGATAGTCAGGTGCCTTCCAATAACAATTCCAATGGAACCGCCATGACCCAAGTGTCCCAAGCGACCCTGGCGCAGGCCCCCGTCGAGCACCTCGACCTGCCTGCCTTGACCGACTTGCTGCAACGTATTTTCCTCCGCCACGGGGTCCGCCCCGAGGTGGCCCAGGTGCTCGCCGACAACTGCGCCCGGGCCCAGCGCGACGGCTCCCACAGCCACGGGGTATTCCGCATTCCCGGTTACCTGTCGTCCCTGGCCAGCGGCTGGGTCGATGGCCAGGCCGTACCGAAAGTCGAGGATGTGGCCCCCGGCGTGGTGGCGGTGGATGCCGGCAACGGCTTTGCCCAGCCGGCCCTGGCAGCGGCCCGCGAGCTGCTGCTGAGCAAGGCCCGCAGCGCCGGGATCGCGGTGTTGGCGATTCGCAATTCCCATCACTTCGCGGCCCTGTGGCCAGATGTCGAGCCCTTTGCCGAAGAGGGGCTGGTGGCCCTGAGCCTGGTCAACAGCATGACCTGCGTGGTGCCCCACGGCGCCCAGCGGCCGCTGTTCGGCACCAACCCGATTGCCTTCGCCGCACCGCGTGAAGGGGCCGAGCCCATCGTCTTCGACCTGGCCACCAGCGCCATTGCCCATGGCGATGTGCAGATCGCCAAGCGCCAGGGCCAGCAACTGCCAGCGGGCATGGGAGTGGACCGCGACGGCCAGCCCACTTGCGATCCGGCAGCGGTGCTCGACGGCGGCGCCTTGCTGCCCTTTGGCGGGCACAAGGGCTCGGCGCTGTCGATGATGGTGGAGCTGCTGGCGGCGGCGCTGACTGGCGGCAACTTCTCTTTCGAGTTCGACTGGTCCCGGCATCCCGGGGCACAAACCCCCTGGACCGGCCAGCTGCTGATCGTGATCGACCCCAGTCACCTGGGCGGCGGGCAGTTCGCCCGGCGCAGCGGCGAGCTGGTGCGGCAGATGCAGGCCGTGGGCCTGGAGCGCATGCCCGGTGATCGCCGCCATCGCTGCCGCGCCGAATCCCTGCAACACGGCATTGCCCTGGACGCTGCCGAGCTGGCGCGGCTGCGGGCCCTGGCGGCGGGGGAGTAGGGGCCTTATCCCTTTGCCCCCCCCGCTGGTTAAACCCTTGGTGCTACTCCCGGGAGGGGCCCGGTACTAGGCCGGATTTGCCGGGCCCCCGCGGCCCCTCCAAAGCACCGCACATCTAGCGCCAAGGCAGCCTATGGCCGGCCCTGGGCCCTTTCGATAATCGCCTCCGACAACTCGTCCCCCGATTGCGGAGCGCGCCATGCACAACAATAAGAACCGCCAGCATCCTCTGATTCCGGCCCTGATCGCCGGCCTGTCCACCCTGGGTTTCGGAGGGGTGGCCGAAGCCGAGATCCTGCTCTACGACAAGGACCAGACCACCTTCGCCACCGACGGCTATATCAACGCCTTCTACGTCAACAGCGACGTCGACCGCGCCGGCGACCAGTACGACCGGCGCCAGGCGCGGGTGAAGATGGGCTTTCTACCCAACTACCTGGGCTTCACCCTGGGCAAGCAGGTGGACGACCTCAAGCTCGGCGCCCGCTCCTCGTTCTGGGTCACCATCAACGACAGCGAGACCAATGGCACCGACACCGCCATCGACGTGCGCCAGTTCTACGGCACCGTGGCCAACCCGGAGTGGGGCGAGGTGCTGATCGGCAAGGACTTCGGCTTGTTCGCCCGTTCCAACATCCTGCTGGACGAGATGCTCGCCGGTTACGGCCAGGTCAGCGACAGCCTGGGGCTGGTGGACGGCGGCGGGGTGTCGTTCGGCAATATCGGCAGCGGTTACCCCTATCCCTTTCCGTCGTCGCAGATCACCTACCGCAGCCCGCAGATGGACGGCCTGCGGGTGGCGGTGGGCATCCTCGACCCAGTGGACACCAACGACAGCAGCGCCCTGGGCAAGGCCTACCAGAAGAACCCGCGCACCGAGAGCGAGATCACCTACCAGTTCGACCTGGGCGGGGCCCAGTTCTACAGCTGGCTCAACGGCAGCTACCAGACCTCCGACAACACCGACCCCAATGTAAAGTCGGTCACCTCCAAGGGCCTGGGCTATGGCTTGCAGGCCAAGATGGGCGGCCTGTCGCTGACCGGTTCCGGGTTCCAGGCCAAGGGCATCAACCCGTTCTTCACCAACAATGCCGGCGAGGCCACCCTGCGCAATGTCGACAGCAAGGGCTACCTGCTGCAGGGCTCGTACAAACTGGGCAAGAACCGCCTGGCGCTGTCCTATGGCAAGACAAAGGACGACGGCAACGGCGTGGTGGGCAGCGGCGCCGATTACCAGACCCGGGGCATTGCGCTGTTCCACGAGATCAACGACAACCTCAAGCTGGTGGCCGAGTACAACCAGTTCGAGATCGACGGCCACCACACCCGCGCGCAAAACGAAAACACCGACACCCTGGCCCTGGGCGCGGTATTGACCTGGTAAAAGAAAAGCAGCGGTAAGCCGCAAGCTGTCAGCTGCAAGCGGTTGAACAAGCCCCGTGGCGAGCGAGCTTGCTCGCGCTGGAAGGCGCAGCCTTCCCAGGGCCTGAATCCGTGGTCTGTCAGGCAGATCGCGGATTCAGGTTTTGCGGCCGCTGCGCGCCGGGACGCCGGCCGCCCGGGCGGGAGCAAGCTCCCTCGCCACAGCACCTACGCCCATGGAACTGCCCACCCGCTACCCAAGTAGCATTCGTGCCCCCGGGCCGGCTTCGTACACTCATCCCTCAGACAACCCACGCCGGAGGCGAGGATGCAGCAAGCCCACAGCGAGGGCGTGGTCAGCGCCATGTCCCAGGCCGCCGACCCGCAACAAGTGGCCCAGGACCTGGCCCGCCAACTGCTGCACCCGCACCTGGGTTTCGTGCTGTTCTTCTGTTCCGCCGAATACCCCCTGCAAGCCCTTGGCACCGCCCTGCAACAGAGCTTTGGCGGCATTGCCCTGGTGGGCTGCACCAGCGCCGGGGAAATCACCCCCCTGGGCTACGGGCGCAATTGCGTGACCGCCATCGGCTTCGATCACCGGCACTTTTCCATCGCCGCCGAGCTGATCGACCAGATGGAGCACTTCAGCCTGATAGACGCCCAGCGCATGGTCGAGCGCCTGGTGGGTGGCTGCCGCAGCAACAGCCTGGCGCCGATCAAGGGCAACAGCTTCGCCCTGACCCTGCTGGACGGCCTGTCGAGCCGCGAGGAAATGGTCCTGACCGCCCTCAGCGCAGCCCTGGGGGACATTCCCCATTTCGGCGGCTCGGCCGGCGATGACAATCGCCTGACCCACACCCACGTGTATTTCGGCGGCGAGTTCCACAGCGGCGCGGCGGTGGTGGTGCTGGTCAATACCTGGCTGGATTTCGAGGTGTTCACCACCCACCACATCCTGCCCCGGGAAGACAAGCTGGTGGTCACCGGCGCCGACAGCGCCCAGCGCCGGGTCTATGAACTCAATGCCGAGCCCGCCGCCGAGGAATACGCACGGCTGATCGGCGTGCCGGTGGAGCGCCTCGACCACCGGGTATTCGCCGCTCACCCGCTGGCGGTGCGGATCAACCAGCACTATTACGTGCGCGCGGTGCAGCAAGTGCACCCGGACCTGAGCCTGAGTTTCTACTGCGCCGTGGAAAACGGCATCGTCCTCACCGCCATGAGCCCCGGCCCCTTGCTGCCCAACCTGCAGACGCTGTTCGACGGCTTGCAGCAACGTCTGGGCAGCCTGTTGCTGACCATCGGCTGCGACTGTTTCCTGCGCCGCCTGGAGCTGGAGGGGCAGGGTGGCCTGGAGCGCATCGGCAGCTTTTTGCGAGAACAACGGGTGATGGGTTTCAACACCTACGGAGAACAGTTCAATGGCATGCACATCAACCAGACCTTCACCGGGGTCGCCATTGCCCGCAGTCGAACTCCGGCCCGTCGCTGAACTGCAAGCGCAGCTCGACTGCCTGCAGCGCGAGAACCGCAAGCTGCGGCGGATCAACGCCGCGCTGATCGAGCGGGTCGAATCCGGCATCACCCGGGGCCATGACCCTTATGCGGCGTTCCAGCATTCGGTGGTGCTGGCCGAGCAGGTGCGCGAACGCACCGACGCCCTGAACCAGGCCATGGCCGAGCTCAAGGCCGGCAACCACTTGCTCAGCGAAGCGCGGCTGCGGGCCGAGACCGCCCACCAGCACTTGATCGACGCCATCGAGAGCATCTCCGATGCCTTCGTGCTGTTCGACCAGGAGCAGCGCATTGTGCTGTTCAACAGCCGCTTCCGCGCCTTCTGGAGCCACAGCCGGGTGCGGATCATGGCCGGCATGCGCCTGGCCGAAGTCCGAAGGCTGCTCACCAGCACCGGGTTGTTCAGCGAAGAACCCCGCAGCGGCGGCGACGAACAACTGCTGTATCGCCTGCACAACGGTCGCTGGCTGCAGGTCAGCGAGCGGCCGACCCGGGAGGGCGGGCGGGTGATCCTGTTCACCGACATCACCGAGGTCAAGCACAGCGAAACCCTGCGCCGCGAGCAGGCGGTGGCGCAGAAATCCCACCTGCTGCAACGGGCGGTGGACAACCTGTCCCAGGGCGTGGCCATGGTCAACGCCGAGGGCATCCTCGAGTTGTGGAACCGGCGCTTCCTGGAACTCAGCGGGCTGGCCCCGGTGGCGGCCCATCGCCTGTTTGCCGAGGTGATCGGCGACAGCGAACTGCAGCTGCTGAGCCCCGACAGCCGCGACCGCAATGGCCGGCCGATCCACGAATGCGAACAGCGCCTGAGCGATGGCCGGGTGCTGGAGATTCGCACCCACCCGCTGCCCACCGGCGGTTTCGTCAACACCTTCACCGACATCACCGAGCGCTACCAGCACGCCGAGGCCCTGAGCGAAAGCGAGCGCTGGATTCGCCTGATCACCGACCATGTGCCGGCGCTGATCGCCTACCTCAATGCCGACCTGGTGTATGAGTTCACCAACAAGGTCTACGAGGAATGGTACTGCTGGCCCCGGGGCGTGATGCTCGGCCAGAGCCTGCGCGAAGTGCACAGCCAGCAGCATTACCAGCGCCTGGAATGCTATGTGGAGCGGGCCCTGGCGGGGGAGAGCGTGACCTTCGAATTCGCCGAAACCAACATCAACAACCAGGAGCGCTACATGCTGCGTTCCTATGTGCCCAACCGCCTGGCCAATGGCGAGGTGGTGGGGATCTTCGTGCTGATCCGCGACATCACCGAGCGCCGGCGTACCGCCGAGGCCTTGCACCAGGCCTACCAGAACCTGGAGCTGCGGGTGCGCGAACGCACCGCCGAACTCACCAGCCTCAACCAGCAATTGCTGCGCGAGATCGAAGAGCGCAGCCGGGTCGAGTCACGGCTGCGCGAGGCCAAGGGCGAGGCCGAGCGGGCCAACCTGTCGAAGACCAAGTTCCTTGCCGCGGTCAGCCATGACCTGCTGCAACCCTTGAATGCCGCGCGGCTGTTCACCAGCGCGCTGCTGGAGCGCCGCGATCCCCAGGCCAGCAGCGCCTTGGTGCGCAATGTCAGCAACTCCCTGGAGGATGTGGAAAACCTGCTGGGTACTTTGGTGGATATTTCCAAGCTCGACGCCGGGGTGATCAAGGCCGATATCGCCCCGTTTGCCCTCAGTGAACTCTTGGAAAACCTCGCCGCGGAATACGCCCAGGTGGCCCGCAGCGAGGGCCTGGTGTTGCACTTCGTGGCCTGCTCGGCGCTGGTGCGCAGCGATATCCAGCTGCTGGCGCGGATCCTCCGCAACCTGCTGAGCAATGCCATCCGCTACACCCGCCAGGGCCGCGTGGTGTTGGGGTGTCGACGCCAGGGGGGCTGGTTGTCGATTGAAGTCTGGGACAGCGGCATGGGCATCGCCGCCGAGCGCCTGGAGGAGATATTCCAGGAGTTCAAGCGCGGCGAAGAACAGCGCCCCGACCAGGATCGCGGCCTGGGCCTGGGGCTGGCCATCGTCGAGAAAATCGCCGGTATTCTTGGCCACCGCATCAGCGTGCGCTCCTGGCCGGGGCGTGGTTCGGTGTTCAGCGTGCAAGTGCCCATCAGCACCAGCGCGCCCCTGGCGCCAGCGCGTCCGCAACCGGGCGAAGCCCTATTGGAGCGCCTGCACGGCGCACGGATCTGGGTGCTGGATAACGACGCGGCCATTTGCGCCGGCATGCGCACCCTGCTCGAAGGCTGGGGCTGCCAGGTGGTGACGGCCCTTTGCGAAGAAGACCTGGCGCGCCAGGTGGACGACTACCGTGCCGAGGCCGACCTGCTGATCGCCGATTACCACCTGGACCGCCAGCAGAACGGCATCGACGCCGTGGCGCGGATCAACGCCCGTCGCGCCCTGGCGATCCCGGCGATGATGATCACCGCCAACTACAGCAACGAGCTCAAGCAGCAACTGCGGGAACTGGGCCACACCCTGATGCACAAACCGGTGCGGCCAATGAAACTCAAGACCGCCATCAGCCACTTGCTGAACCCAACGCGGCATCCCTGACAACCGTAGGAGCTGGCTTGCCAGCGAAGGGGCCCGCAAGATTGCCTTCGCCGGCAAGCCGGCTCCTACAGGATCGGCGGCACGATCAGCGACATTCAGCGGCGCAGATAGGCACCGAAATCGATATCCCCGGCACTGAGAATCGCCTGCACCCGATTGTGCACATTCAACTTGCGCAAAATCGCCGAAACATGGGCCTTCACCGTGGTCTCGGCAATATCCAGGGTGTAGGCAATCTGCTTGTTCGACTCGCCCTTGGTCATCCGCTCCAGCACCAGCAGCTGCTTGCGGGTCAGCGCCTGCAACAGTTCCGGCGGAAAGCTCGGCGCCTCGCTGCTACGCCGCCCCGGCGGGCTTTTCTGGGTGCGGATAATGTCCGGCGGCAAGTACACATTGCCATTGAGAATCTGCTCGATGGCCTCGGTCATCTGCGAGCGGGGCGAAGACTTGGTGATAAACCCCACCGCGCCATAGGTAATGGCCTGCAGCACGACCTGCTTGTCCTGCTCGGCGGAAACGATCACCACCGGAATGGTCGGCGCCTCGTTGCGCAGGGTGATCAAACCGTTGAGGCCGTGCATGCCCGGCATATTCAGATCCAGCAGGATCAGGTCCAGGTCGTCGTGCTCCTGGGTCAGGGCCAGGGCGCTGTCCAAGTCGGCGGTTTCCATCACCTGGCTGCCGGGAAAACCGTCGCTGATCACGTTGTGGATGGCTTCGCGAAACAGTGGGTGATCGTCGGCTATCAGAATTTTATACATGGCCTTTCACCTCGTTATTGTGATTGTGCGGGGGGGGCTCTAGCGGCTTCAGGGAAAGGCTTCCGGCTGGGCCGCCACCACCGGCAGGCCGGCGGCTTCCCAGGCGTCCAGGCCGTCGCGATACCAGTAGAGAGAGGTATAGCCCAGGGCTGCCGCGCGTTTTACCGCGTTCCAGCTCAGCCAGCAATCGGCGCGGCAGTAAAACACCAGCGGCTGTTCCCGGGCGCCGGCGCTGAGCTGTTGCAGGTGGCGGCTGAAGTACTGCTGCCACTCGGGGCTCAGTTCGCCGTCGCCGGTGTTGGCCAGCCAATGGCTGCCGGGCAGGTTGGCGTGGGGCTCGCTGTCGATGAAGCGCCCTTGCAGCCATTGCCGGCGGTAGACGTCGATCAGCAGTGGCCGTGGCTGCTGTTGCAGCAAGGCCTGCAGGCCCGGGGTGTCGATGATCTGCGCCGCCTCGATGGTGCTGGGCGTGGGGCTGCGATACAGGCTGGTGCGATAACCTGCGGCGGAAAACAGCGAGGTATCGGCATGGGCAATGCCCAGGGCCAGGCTCAGGGCGAGCGCGGCCAGGGGCTGCATGGCACGGGGCATAGGCTTTGTCCTTCTTGTTATAGGCCCATTACATGCCAGGGCGCAGGCTTTGTGAATGCGACCATCGACAGCAAAAGCAGTACCAAAGTCGTAGATCGCGAGCCGGCATGGCCCCCTGTAGGAGCCGGCTTGCCGGCGAAGGGGCCCTTGGGTTTTGAGGTGTGTGGTTGTGCCTCAGGTGTTCTTGCGCAGGGCGGCGTGCTGCGGGTTGAAGGTCAGCACCGCCAGCAGCGCGAACACCAGGGTCAGGCCCAGGCACACCGCCAGCGCCAGGGGGTTGAAACGCTGGTAGAGGGCAAAACGCACCAGCTCCACGGCATGAGTGAAGGGGTTGAGGGCGCACAGCCAGTACAACCACTGGCTGGCCTCCTGCATCTTCCACAGCGGGTACAGCGCCGAGGACAGGAAGAACAGCGGGAAGATCACGAAATTCATCACCCCGGCGAAGTTCTCCAGCTGGCGGATGGCATTCGACAGCAGCAGCCCCAGGGCGCTGAGCAGCAGGGCCACCAGCAGCAGCGCCGGCAGGGCCGCGAGCAGGCCCAGGGCCGGTGGTTGCACACCGTACAGCCAGGCCACGGCGAGGAAGGCATAGACCTGCAGCAGTGAAATCAACGAGGTGGCCAACAGCTTGCCGGCCAGCAGGAAGGCCCGGGGCAGGGGGCTGGTCAGGAGGAGGCGCATGCTGCCCATTTCCCGGTCGTAGACCATCGACAGCGAGCCCTGCATGCCGTTGAACAGCAGGATCATGCAGGCCAGCCCCGGGACTATGTAGACCTCGTAGGGAATGTAGGTGCTGTAGGGCTCGATAATGGCGATGCCCAGGGCCGCGCGAAAGCCGGCGGCGAACACCAGCAGCCACAGCAGCGGCCGCACCAGGGCGCTGAGAAAACGTGTGCGCTGCAGCACGAAGCGCAGCCATTCGCGCAGCAGGATGCCGCGCAGGCAATGCCAGTAGGCGTTCATGCCGGTGCTCCTGTGGCCGGGGTGGGCGCCGTCAGGCGGGCGAAGGCGCTGCCCAGGTCGCCGTCCTGTTCCTCGCTGATGGCGCCGGCCACGCCACTGGCCACCAGGCGCCCCTGATGCAGGATCAGCAACTGATCATCGGCCTGTACTTCATCCAGCAGGTGAGTGGTCCAGAGCACGCTCAGGCGCTGTTCCCGGCACAGTTGGCGGATGTGCCGGTTGAGCGCCAGGCGGCTGGCGGGGTCGAGGCCGGCGCTGGCTTCGTCGAGCAGCAGCAGGCGCGGTTGATGCAGTAGGGCACGGGCGATTTCCACCCGTCGGCGATGGCCGCCATTGAGGGCGCGCACCGCTTCCCGGCGCCGCTCGGTCAAGCCCTGGCGTGCCAGTTCGGCATCGATCCGCGCTTGCCCCTGGCGCCGCGACAGGCCATGCAGGGCGGCGTGATAGTGCAGGTTCTGCTCCACGCTCAGGTCCAGGTCCAGGGTGCTTTGCTGGAACACCACGCCGAGCTGGCCCAGGGCGGCGCGGGCGGCGTTGCGTAAGGAGCAGCCGCCGACGCGGATATCACCCTGTTGCAGGTCGTAGAGCCTGGTGAGCAGGGCGATCAGGGTCGACTTGCCGGCACCGTTGGGCCCCAGCAGCGCGGTAAAGCTGCCGGGGGCCAGGCTCAGGCTGACCTGGTCGAGGGCCCGACGGGCGCCGTAGGCAAAGCTCAATTGGCTGACTTCCAGGGCGTTCATGGGGTCACCACCACGCCCCAGGGATAGCGCCCGACCTTCACCGACTTGAGCACCTTGAGGCTCTTCACATCGATTACCGAGACATCGCCGCTGACCCCGTTGGTGGCCAGCAACTGGCTCTGGTCCGGGGTAAAGGCCAGCTGCCAGACCCGCCGCCCCACCAGCAGGTAGTCGAGAATCTCGTAGGTCTTGGCGTCGATCACCGCCACGTGGTTGGCCGGGCCCAGGGCGACGAAGGCGTACTGGCCGTCGGCGCTGAGCTTGATCCCCACCGGCTGCACCTTGTCCGGGTGCACGCCCTTGATCTTGAAGTTCAGGGTCTTGAGCACCTGGCGCGTGGCCACGTCGAGGATGGTCACGGTGCCGCCGATTTCCGCCGAGGCCCAAAGCCTGGAGCCGTCCTGGTTGAACTCGACGAAACGCGGGCGCTGGTCCACCAGGGTGCTGTCGGCCAGGGTCTGGGTGCGGGTGTCGATCCAGTGCAGCATGTTGGTGGTTTCACTGGTGTTCACCGCCCACCGGCCGTCGGGGCTCACCGCCATGCCTTCGGGCTCGACTCCGACGTTGATCTGGCCGAGGACCTTGGCGGTCTCGGTGTCGATCACCGTCACCAGCGCATCGTCCTCGTTGGACACGTACAGCCAGCGGTTGTTGGGGTGCAGGGCGAACTGCTCGGGGTCCTTGCCCGAGGGCAGCTCCTTGACGATCTTGCGGGTGGCCACGTCCATCACCTGGACCCGGTCCGAATCGCTGGCGCAGATGTACAGCAGCTGGTTGTCATGGGACAGCAGCAGCCCGCGCGGGCGCTGGCCCACGGGCAGGGTGGCGGTGACTTCCAGGCTCTGCATGTCGATCAGGCTCAGGCTGTTGTCCTTCTCGTTGGACACCCAGGCGGTGGCGGCCAGGGCCTGCCCGGCGGCGAGTAGCAGGGCTGCGCCCAGAGCGGAGCGGCAAAGATCGGAGCGGCGCATGGCGGATTCCTTGTTGTTGTGGTTTTCGGATCAGGGGTAGCGGCAGGTCACTTCGGGGCGGTCGTAGCCCAGGCTGTCCATTTCATTGAAGGGGTGCAGGAAGCCTTCCTGGGGCGAGGTGCTGACCAGGGCCCGGGGCTGCACCAGGGGAATGGGCTGACGCAGTTCGCCGTTCCACGGCCGGTAGCTGAGCTTGCGGCCCTTGAAACCGTCCAGGGGCAACTGCTCGCTGAGCAGCAGGGCCTGCAGGGCCCGGGGGTCGTCCTGGCGCAGTTTGCTGACCGCGCTGGCGATGCTGCGCACGGCCATCCAGGCGGCGAAATCCCGGTCGTTCATCCAGCGCCCGGCCTGGGCCTCGAAGCGCTTTTGCAGTTGCGCGGCGCCGAAGGTTTCCACGCTCTTGTGCCAGCCGGTGGGGGTCAGGCCCTGGGTGCCGGCCACCGGGCGTGGCAGCCAGGTCTGGTAGGGCAGGTATTCGCCGAAGTCGCCGCGCTCGTCGGCCACCAGCACCACGTCGTACTCGGCGGCCTGGGTGAACAGCGGCATGTCGGCCTGGGCGCTGCGGCGCTGGTCGTTGTCGAAGGTCCAGGGCTTTTCCGCGACGAGCTTCAGGCCGAAACGCTGCAGGGCCCGGCGCAGGGCATCGGCGTAGGCGCGGTCGTCCTCGGTCTGGCCAACGATCAGCAAGGCCCGCTGCCATTTGCGCAGGGCCAGGAACTGCGCCAGGGCGTCGGCCAGCATCGCCCGGCCGGGCAGGCTGTGCAGCACATTGCCCAGGCACTGGCTGCTGCGCAGGCGGTCGTCGGGGCTGCCGGCATTGAACAGCAGGCTGTCGGGCAGGGCGGCGGAGAGTTGGCGCAGGCTGGCCGCCGGGGCGTTCACCACGAACAGCCGCAGGCCCTGGTCATGCTGGGCCTTGGCGGCTTGCAGCAGGGCTTCGGGGCTGTCGACGCTGGCGCTGTCGAGCTGGAACTGCTGCTTGAGAAAACGCCCGGTGCTGTTGCTGTCGACGATCGCTAGCTTAGCGCCCTGCAACCCGGCGTCCGTGGGCTCGGGGATGATGTTGGACAGCAACGGACCGGGGTCGGGGCGATAGCCCAGGTAACCGATGCGGATCTGCAGGGGGGGCTCTGTCGCCTGGCTGGCGGCCGTGGGCAACAGCGCCGCGCTCAGGGCCAGCAGGCAGGTCAGGGCCCGCAGGTAGGTCGGGATGGGCGGGGCAGGCTGGCGCATAAGGCACTCCACGGCAGGTGGCGCCAGCATAGGAACAGCATCGGGGCGGGGAAATATGCAGAAAGTAGCGCTCGGGCAGTACCAAGGTAGTAACCCGGGGCGCGTGCCGGGGTTTTAGCATGGGCGCAGCGGCCCTGACCCTGGAGAGAACCGCCATGCGCCTGATCAAAGTGCTGCTGTTGCCCTTGCTGCTGATCCTCAGCCTGATCGGCGTCGACCGCCTGCACGGCCCGCGCCCGGTGCTGCCCCAGGCGCTGCCGCTGGTGCCGGGGCGCTAGGCGTGTCGGCGCTGTGGCGGATCAACCTGTGGGTGACGGCCTTCTTCGCCGTGGTGACCCTGGCCTGCGCCGGCTTGCTGCTGCATCAGGCGGTGGCCGATGTCGAACGTGAATTGCAATCCGCCGAGGCGGTGGTGGAGTACCTCAGCGACAGCGCCGCACGCAATCCGGCGGGCCTGCAACCGCGTTTGACCCAGAGCCTGCGCCATGTGCGGGTGCACTGGCTGGCGTCAGGGGAGGTGGCACGAATGCCCGCAGAGGCAGGGCTGGATGCCTGGCTCGGCCGCCAGTTGTTCAGTGACCGTCGGCACAGCGCCCGCGAACTGGATCTGGGCGACGGGCGCCGGGTGCTGATCGCCGTGGACGCCCGTGACGAGCTCGACGAAGTCTGGGATTCCCTGCAACAGCTGCTGAGCCTGTGCGGGCTGGCCCTGCTGCTGAGCCTGATGAGCATCCGCTGGGCGGTGCGCCGTGGCATGGGCCTGCTGGATGATTTGCTGCGGGCTTTGCAGCAAGTGTCCGGCGGGCAGCTGGCGGTGCGCCTGCGCGAGGCCGGCCTTCCGGAAGCGCGGCAGTTGGCCGAGCACTTCAACCGCATGACCGCGACCCTGGAACAGACCCGGGCCGACAACGCCCAACTGACCCAGGCCCTGTTGGCGGTGCAGGAGCGCGAGCGCACCTACCTGGCGCAGACTCTGCACGATGACCTCGGGCAGTACGTGGCGGGCATTCGCGCCCAGGTCTGCCTGCTGCGCATGGTGGCCGACCAGCCCAGGGTGGTGGCGCACACCGCGCAAACCCTGGAGCTCAATTGCCAGCACCTGCAACAGGGCTTTCGCGCCCTGGTGCAGGACCTGTACCCGGTGGTGCTGCAGCACCTGCCGCTGGCCGAAGCCTTCGGCCTGCTGGTGAGCCAATGGCAGGCGAACCAGGGCATTGATTGCCAGTTGCGGGTCACCGAGAACCTGCCGCCGTTGTCCGGCCCAAGCAAGACCCATCTCTATCGCCTGCTGCAAGAGGCGCTGACCAATGTGGCCCGGCACGCCGGCGCCAGTCAGGTGCGAGTGCGCCTGCAACGCAGTGGCCAAGGCCTGCGCCTGCTGGTGCGCGACAACGGGCGTGGCGCCGTTCAGCCCCAGCGCCCCGGGGTCGGCCTGCATTCGATGACCGAGCGTGCCCGCAGCCTGGGCGGCGAACTGCGCATTCTCAGTCGCCCTGGCGCCGGTTGGGCGCTGGCCCTGAACATGCCCCTGGAGGCCTGATGAATATCTTGTTGGTGGATGACCACGCAGTGGTGCGCCAGGGCTATGCCAGCCTGTTGCGGGCGGTGCTGCCGGCGATGCAGGTGCGCGAGGCGGCCAGCGGCGAAGAGGCCCTGGCCCGTGTGGCGGAACAAGTGCCGCAACTGGTGATCATGGATTTCGGCTTGCCGGGCATCAGCGGCCTGGAGACCACCCGCCGCCTGCGCCAGCGCCTGCCGCAACTGCGGCTGCTGTTCTTCAGCATGCACGACGAACTGCCCCTGGTACGCCAGGCCCTGGACGCCGGGGCTTCGGGTTACCTGACCAAGAACTCGGCGCCCCAGGTGCTGATCGAGGCCGTGCACCGGGTACTGGCCGGCCACGCCTACATCGAACAACCCCTGGCCACCCAACTGGCCTGCACCCCCCAGCAGAACACCAGCGACCCGCGCCTGCAGAGCATGACCCAGCGCGAGCTGGAGATCTTCGTGATGCTGGCCAAGGGCACCCCGACGCGGCTGATTGCCGAGCAGCTGTGCATCAGCGCCAAGACCGTGTCCAACCATTTGACCCTGCTCAAGAGCAAGCTGCAGGTCAGCTCCCAGGCACAGCTGGTGCATCTGGGAATAGACATGGGAGTGGTGAGAAGTGGCAAGTGGTAAGCGGCAAGGCAAGCCACAAGCAGCAAGGTGTCAGTGGAGAGATGTAGATTGTTGAGTTTTTTCTAGCCAATAGATAGTCACTTTAAGTGACTATTCTTCAATATATATAAACCTGTGTTGATTGCACTCGGTTTATTTGGTCTATATTTTGCCCACTATGAGTGAGCGAAATTATAGAAAATTAAACCAGCTACTGGAAAAACTGGGCGATTCAACCCTGGTGACCAGTCGTTGGCTGCGTGAACACGGCTACGCCAGCAACCTGGTCGCGCGCTATGTGGCCAGCGGTTGGCTGGAGTCGCCTGCCCGTGGTGTCTACCTGCGCAAAGGTGGCCACCTGTCGTGGCAGGGTGTGGTGCGCACGTTGCAGCAGGCTGAGGGCTTGGCCTTGCATGTAGGCGGTCGTTTCGCGCTGGCATGGCGCGGCCATGAACACTATTTGCGGCTGGGGGCTGGTGCGAGCGTGACGCTCTATGGCCCGGAGCCTATTCCAGCTTGGGTCGGCAAGCTGTCACTCAAGGACGAGGTCGTTGGCTGCAGCAAGGGACCTTTCGATTTCCCGGCTTTGCAGAGCTTCACTGAAGTGACGGACAACGAGCTTCGCGACAGGGGGCTTGAGCGCGTTTTCCAGGATAGCCAGGCCGATGGCGTGGTGTTCTCCACTCCGGAGCGGGCCATGCTGGAGCTGTGCGATGCGCCAGCCAGTGCGGACCTGGTCTATGAGGCGGATGCGCTGATGCAGGGCCTGGCCAACCTGCGTCCAAAGCGGGTAGAAGCCTTGCTGCGCAATTGTTGCAGCATCAAGGCCAAGCGCCTGTTCCTGGCTCTGGCGCAGCGTCATGGTCACGCCTGGCTGTCCCATGTTTCCCTGGAGGGTATCTACCTCGGGCGCGGCAAGCGTTCCTTGGTGCCGGGTGGTCGTCTGCATCCGATCTATCACATCACATTGCCGGTGGACCTGGATGAACAACTGGGATAGGCGTTACACGGACCGGGTACAGCTACTGGTGGAAATCCTGCCGTTGCTGGCCCGAGAGCCCGGTTTGCGCTCAAGGGCGGTACCGCTATCAATCTCTTCGAGCATGACCTGCCGCGGCTGTCTGTCGATATCGATCTGACCTGGCTCCCGGTGCAGGACTATGCCCAGGCGATGCCGCAGATCAGTGCAGCCATGGGACGCATTTCCGAGTCCCTGAGGGCTGCGCCACTGCGCCTGCGGGTTCAAGCCTCGGTTGCGCTTCTGCTCTGGTGCTGGATTTCGCCGATCTCTATGCCGGCAAGATGGTCGCGGCGCTGTCTCGGCAGCATCCACGGGATCTGTTCGATCTAGAGGCGATGCCGGCATAGGTTTCCGGCGATCGAACTCGGGCCGCGGCAGCACGCTACAGATCCTGTTTCGCATCAGGCAAGCACTCACTTCTCCCAACTCCCCGGACACCCCACACAGCCCTGCATATTGGCATCCTGGAAATTCCCGTAATGCTGCCGCGACCCGCTCAGGTCGGCGCGTTCCAGGTTGCTTTCGCCGAACTTGGCTTCCTGCAAGTTGGCGTCGCTCAGGTTGGCCCCTTGCAGGTCGGCCTTGCTCAGCCAGGCCATTTCCAGGTCCGCCGCTTGCAGCTTGGCCTGGTGCAGCTTGGCCCCGGACAGCCGGGCAAATTGCAGGTAGGCGGCGCTGAGGTCGGCCTGGTTGAATTGCGCGCCCTGGGCGAACAGCCCCCAGCCCTGGATTGCTACCAGCTTGGCGTTGCTGAAGTCCGCCAGGCGCAGGTTGCTCTGTTGCAGGCTGGCGCGGGTCAGGTTGGCGCCCTGCAGGCGGGCCTGTTCCAGGTTGGCCAGGTCCAGTTGGGCATGGCGCAGGTCGGCTTCACGCAGGTCGGCGCCGGCCAGGTTCATCTTGCGCAAATCCTGGTTGGCCAGGTTGGCGCCCCGCAGGTTGGCGCCGGGGCACTGGCTGGACTCGGCAATCAGGCAGCCGTTGACGGTTAGCGGCAGATCGTTGCCGTCGTCGACATTCATCGCCAAGGCGGGGGAGAGGGCCAGCAGCAGGGCCAGTGGCAGGTAGTTCATGGTGCGGTTCTCCAGGAGTGAATGCAGGCGTGGCGAGGGAGCTTGCTCGCGCTGGAAGGCGCAGCCTTCCCTGGGCCTGAGTCCGCGGTCTGTCGGGTGCGATTGTGGATTCAGGTTTCGGGGGCGCTGCGCGTCCGAGCGGGAGCAAGCTCCCTCGCCACAGGTTGGTCAGCGGTGGGCGGTCTGGTTATCCCAGCTGGGGATCTTGAACACCCAGAACGAACCACCCTGGGCCACCGGCTTGGTCAGTTCGGCCATGTCGCCGCCCCACAGCGGCACCGCGCCGCCGTAGCCCACGGTCACGCCGATGTACTGCTCGCCGTCCTGCTCCCAGGTGATGGGCGGCGAGACGATGCCGCTGCCGGTCTGGAATTTCCACAGCTCCTTGCCGGTCTTGGCGTCGAAGGCCTTGAAGAAACCGTCGCCGGTGCCGGTGAACACCAGGTTGCCCTTGGTCGCCAATACCCCGGCCCACAGCGGCAGGTGTTCCTTGTGCTCCCACACCAGCTTGCCGGTGCTCGGGTCCATGGCCCGCAGGGTGCCGACGTGGTCCTCGTACATGCGCTTGATGCGAAAGCCCATCCCCAGGTAGGCCGAGCCTTTCTTGTAGTTCACTTCCTCGGTCCAGTACTCCTCCTTCCACTGGTTGCCGGGGATGTAGAACAGCCCGGTGTCCTGGCTGTAGGCCATGGGGTTCCAGTTCTTGCCACCGAGGAACGGCGGCGACACTTCCACCGGCTTGCCCTTGGTTTCACCCGGCAGCGGCTTGGCCGGGCGCTGGCCGGGGTTCTCCACCGGGCGCCCGGTCTTCAGGTCGATATGGCTGGCCCAGGTGATGTTGTCGACAAAGGGGAAGGCGTTCTGCAATTTGCCGTTGTTGCGGTCCACCACATAGAAGAAGCCGTTGCGGTCGGCGTGGCCGGTGGCCTTGACCACTTTGCCGTCCTTGCCCTTGTAGTCGAACAGCACCAGTTCGTTGTTACCGGAGAAATCCCAGGCGTCATTGGGGGTGTGCTGGTAGAACCATTTCACCTCGCCGGTGCTCGGGTCCACGCCCACCTGGCCCGAGGTGTAGAGGCTGTCGTAGTCGTGGGGGTTGCCGTCTTTCGCGGTGCGCGCCCAGGTGTTCCAGGGGCCAGGGTTGCCGGCGCCGACGATGATGGTGTTGCTCTCGGCATCGAAGCTGGCGCTCTGCCAAGGGGCACCGCCGCCGTGGCTCCAGGCCTCCACCTTGCCGGTCTCGGTGGTCTTGTCGTCGGGCCAGGAGGGCGCCTTGACGTCGCCGGTGGGGGTGCTGTCCTTGCCGTTCAGGCGGCCCATGTGGCCTTCGACAAAGGGTCGCATCCACACCTCGTCGCCGGTGTCCGGGTCGCGGGCGAACAGCTGGCCGACCACGCCGAACTCATCGCCGGAACTGCCGTGGATCAGCAGCACCTTGCCGCTGGTCTTGTCCTTGATCAGCACCGGGGCGCCGGTCATGGTGTAGCCGGCGCTGTGGTCGCCGAACTTCTTGTTCCACACCACCTTGCCGGTGTTCTTGTCCAGGGCGATGAGCCGGGCGTCGAGGGTGCCGAAGTAGATCTTGTCGCCGTAGATCGCCGCGCCGCGGTTGACCACGTCGCAGCACGGGCGAATGTTATCCGGCAGGCGGTGGTTGTAGGTCCACAGGCGCTTGCCGGTCTTGGCGTCCAGGGCGAACACCCGCGAGTAGGAACCGGTGACGTAGACCACGCCGTCGCTGACGATGGCCTGGGATTCCTGGCCGCGCTGTTTCTCGTCGCCGAAGGAGTAGGACCAGGCCGGAGTCAGCTTGAACACGTTCTTATCGTTGACCTGGGCCAGCGGGCTCCAGCGCTGGGCGTTGGTGCCCATGCCGTACTGCAGCACGTCGGTGGTGGTCAGGTGGTCGTTGGCGATGTCTTCCCAGGTAACGCGCTTGCCGGCAGCTGCCGCCGGGGCGCTGGCCGCTGTGGCCGCCGTGCTCAGGGACAGGCTGGCGGCCAGCAGCACCGCCAGGCTCAGCGGAGAAAGGGCGGGTAGCGATCTTATGGTCATGGTTGCAGTTCCCAGTGGAGGTTTTGGCCCGACTAGGGTCTGCCGAGGGGCGCCTTGGGAGATACGGAAAAAGTCCCGCCCTTGCCGGGAATAGTTCCCGTGCGGCACCTGATTTGGAACAGCGCCACAAGCCCTACTACCAAGGGAGGAGAGCCCGGCCACCAAAGCAGCATACGGTGGCCTGCGGGCTGTTTCTAAGATGGCGGCATGGCCTCTGTCATGAGGTCTTGCGTGCAATCTTGAGGGCATAACAATGACAACAAAACGCAACGCCTTGCTCGTGCTGGGGCTGCTGGCCGGTGCCTTGACCACCGGCGCTGTATGGGCCCATGGCAACGTGGTGCCCCAGGCGGTGGAGACCAAGGGCCTGACGCCGATCAAGGATGCCGGAGTGGCCGTCGATGGCGACGGCTGGGCCGCGGTCAACCCCTATCGCACCTCCCCCGAGCACGCCAAGGCGGTGGAAATCGGCGCCTCGGCCTATAACCAGAACTGCGCCGCCTGCCACGGCCTGGAGGCCAAGTCGGGAGGGATAGCGCCGGACCTGCGCCTGCTCGATGTCGGCGACGCCGGGGACGAGTGGTTTGTCGAGCGGGTGCGCCACGGTGCGGTGCGCGATGGCCGGGTGTACATGCCGAAAATGGCCGACTACCTGAGCCAGGAAGCCCTGTGGGCGGTGCGCACCTACCTGGACAGCGTGCACGTCGAGGAGTGAGCGCCATGGGTCGCTTCGTGCTGTTCCTGGCGAGCCTGTTGCTGGTCTGTGCAGCGGCGCAGGCCGGGGTGCGCAACTACGACAGCATCATCGCTGCCGGTGAGCTGAAGGTGGCGGTGTACCAGGATTTTGCCCCCTACAGCTTCGAGGAACAGGGCCAGCCCCGGGGCGTCGACGTCGAACTGGCGCAAGCCCTGGCCCAGGCCCTGGGAGTACGCCTGCAACTGATCTGGGCGCCCCCCGGGGAGAAGCTCGACGACGACCTGCGGGACTACATCTGGCGCGGCAGCCCGCTGCGCCACCAGCAGTTGGCCGACCTGATGCTGCGCGTGCCCTACGACCACGACTACGCGCAAAGGCGCAATGAGCTGGGGGAGTTGGCCAACGGGCAGGTGGTGATGTTCGGCCCCTATCAGGAAGAGCGCTGGCAGGTGGCCTTTGATCGCCGCCGCCTGAATTCGGTGGCCAGTGTCGCGGTGTTCCAGCAGCACCCGATCGGCGTCGAGGTGGACAGCGTGCCGTCCTTCTACCTGACCTCGGTGTTCAACGGCATGCTCAGTGCCAAGACCCATCACTACCCCAGCGTGCAACAGGCCTTCGGTGCCCTGCGCGCCGGGCAGGTGGACGCGGTAATGGCCATGCGCGGCGAAATCGACTGGCAGCTGCACCAGGCCGGCGACCCGCAACTGGCCCTGGCGGAAAACGCCTACCCCAACCTGGGCAAGCAGCAGTGGGAGATCGGCATGGCGGTGCATGAAAGCAACCGCCAGCTGGCCTATGCCGTGGAGGAGGCCCTGGAAGGGCTGATCCGCGACGGTCGGCTCAAGGCCCTCTATGCCCGTTATGGCCTGCGCTACGACGTGCCCGAGATGTATCAATAGGAGCAAGGCGATGAACTGGCGAGCGACCTGCCTGCTGGCGTGCTGGCTGCCCTTGGCGACCCAGGCGCTGGCCGTTGAGCCCGCTGCTCACCCGCAGCCGGGGGCCGACCCGGTGCCCTCGGTGATGTGGGATTTCTACCACAAGCAATTGCTGGGCAGCGCGGCGTTTGTCTTCGACGAGCGGGTCAAGCTGCTGGCGCCGCCCTTTGCCGAAGACGCGCGACAAGTACCCCTGGAGATCGATGCCCGGGCCTTCACCGGCGAGGTGCTGCGAATCATCGCCTGGGCCGAGCTCAACCCCTTGCCGAGAATCGTCGATTTCGAACCGGGGGCGCAGGTGCTGCCCTGGCTGTCGATCCGCATCCGCATCGAGCAAGCCACGCCGTTGCGCGCCGCAGTGCTGACCCGCGATGGCCTGTGGCACGTGGGCTCGGCCCTGATCGACGCCGCGGGCGGCGGTTGCACGGCACCCAGTGTGGTGCGCACCCAACCCGGCTGGGAAGAGCATATCGGCGAGGTGCTGGGCGGGCGTTATCGCCGCGGCGACGCCAGCCGCCTGCGCCTGCAAGTGTCTCACCCGATGGATAACGGGTTGGTCAGCGGCATCCCCGAATTTTTCCTCAACCACGCCGAGCTGCGTGACCAGAACGACCAGCGCCTGGCCACCCTGGAACTGTTCCCGGCGGTCAGTGAAAACCCCAACCTGGGGTTCGATGTCCAGGGCGCGGGACAGACCCGCTTGCTGTTGCGCGACAACAGCGGCAACCAGTTCGAGGCGGCGCTGCCCTGAGCGCACCCGTTGACCCCACCCGAGCCGAGGCGCGCCATGCGTTGGATTCTGCTGTTGCTGCTGTGCCTGGGCCTGCCGGCCCGGGCCGACCTGGACTATCAACTCAAGCCCCGGCAGATCGCCGAAGGCACCTGGCTGCTGGAAGGCAGCACCGACAACTTCGCCAAGGCCAATGGCGGCAATATCGTCAACACCGGGTTCATCGTCACCGACAGCGGGGTGCTGGTGATCGACAGCGGGCCCTCGAAACGCTACGGCGAAGCCTTGCGCCGGGCGATTGCCGCCACCACCGACAAACCGGTGATCGAGCTGTTGCTGACCCATCATCACCCCGACCATGTACTGGGCAACCAGGCCTTTAGCGATGTGCCCATCGCGGCCCTGGCCGGCACCACCGAGCTGTTGCGCCAGCAGGGCGAGGCCCTGGCGGAAAACATGTACCGCCTGGTGGGCGACTGGATGCGCGGCACCGAGGTGGTGCTGCCCAACCGGACCCTGGAGCCGGGGGTGCTGGAGGTTGGCGGACACCGCCTGCGGCTGCTGGGGCTGGCCGGCCACACCGGCGCCGACCTGGCGATTTTCGATGAGAGCACCGGGGTGCTGTTCGCTGGCGACCTGGTGTTCTACGAACGGGCCCTGACCACCCCCAACAGCCCGGGGCTCGGGGTCTGGCTCAAGGACCTGGACACCTTGCAGGGCCTGCCGTGGAAACTGATCGTCCCTGGCCATGGCCCGGAGGCGACGGATGCCCGGCCCTTTGCCCAGATGCGTGACTACCTGGGTTGGCTCGATGGCCTGATGCGCGATGGCGCGGCCCGTGGCGACGACATGGCGGAGATGATCCGCAGCCCGATCCCCGAGCGCTTTGCCGGCATCAGCCTGACCCGTTACGAACTGATCCGCAGCGTCAGCCACCTCTATCCGCGCTACGAGCGCCAGCAACTGCAACGCATCGACTAGAAGCAGCAGAGAAGCAGCTGCAAGCGTCAAGCTGCAAGTGGCAAGTGGTGGTGAGTCAGTAGGGTGGCGAGGGAGCTTGCTCCCGCTCGACCGCGCAGCGGTCGCAAAACCTGAGTCCGCGATCTTCGGGCGGGAACCGGGTGGCCGCCATTGGGGCGGCTGCGCCACCCAGCGGGAGCAAGCTCCCTCGCCACAGGGAGGCAGCGGCAAGCTGTGCAGCGCTTCTCTTGCAGCTCAAGGCTTGCCGCTTACCACTGCTCTTCTTCTACGAAGGAACTAGAAAACTCCGCACTGCGGGCAATTGTTGGCAAGCGGGCCGGGACCAAGAATTCCCGCCAGACCGGGAAATTTTCCCGGGTACAACAATAACCGCAGAGGTAGCCGTCATGACCCAACCCCCACGTCGTCCCTTGTTCGCCGTGAGCCTGGTGCTCAGCGCCATGCTGCTGTCCGGTGCAGCCCAGGCCGCCGTCACCGACCAGGAAATTCTCCAGGACCCGCAGAACCCGCAGCAGATCGTCACCAACGGCCTGGGGGTGCAGGGCCAGCGCTACAGCCCGCTGGACAGGCTGAATGTCGATAACGTCAAGGAGCTGCGGCCGGTCTGGGCCTTTTCCTTTGGTGGCGAGAAGCAGCGCGGCCAGCAGGCCCAGCCGCTGATCAAGGACGGGGTGATGTACCTCACCGGCTCCTACTCGCGGGTGTTCGCGGTGGACGCCCGCACCGGCAAGAAGCTCTGGCAGTACGACGCACGCCTGCCCGATGACATCCGCCCCTGCTGCGACGTGATCAACCGCGGGGTGGCGCTGTACGGCGACCTGGTGTTCTTCGGCACCCTGGACGCCAAGCTGGTGGCCCTGAACAAGGACACCGGCAAGGTGGTGTGGAGCAAGAAGGTCGCCGACCACAAGGAAGGCTATTCCATCAGTGCGGCGCCGCTGGTGGTCAACGGCAAGCTGATCACCGGGGTCGCCGGCGGCGAGTTCGGGGTGGTCGGCAAGATCCAGGCCTATGACCCGAAGAACGGCGAGCTGCTGTGGGTGCGGCCCACCGTGGAAGGCCACATGGGCTACGTCTACAAGGACGGCAAGGCGATCGAGAACGGCATTTCCGGCGGCGAGGCGGGCAAGACCTGGCCCGGCGATCTGTGGAAGACCGGCGGCGCAGCGCCCTGGCTTGGCGGCTACTACGACCCGGAAACCAACCTGTTGCTGTTCGGCACCGGCAACCCGGCGCCATGGAACTCCCACCTGCGCCCCGGCGACAACCTGTATTCCTCGTCGCGCCTGGCCCTGAACCCGGACGACGGCAGCATCAAGTGGCACTTCCAGAGCACCCCCCACGACGGCTGGGACTTCGACGGCGTCAACGAGCTGGTGTCCTTCAACTACAAGGAGGGCGGCAAGGAAATCAAGGCCGCCGCCACCGCCGACCGCAACGGCTTCTTCTATGTGCTGGATCGCACCAACGGCAAGTTCATCCGCGGCTTCCCCTTTGTCGACAAGATCACCTGGGCCACCGGCCTGGACAAGAACGGCCGGCCGCTCTACAACGAGGCCAGCCGTCCGGGCGCGCCGGGCAGCGAGAGCAAGGGCAGCTCGGTGTTCGTCGCCCCGGCCTTCCTCGGCGCCAAGAACTGGATGCCCATGGCCTACAACCGCGACACCGGCCTGTTCTACGTGCCGTCCAATGAATGGGGCATGGACATCTGGAACGAAGGCATCGCCTACAAGAAGGGCGCGGCTTTCCTCGGCGCCGGTTTCACCATCAAGCCGCTCAACGAGGACTACATCGGCGTACTGCGGGCCATCGACCCCGTCAGCGGCAAGGAAGTCTGGCGCCACAAGAACTTCGCGCCGCTGTGGGGCGGGGTGCTGACCACCAAGGGCAACCTGGTGTTCACCGGTACGCCGGAAGGCTTCCTCCAGGCCTTCAACGCCAAGACCGGCGACAAGGTCTGGGAATTCCAGACCGGCTCCGGGGTACTGGGCTCCCCTGTGACCTGGGAGATGGACGGCGAGCAATACGTGTCGGTGGTTTCCGGCTGGGGCGGCGCGGTGCCGCTGTGGGGCGGCGAAGTGGCCAAGCGGGTCAAGGACTTCAACCAGGGCGGCATGCTCTGGACCTTCAAGCTGCCAAAGGCTTAAAAGCAGCGGCAAGCTGTTAGCGGCAAGCTGCAAGAAGAAGCGTCGGGCAGACTTGAGGCTTGCAGCTTGCAGCTTGAGTCCGCTTCTACGACCAAATGACGAGCCCCTTCCTGCCTTCGATGCATTCGTCCGGCAGGCGGGGCTCTCTACCATCGGTTTATCGCCTGTCGTCGGACAGGCCTCGACCAGCAGAGGCTCAGCATGATCTACGCACAACCCGGAACCCCAGGCGCCGTTGTCTCCTTCAAGCCACGCTACGGCAATTTCATTGGTGGGCAGTTCGTGCCACCGGTGGATGGCCAGTACTTCAGCAACAGCTCGCCGGTGAACGGTGAAGTGATCGCCGAATTCCCCCGTTCCAGCGCCGCGGATATCGACCTGGCCCTGGATGCCGCCCATGCCGCGGCCGAGGCCTGGGGCAAGACTTCAGCCCAGGAGCGTTCGCGGGTACTGCTGAAGATTGCCGAGCGCATCGAGCAGAATCTGGAAGTGCTCGCCATCAGCGAGACCTGGGACAACGGCAAGGCGGTGCGCGAAACCCTCAACGCCGACGTGCCCCTGGCCGCCGACCACTTCCGCTATTTCGCCGGCTGCATCCGCGCCCAGGAAGGCGGCGCCGCCGAGATCAACGAACACACCACCGCCTACCATTTCCACGAGCCGCTGGGGGTGGTGGGGCAGATCATCCCCTGGAACTTCCCGCTGCTGATGGCCGCCTGGAAGCTGGCCCCGGCCCTGGCCGCCGGCAACTGCGTGGTGCTCAAGCCCGCCGAGCAGACGCCGCTGTCGATCATGGTGTTCGCCGAGCTGATCGCCGACCTGCTGCCGGCCGGGGTGCTGAACATCGTCCAGGGCTTTGGCCGCGAGGCCGGCGAGGCCCTGGCCACCAGCAAGCGCATCGCCAAGATCGCCTTCACCGGCTCCACTCCGGTGGGCTCGCACATCATGAAATGCGCCGCCGAGAACATCATTCCGTCCACCGTGGAGCTGGGCGGCAAGTCGCCGAACATCTTCTTCGAAGACATCATGCAGGCCGAGCCGCAGTTCATCGAAAAGGCCGCCGAAGGCCTGGTACTGGCGTTCTTCAACCAGGGTGAAGTCTGCACCTGCCCATCTCGGGCCCTGGTGCAGGAATCGATCTACGAACCCTTCATGGCCGAGGTGATGAAGAAGATCGTCAAGATCAAGCGCGGCAACCCCCTGGACACCGAGACCATGGTCGGCGCCCAGGCCTCCCAGCAGCAGTACGAGAAGATACTCTCCTACCTGCAGATCGCCCGGGAGGAGGGCGCCGAACTGCTCACCGGCGGTGCTGCCGAGCGCCTGGAGGGCGATCTGGCCAGCGGTTACTACATCCAGCCGACCCTGCTCAAGGGCCACAACAAGATGCGCGTGTTCCAGGAAGAGATCTTCGGCCCGGTGGTGGGCGTAACCACCTTCAAGGACGAAGCCGAGGCCCTGGCGATTGCCAACGACAGTGAGTTCGGCCTGGGCGCCGGGCTCTGGACCCGCGACATCAACCGCGCCTACCGCATGGGTCGGGCGATCAAGGCCGGGCGCGTGTGGACCAACTGCTACCACCTGTACCCGGCCCACGCCGCGTTCGGTGGCTACAAGAAATCCGGCGTCGGCCGTGAAACCCACAAGATGATGCTCGACCACTACCAGCAGACCAAGAACCTGCTGGTGAGCTACGACATCAACCCCCTGGGCTTCTTCTAAGGGAGAGAACAGCAGCGGCAAGCTTCAAGCCACAAGCTTCAAGCTTGCCGCTGCTCTCCTTTTGTTTGCTTTTGCTCCTGCTGGTTCTTGCTGCTTACAGCTTGAAGCTTGCAGCTGCTCTCTTGCTGCTCCTTGTCGCTTATAGCTTGAAGCTTGCCGCTGCTCCTCCGTTGCTCCTCCTTTCTCCCCCGCTAATTCGTTCCAAAGTAGCATTCGGCCCCGTCGCCCCCCGTGCCTTAATGCCCCTACCGGAATCGCCCGGCAGAAGAAGAGGAGTGACCCCATGTGGCATAAACCCGCGTACACCGATCTGCGCATTGGTTTTGAAGTGACCATGTACTTCGCCAATCGTTGATCCGTCTCGCTCCGGTCGGTGGCTGATACTGGCCGGAGCTTTGTGCCTTCGGGGAGCAGTGCATGCATATCCGTATTCTCGGTTCCGCCGCCGGGGGCGGTTTCCCTCAGTGGAACTGCAACTGCCGTAACTGCGCCGGGGTGCGCAACGGCAGCCTGCGGGCCCGGCGCCGCAGCCAGTCGTCCATCGCCCTGAGCGACCAGGGCGGCGACTGGATCCTGTGCAATGCCTCGCCGGACATTCGCGCGCAACTGGAATCCTTCCCCGTGCTGCAACCGGCACGGCAGCTACGGGACACGGCCCTGGCCGGGGTGATTCTGCTGGACAGCCAGATCGACCATTGCACTGGCCTGCTGAGCCTGCGCGAGGGGTGCCCGCATCAGGTCTGGTGCAGCGAAATGGTCCACCAGGACTTGAGCAGCGGCTTCCCCTTGTTCAACATGCTCAGCCACTGGAATGGCGGCCTGCAGTGGCAGCCGATCCACCTCGATGGCCGGGCATTCAGCCTGCCGGCCTGCCCGGATATCGCCCTGCGAGCGATTGCCTTGCGCAGCAGCGCGCCGCCGTATTCGCCCCACCGTGGCAACCCGCACCCGGGGGACAATATCGGCCTGTTTATCGAGGACCGGCGCACAGGCGGGCGGTTGTTCTACGCACCGGGGCTGGGGCAGGTGGACGAGGCCTTGCTGGCGTGGATGGCCCTCGCCGATTGCCTGCTGCTGGACGGCACCCTGTGGCGTGACGACGAGCTGCAAGCCTGTGGCGTGGGCGACAAGCTGGGCAGCGAGATGGGCCACCTGGCGCAAAGCGGTCCTGGCGGTATGCTCGAGGTGCTGGAGCGTTTTCCCCGGGCGCGCAAGGTGCTGATCCATATCAACAACACCAACCCGATCCTCGACGAAGACTCCGCCGAGCGTGCCGAACTGACCCGGCGCGGCATCGAAGTGGCGTTCGATGGCATGGATATTCACCTCTGATCTCGACCCCAATCTCGATCTCGATCGTAGGAGCTGGCTTGCCAGCGAAGAGGCCCGCGAGATCGCCTTCGCTGGCAAGCCAGCTCCTACAGGTGCAACAGGCCGCGAGATCGGCGCCCGCCGATGGTCGGATTGCATTCATGGCGGGATGCTTTAGGCTGGCGTTCTTGTTCCAGAACAATAAGAAAACAGGCTGCCCCCATGAGCCAGAATCTCAGTCTGCTGCGCAAGTTCGTGTCCCCGGAAATCATCTTTGGTGCCGGTTGCCGGCATAACGTCGGCAACTATGCGAAGACCTTTGGTGCACGCAAGGTGCTGCTGGTCAGCGACCCTGGGGTGATCGCCGCCGGTTGGGTCGCCGATGTCGAGGCCAGCCTGCTGGCCCAGGGTGTGGAGTACTGCCTGTACAGCGCGGTGTCGCCGAACCCGCGGGTGGAGGAGGTGATGCTGGGCGCCGAGGTCTATCGGGAAAACGCCTGCGACGTGATAGTCGCCATCGGTGGCGGCAGCCCCATGGATTGCGGCAAGGGCATCGGCATCGTGGTGGCTCACGGGCGCAGCATCCTGGAGTTCGAAGGGGTGGACATGATCAGCATGCCCAGCCCGCCATTGATCATGATTCCCACCACCGCCGGCACCTCGGCGGATGTCTCGCAGTTCGTGATCATCTCCAACCAGCAGGAACGGATGAAGTTCTCCATCGTCAGCAAGGCGGTGGTGCCGGACGTGTCGCTGATCGACCCGGAAACCACCCAGGGCATGGACCCGTTCCTGTCCGCCTGCACCGGCATCGACGCCCTGGTGCACGCCATCGAGGCTTTCGTTTCCACCGGCCACGGGCCGCTCACCGACCCCCACGCCCTGGAGGCCATGCGCCTGATCAACGGCAACCTGGTGCAGATGATCGCCAACCCCGGGGACATCGCCCTGCGGGAGAAGATCATGCTCGGCAGCATGCAGGCCGGGCTGGCGTTCTCCAATGCGATTCTCGGTGCGGTGCATGCCATGTCCCACAGCCTGGGGGGCTTTCTCGACCTGCCCCACGGCTTGTGCAACGCGGTGCTGGTGGAGCATGTGGTGGCCTTCAACTACAGCTCGGCGCCGGAGCGTTTCAAGGTGATTGCCGAGACCTTCGGCATCGACTGCCGCGGGCTCAACCAGCGGCAGATCTGCGGGCGCCTGGTGGAGCACCTGATCGCCCTCAAGCACGCCATCGGCTTCCACGAGACCCTGGGTTTGCATGGGGTCAGCAGCAGCGATATTCCCTTCCTCTCGCAGCATGCGATGGACGATCCGTGCATCCTCACCAACCCTCGCGAATCCAGCCAGCGGGATGTCGAGGTGGTGTATGGCGAAGCCCTCTGACGAGCAGCAACGGGCCCTGGCCGGGCTCCTGGGCCTGGGCAATCACTCGGCGCGCAAGAGCCATTACCCGGAACTGGCGGCGCGCCTGGAAGACCTGGAAACCGAGCGCAACCGCTACAAGTGGCTGTTCGAACACGCGGTGCACGGCATCTTCCAGGCCAGCCTGCAGGCCGGCATGCGCGCGGCCAACCCGGCCCTGGCGCGCATGCTGGGTTACCAGGACCCGCAGGAAGTGCTGTTTTCCCTGGCCGACCTGGCGGGCAACCTGTTCGTTGGCGGCGCTGTGGAGCTGGCGGCCATCGGCGAGCAGTTGCAGAGCCAGCGCAGCCTGCTGGGTTATGAAACCCAATTGCGCCGCAAGGATGGCAGCAGCATCGATGTGCTGATGAACCTGCTGCTCAAGCCTGACCAGGATGGGCTGGTGGAAGGCTTCGTGGCCGATATCACCGAACGCAAGCTGGCCCAGCAGCGCCTGGAGCAGCTCAACGACCAGCTGGAGCAGCGGGTGGCAGCGCGCACCGACGAGCTGCTGGAGGCCAACCGCAACCTGCAGCAGCAGATCGCTCGCCGCGAGCGCATCGAGCGCGACCTGCGCGAAGCCCGGGACGCCGCCGAGGCCGCCAACCGCAGCAAGGACAAATACCTGGCCGCCGCCAGCCACGACCTGCTGCAACCCTTGAATGCCGCACGGCTGCTGATTTCCACCCTGCGCGAACGGCGCCTGCCGGCCCCCGAGCAATTGCTGGTGGAGCGCACCCATCAGGCCCTGGAAGGCGCCGAGGACCTGCTCACCGATCTGCTGGATATCTCCAAGTTGGACCAGGCAGCGGTCAAGCCGGACCTGGCGGTGTACCGCCTGGATGAAATGCTTGCGCCGCTGGTGTCCGAGTTCCAGTCGGTGGCCGAGGCTGCGGGGCTGGGGTTGCGGGTGCGCTTCGGCGATTTTGCCCTGTTCACCGACCTGCGGCTGATGACCCGCATTCTGCGCAATTTCCTCAGCAACGCCTGTCGCTACACCGAACGCGGCAGCATCCTGCTGGCCGCACGGCGCCGCGGTGACCAGCTGCGGCTGGAGGTCTGGGACAGCGGGCGGGGTATCGCCGCTGACCGCTTGCAGTCGATCTTCCTGGAATTCAACCAGCTGGATGTAGGGCGTGCCGCCGACCGCAAAGGCGTGGGCCTAGGGTTGGCGATTGTCGAGCGCATCGCCAAGATCCTCGGTTATCGGGTGCAGGTGGCATCGCGACCCGGGCACGGTTCGCGCTTCAGCATCGAGGTGCCCCTGGCGGCCCGGGTGCCCTTGCCCCTGAGCCAGCAGGCGCCGCAGCCGAGCACCGGCAACCCGCTGCCGGGGCGGCGCCTGCTGGTGCTGGATAACGAGCTGAGTATTTTGCAAAGCATGGCCGCGCTGCTGGGCCAGTGGGGCTGCGAGGTGCTCACCGCCACCGACCAGGCGGCGGCCCTGGAGGTGCTCCAGGGTCGGGCGCCGGAGCTGATCCTGGCGGACTTCCACCTGGATCACGGGGTCACCGGCTGCCAGGTGGTCAAGCAACTGCGGGAGCATTTCCAACTGCCAGTGCCGGCGGTGATCATCACCGCCGACCGCAGCGACCAGTGCCGCCGTGCCTTGCAGCAACTGGGGGCACCACTGCTCAACAAACCGCTGAAACCGGGCAAGCTGCGGGCGGTGCTCAGCCAGTTGCTGGGCTAGTGCGGCCCTGGCGTTGTGGCTAAGATGCCGGCATTTTTTCAAGGACGAAGCCGGCCCCGATGAAACCCCTGTCGTCGTATCACCCGCTGCTGTACTGGCTGCGGGTGCGCCAGAAACGCCTGGCGCGCCACCTGGCCTGGCGTTTTTCCACGCGCCGTTATGCGCGCCCCGAAGCCGGCAGCCCGCGCTTGCCCCATCGGCTGATCAAGCACACCTCGAAACTGATCCGCACCCTGGGCGACTCCGACCTGGCGCTGCAGCACAACAAGGTGATCAACCTCAGGCTGGCGGTGGCCTGCATCGATGGCGTGCGCATTGCCTCCGGGGAGTATTTTTCCTTCTGCAAGCTGGTGGGCCGGCCCACTCGCGCGCGGGGTTTTGTCGAGGGCATGGAGCTGTCGTTCGGCGAGGCCCGCAGCGGCATTGGCGGCGGCATCTGCCAACTGAGCAACCTGATCCACTGGATGGCGATCCACTCGCCGCTGCAAGTGGTGGAACGGGCCAACCACAGCTTCGACCCGTTCCCCGACGAGGGCCGGGTGCTGCCCTTCGGTTCCGGTGCGGCGATTTTCTACAACTACATCGACCTGGTGCTCTACAACCCCGGGCCGCAGACCTTGCAGCTCAAGCTGCAGGTCGGCGCGCAGCAGCTGGAGGGCGAGCTGCTCTGCGAGCAGCCGCGCCAGCATCGCTATCACGTCTACCAGCAGGCCCACAGGTTCGTTCGCGAGGGGGGCCGGGTGTACCGCGAGAACCAGATCTGGCGCGATATCAGCAGCAAGGGCCAGACCCCCGAGTTGCTGCAGCGCGAATGCCTGTACCGCAACCGGGTGGTGGTCAAGTACCCGGTGGCCGATGGGCTGCTCGATCAGCCTGCATCGGGCTCAGATGATGTGCAGCATCCACAGTAGAACCAGATACACCGCGGCGATGCTCAGGGGCCATAGGCTAAGCAGGCGGGCCTGGGTACGGATCGAGGGCAGGGGGCCCACCGGGGTCGACTCTTCCAGTTGCTGCAGGGTCATGGCCGCAACCCCTTCCTCCACCGGGGCATTGAGCCGGGCCTGGATCTGCGGCTCGACCTGCTCCACCAGGCGCATCAGGCTGCGGCCCCAGGCGAACAGCGCGGCGCCGACGAAGATCAGCAGGTAGATCAGCAGGAATTTCCAGTGGGACGAGTAGCTCAGGTCGAGAAAGCTCGGGGTCGGGCTGTTGTCCCAGAACCAGTTCAGCGGCTGGGTGTTGGCGTTGACCGTGGAGATAAAGGCATCGATCGGCCGGTTGATCACCGAGGCCATGGCGGTGTAGCTGTCCAGGCGCCAATGGAGCATTTTCAGGGTGGAGAAAAAAGTCGAGATCAGGGCGCCGCTGAACAGCAGTGAGCCTGCGGCGATAGCCAGCCGGTAGGTCAACTGAGCCTGGGTGAAATTCATCTGTGCGTCCTGCGATGAGGGAAAAGGGGGGCAATACTATAGTTCGCGGCGCCGGGCCGATAGGGGCAGCGCGGCCATGGGCGACACGGGTTATCCTTGAGCCCTCTTCGGTCGGACGAGCCACGCCATGCTGCAGGTACAAGGAGTGTTCAAGAGCTACGCCACGCCCCAGGGGCCGCTGGCGGTGCTGCAGGGTGTCGATTTGCACCTGGAGCAGGGCAGCAGCCTGGCGCTGATGGGCGAATCCGGCAGTGGCAAGAGCACCTTGCTGCACCTGGTGGCCGGGCTGGATCGGGTTGATGCCGGCACTATCCGCATCGGCGAGCGGCAGTTGCAGCAGATGAGCGAAGCGCAGCTGGCCAACTGGCGGCGTACCGAGGTGGGCCTGGTGTTCCAGCAGTTCAACCTGATTGGCAGCTTGCGGGTGGAAGACAACCTGGGGTTCCAGGCGCGCTTGGCCGGGCGCTTCGATCCGCGCTGGCAGGCGCAGTTGGTGGAGCGCCTGGGTCTGGGGCAGGTGCTGCGGCGCTACCCGGAGCAGTTGTCCGGCGGCCAGCAGCAGCGGGTCGCCCTGGGCCGGGCCCTGGCCGCAAGGCCTGGGCTGTTGCTGGCGGATGAACCCACCGGCAGCCTCGACGAGGCCACCAGCGACGAGGTGCTGGACCTGCTGCTGGAGCTGCTGGCCGACAGCCCCACCAGCTTGCTGATGGTCACCCACAGCCAGCGCGTGGCCAGCCGCCTGCAACAGCGCGTGGTGCTGCAACGGGGGCGTCTGGCCGAAGCGGGCGGGGCCTGAGATGAGGGTTCTGCGCGGCACCTTGCAGGCATTGTTGAGCCATTGGCGCCAGCACCCGGTGCAGTTCTTCAGTGTGCTCACCGGGCTGTGGCTGGCCACCAGTTTGCTCACCGGGGTGCTGGCCCTCAACAGTCAGGCCCGGGACAGCTATGCCCGGGCCAGCCAGCTGATTGGCGGCGAGCCCCAGGCCAGTTTGGCCACGGCCAATGGCGCGGGCTTTTCCCAGCAATGGTTCGTTGACCTGCGCCGCGCCGGCTGGCCGGTGTCACCGGTGCTGCAGGGGCGGGTGCAGTTGCAGGGGCATGACGATATACGCCTGCAACTGATGGGCATCGAGCCCCTGTCCCTGCCCAAAGGCGCTGCGGTGGCCGGCAAGGCCCTGGCTATGCAGCAGGTCGTGGAGTTCTTCAGCCCGCCGGGGCGTACCTGGATCGCTCCGCAGACCCTGGCCAGCCTCGGCTACCGTGAGGGCCAGCAACCTTTGGCCAGCAATGGCGCGCTGCTGCCGCCATTGCAGGTGCAGGCGGACATGGCGCCGGGGCTGTTGCTGATGGACATCGGCTTTGCCCAGCAGGTGCTCGACCAGCCCGGGCAGTTGAGCCGCCTGCTGCTGCCCAGGGACTTTGCCGCCGCCCCGCCGCCCTTGCCGGAGGCACTGGCGGGGCAACTGGTGCTGCATCCGGGGGAATCGGCAAACAACCTGGCGCGCCTGACCGAAAGCTTTCACCTGAACCTGGACGCCCTGGGTCTGCTGTCCTTCGTGGTCGGGCTGTTTATCGTGCATGCCGCCATCGGCCTGGCCCTGGAACAGCGTCGCGGCCTGCTGCGCACCTTGCGCGCCTGCGGGGTCAGCGCGCGGCTGCTGATCTTCAGCCTGACCCTGGAACTGGGCGCCCTGGCGTTGCTGGGTGGGGTGGCCGGGGTGGTCAGCGGCTACCTGCTGGCCGGGTTGCTGCTGCCGGATGTCGCCGCCAGCCTGCGCGGCTTGTACGGTGCCGAGGTGCCAGGGCAATTGAGCCTGAGCCCCGGGTGGTGGCTCAGCGGAGTCGGCCTGAGCCTGCTGGGGGCCTTGCTGGCCGGTGCCGCCAGCCTGTTGCGCGCCGCACGCCTGCCGCTGCTGGCCCTGGCCAACCCCCAGGCCTGGCACCAGGCCCATGCCCGCTGGCTGCGTCGTCAAGGCCTGGTGGCCGGGTTGGCGCTGCTGCTGGCCTTGGCCGCCTGGCAGTGGGGCGACAGTTTGGCCAGCGGCTTTGCGCTGATGGCCGCCTTGCTGCTAGGGGCGGCCCTGGGCCTGCCGGTGCTGCTCAATGCCGTGCTCGGGGCCTTGCTGGGGCGCCGCCGTGGCGTGCTGGGGCAGTGGTTCCTGGCCGACTGCCGCCAGCAATTGCCGGCCCTGAGCCTGGCCTTGATGGCGCTGCTGCTGGCGCTGGCGGCAAACATTGGCGCCGGCAGCATGACCGCGGGTTTTCGCCAGACCTTCAACGACTGGCTGGAGCAGCGCCTGAGCGCCGAGTTGTATGTCAACCCGCAGAGCTCGGAGCAGGCCCGACAGCTGCTCGACTGGCTGCCGCAACAGGCGCAGGTCCGGGCGGTGCTGCCCAGCTGGCAGGTGGCGTTGCAGGTGCAGGGCTGGCCGGCGGATCTGTTCGGGGTGATCGACCATCCCAGCTATCGCCAGCACTGGCCCTTGCTGGAAAGCGACGGCGCCGAGCCCTGGGCGCAACTGGCGCGCCAGGACACCCTGATGCTCAGCGAACAGCTGGCCCGACGCCTCAAGGTGCGCCCCGGCGACCGCCTGAGCCTGCCGCTGCCCACAGGCCAGTGGGCGCCCCGGGTGGTGGCGATCTATGCCGACTACGGCAATCCCAAGGGCCACTTGCTGGTGAATGCCGGGCATTTGCTGGAGCACTGGCCGCAATTGGCACCGAACCGTTTCAACCTGAGCCTGGCGCCGGGGGCGATGCCCGGGATGATTGCCGCGCTGCAACAGCGCTTTGCCCTGGATGACAGCCGGATCATCGATCAGGCTCGGCTCAAGGGCTGGTCGCAGCAGGTGTTCGAACGCACCTTCGCCGCCACCGCGGCCCTCAACAGCCTGACCTTGGGGGTGTCCGGGGTGGCGCTGTTCATCAGCCTGCTGACCCAGAGCCAGAGCCGCCTGGGCCAGTTGGCGCCGCTCTGGGCCCTGGGGGTGGGACGGCGCCAGCTGATGCTGCTGAACCTCGGCCAGACCTGGCTGCTGGCCTTGCTGACCCTGGTACTGGCGCTGCCCTTGGGCATCCTGCTGGCCTGGTGCCTGGACAGCGTGATCAATGTCCAGGCCTTCGGCTGGCGCCTGCCGTTGCAGGTGTTTCCCGGGCAGCTTCTGCAACTGCTGGGCCTGGCCATGCTGGCGACCCTGCTGGCGTCGGCCTGGCCGCTATTGCGTTTGTACCGCGCGCAACCGGCGGATCTGTTGAGGACCTTTGCCCATGAAGACTGATGCCTTGCGCCGCGCCCTGGCGTTGCTGCTTCTGGCCCTGATGGCCGGGTGCGAACAGGACGCCGAGCCGCCCCAGGGCTTTGCCGGGCTGGGCAGCGAGGCGGCGGCTTTCACCCAGGTGACGCCGGGGCGGGTGTTCAGCTTTCCCGCCGATCACGCCGCCCATGATGGGTTTCGCATCGAGTGGTGGTACCTCACCGCCGATTTGAGCGACGCCCAGGGCCGGCATTTCGGCGTGCAGTGGACGCTGTTTCGCAGTGCCCTGCGGGCCGCGCCCGAGCAACCGGGCTGGGGCGCGCCGCTGGTGTGGCTGGGCCATGCGGCGGCCACTTCGGCCCAGAGTCATCACGCCGCCGAGCGTTATGCCCGGGGCGGGGTGGGCCAGGCCGGGGTGACCGGCCAGCCGTTCCAGGCCTGGATCGATGACTGGCAGCTGCGCAGCCAGGACAGCGCTGGCGACCCCCTGGCGCGGATGCAGGTGCAGGCCAGCGGGCCGGGTTTCGCCTACCGCCTGCAACTGACCAGCCAGCGGCCGCTGGTGCTGCAGGGCGAGGGTGGCTACAGCCGCAAGTCCGAGCAGGGGCAGGCTTCCTACTACTACAGCCAGCCGTTTTTCCAGGCCAGCGGGGAGTTGCAGATCGATGGCCAGCGCTATCAGGTCAGTGGCCCGGCCTGGCTTGATCGGGAATGGAGCAGCCAGCCCCTGGCCGCCGATCAGAGTGGCTGGGACTGGTTTTCCCTGCACCTGGACAGCGGCGAGCGGCTGATGCTGTTCCGGGTTCGCGAACGCGCCGGGGCGCCCTATATCAGCGGCACCTGGATCAATGCCGACGGCAGTACCCAGCACCTGGGCCCGGGGCAGGTCCAGCTGACGGCGCAGGACTACTCCGAAGTCGAGGGCCGGCGCCTGCCCACCACCTGGGGTGTGAAGATCCCCGACAAGGGCCTGGATATTCACACCCGGGCGCTGAATGCCCAGGCCTGGATGAAGCTGAGCATTCCTTATTGGGAGGGGCCGGTGCAGGTCGAGGGCAGCCATGGCGGCAGCGGTTATCTGGAGATGACCGGCTATTGAATCGAGTGATGTGCCTGAATGGATTCAGCGCTAAAGCCCCGTTGTTCAGGGCGGACAGTTTTATTCAGATTCTGCCGACGGATTTTCCTTTGCAGTTGCACTAGAATGCCTCTCGTTCGCCCGGTGCAAGGGCTCTTTACCGGTGCAAGGATTGCCAAGGCCAGAGCACTGGGCGAACACCCCCTCAAGGGTCGCAGCCGTCGATCCACCTGGCGTATCCCGCGCCACACGCCGCTTCAGCCTGTTGCAACCCCCCTCAGTCAAAGCCCCCTCAGACCTCGACCGGGTACAGCTGCACCTGCCGGGTGCACAGCTCGACGAACAGCGGCAGCTGCTCGGGCCGGCCTTGCAGCGCCAGCAGAATGATCGACGGGCCCAGGGCCAGGGCCGCGACCCCATCTTCGTCCACCTGCAGCAATTGCCCGCAGATCCGCAGCTGGTCCTGCTCCCACTGCAGGCTCGGGGTGTTGGCGCTGCTGGGCCGGAGGTCGCGGTTCCAGTGCAGTTGATCGTCGACACTGATCTCCACCTCTTGCTCTTGGCCCAGCGGCGTCGGCGAGCCGCGCCACCGGCCGCGACCGCTGCCGAAGGCGCAGCTGAACGCTACCCAGGATGAGTCGGCGGGTTCCAGGGGCAGGGCGCTCAGGGTCATGCGCATGGGGGGCTTCCTTGGCACGGTGGCAGGGGCGGGCAAGCCTGGCGCTTGTGCCGGCGGCTGGCAAGTCGCCAGTGGTTTTTATTGCGCTGTTGGCCGGCCTTCAACAGAATGCCCGCCTGCCCGGGCTTGCTGCCCCGGGTCACGGACGCTGATGGAGATCCTGGATTGATCCTGTTGCAACGCTTTCTGACGATCATGGGCGGGTTGAGCCTGCTGCTGCTGATTGGCGCCCTGCTGCTGATGGACTTCTCCCCGAGCGCGCCGCCCGTGCTTCCCGGGCATCCAGAGGCGCGCTGGCAAGGCGCTGCGGACGGCGGGCATTTTGTCGAGATCACCCGCGCCGAGGCGCCCTATTACTTTGTGCAGGTCCGCTATCAGAGCGGCGATCTGTGGGGTGAAGGCTGGGTTCACCACCCGAGCGACGCCGCCCTGACCCCGGACGACGTGCTGGCGTTTGATGGCGACGGGGTGATTTACCTGCAGCAGCGCAAGGTGCTGGCCGCCAGCAAGGCCGCCGCGCGCTAGCCGCCGGGGGCCGCGGGGCCATAGGCGTCCCAGAGCTTGTTGCGAAACTTGTTCTGCGGGTCGACCCGGGCCTTGAGGGCGAAGAATTCCCCGGCCCGGGGATAGGCCGCGCGAAACTGCTGGGGCGTGGCGTGGATCTGATAGGGCAGGTAATAGCTGCCACCGTGGTGGATGGCGCTGTCCACCAGGGCTCGGGTCCAGGTTCGCACCTCCTGCCGTTCGGCCGGCGCGGTACTTTGCTGGTAGTACAGCACCAGGGCGAACACCTCGGTCTTGGCCCAGGCCAGCAGGGTGCCCGGGTCGGCCTTGGCGTGGCGGATCGACAGGTTGATCACATTGACCTTGTGTGCCCGCAGCGTGCTACCCATTTCCTTGACGAAGCTTTCCAGCTGCTGTGGCGGTACGAAGTACTCCTGCAGCACATAGGTGCGCTTGCTCCGGGACTCGGGCTCCAGCTCCCGTACATCGAGGCTGGCCTCGCGGTTGCGCCACAGCACCTGGGGCTTTTTCAGCACCAGCGGGTCGATCAGGTCCTGGCGGATGGTCTTGCCCATGGGCCACTGGCTCACCACTTTCATGGCCTTCTGTTCTTTCCAGTAGTTGCGGTCCAGGGGTGTCAGGCGTTCCTGCAGGGTGACCGGCAGCTCGGTCTGGCTGTAGGACACGGCGCGCAGGGTCTGGTACTGGTCGGGGTAGAGCACGGCGTTGTGCAGGATCACCCCGGGGTGGTCCTTGATCTGGCTGTTGAAGTAGTCGCGGTAGCGCTCGACAGGCATTTCCTCGACGCTGCGCAGCAGGCGCACGTTGTCGCTCAGGGCCAGGGTGGCTTCGACTATCACCCCCAAGCCGCCGTAGCCGCCGATGGCGCCGTAGAACAGCTCGGCGTTGTGCTGCGGGCTGGCCTCGACCACTTGGCCGTCGGCCAGCACCAGCTTGATCGATTTCACCGAACTCACCAGTGGCCCGTAACCCACGTAGCGGCCATGGGCGTTGACGCTCAAGGCGCCGCCGACGGTGAAGTTGGCGTAGCTCTGCATGATGCTCACCGACAGCCCGTGGGGGTCGATGAACTCTTGCACCGCGCGCCAGGTGATGCCGGGCTGCAGGGTGATTTCCTTGCGCTCCGGGGAAAAGGCCAGCACCTGGTTGAAGCTGCGCATATCGATCTGCAGCGCCTGTTCGGTAGCGGTCTGGCCGCCCATGCTGTAGCGCCCGCCACCGATGGCGATAGGCCCGGGATGGCCGGCCACCAGCTGGACGATCTGCTCCAGGCGAGTGGGGTGGGCCACTTGGTCCACCACAATGGGGTTGAGCTGGGTGATGTCGTTGACGGTTTCCGTGGCCCGGGCGCCGGGGGCGGTGGCCAGTGTGGCGCACAGCAGCAGGCCGATTGCGAGTTTCATGTGCCCTGTCCATCCCTGGTGGTTGCGCGCCGCGCGGGCGGCGCAAAGGAGCGCAGAATAGCCTGGGGGCCCGCTCCCTGGCCATGGGATGAATCTGTCTGCCGGCAGTGAGCCATGGCCACTGCCGTTGCGGCGTCAGAGCGCGGGCAGGCCCAGGCGTTGCGCGCAGTCTTCCAGGGAGCGTTGCTCGGTGCTGGCGTAGAGTTGCAACTCGTCAAGGGTGCGGCGGCCCAGGGCGCTTTCAAAGGCCTGGCGGTTGGAGTGTCCGGCATAGTGGCTCTGGCTGTCGTCCCCCAGGTTGGACTGGAAGATCCCGGCGGCGCTGACCGGCAGGAAATCCTCGTAGACCAGGGGCTCGCAGACCAGGTGCCCGGCGCTCAGCAGGTCTTCCAGGCGGGTGGGGCGCTGTGCCTGGCCGCGCGCCGCCAGCCCGGCCTCGCTGACGAAGTAGCGGAAGTAGGCCAGGCCCTGTTGGCGCATGGCGGCGTGGTTGTCGGGGAACTCGGCGAAATGCGCCTGCATCAGTTGGTTGTAGCGGGCCGCATTGGCCTCGTTGGGGAAGTCGCCCAGGGCATCGCGGGCAGCGTTCAGCAGGCGGTCGTAGAGCGCCCGGCCCTTGGGTGTGAGGGCCGCCCCGCGCTGTTCGATCTCGCCGAAGCGCGCGCTGTGGCTGCCCTGGCCTTGCTCCTGGTCGGTAAAGGCCACGGCTTCGTCCAGGGCCTTGAAGCTGGTCTGGCGCAGCAGGATCGGGCAGTCGCGGCGCGGCGGCCCCTCGATCACCGCCTTGGGGGTGATGCCCTGCAGCGGCATCCGGCGCTGCACCTCATCGATATCCAGGGTGCGCGGAGTCAGGTGGTTGATATGCGGCCCCTTGAACGCCACCACATCGGCGATCAGCCGGTGCTGGGCGCTAAGGCTGGCGTACTGGGCGGCGCTGACCGTGGCCTGGTGGTGCCAGCGGAAGGTTTCCAGGGCCTGGCGGATAAAGTTTTCGGCATCTTCGGCGTTCAGCCCGCCGTCGGCCTCGGCCTGTGCGATCAGCTCCAGCGCCTGGGGGGTGAAGATCTGCCGCCGGGCCAGGACCTGCTCGGCAAAGCCTCGCAGTTCCGGGTTATCGATCAGTTCCAGGCGCAGCAGCGAGGTGAAGACCCGGAACGGGCTGACTTGCAGGGCCTGTTCATGCACCGCGCGAAAGGCCGTGGAGTGCACCGGCACCCCGGCCGGGGTCAGGTCGTAGTAGCCCACCGGCTGCATGCCCATCACCGCGAACAGCCGGGCCAGAGTTGCCAGCTCGGCGGCGCTGCCGACGCGGATCGCGCCATGGCGCTCCAGGTCCAGGCGTTGCAGCTCGCCGCTATTGTGCAAGTGCCGGGCTATTGCTGGCTGCTGCTCCAGGACCTGGGCGTTGACCTCGGCCACCAGCGTCATCAGGGCGCCATACAGCGGCACCTCCTCGCGGTACATATCCGACATGGCCCGGGAGAATCCCTGGCGGATCAGGTCAGGACTGACGAAGTGCGGGTTGCTCATGGACAGGGTTCCCCTGGCAGTGGATCGAAGCGTGGAAGGTGCGCAGTGGCCTGGATTCTGCTGGGGCCCCCTGGGGCTGACAAACGAAAGTTCCTCTGAACTTCATTCTGCAAATGAATGCATCGGCGCAAGCCGCGGCCGCTGCCGGGTTTCACTGGGCCAGGGCCCAGAGGCTGACCAGTACGCCATACAGGTTGATGCCCAGGGCCGCCAGGCGGCTGCCCGCACCGGCGTAGCCCTGGTGTTCGACCCGCCACAGATGGCGCAGCACGCCACCCCAGCCGATCAGAGGCAGGCACAGCAGCAGCCCCAGGTGAAAGGCCAGCGAGTGGCCCAATTGGCCCAGGCCCAGGCAGACCACGTACAGCAGCATCATGCCGATGCCGCCCCAGGGGGCCACCGGGGTCAGGCCACGGCCATGGCGGCGGCGGTGAGCCAGGCTCAGAAGGTTCATCGCCAGCCCCAGCAGTGGGTACAGCCACAGGGCCAGGGTGGCGGCCTTCATGCGCGGGCGATGCCCAGGGAGCGGCGCACCAGATGGCCGAACAGGCGCTGCTTGAAGTTGCGCCGGCGCAGCACCAGGGGCGTTTCGATACCGGGGGCGCGGGTCAGCAGTTCATGGCCGTTGTCGGTGATCAATACGGTGTCCGAGTGCCGGTAGCCGCCGTGGCCTTCGAGGTACAGGCCCGGTTCGATGGACACCAGCATGCCGGCCTCCAACACGTCCTCCGAGCCTTCGGCCAACCATGGACCTTCGTGGTTGCCCAGGCCGAAACCATGGCCGATACGGTGCAGGCGCCGGTGGGGGGTGGCCATGCCTTCAATGCCAAGGAACTGGTTGACCCGGGCATCGACCTCGGCACACGAGCGCCCGGGGCGCAGCAGGCTCAGGCCCAGTTGGCGGGCGCGCACCATCAACTCGAACAGCTGACGCTCGGTGCGGGTGGGGGGCGCGGTGAAATAGGTGCGTTCGCTCTCGGCGGCGTAGCCATTGACCCGGGTCAGCACCAGGGTCACATGGGGGCCCTCCAGCAACCGGTCGTCCACCGCCGGCACCGAGTGTGGCTGGGCGCTCAGCGGCGCGGGGAAGCTGGCCATCAGCACCCGGGTGGCCAGGGCATCCCAGTTTGGCGTCTCGCGGATGATCGCCTGCATCACCTGGCTGCTGCGGGCAAAACCCTCGGCCACGGTGGCGCCGTAATAGGAGTGACGGAACAGTTCCTGTACCCCCATGTCGGCGTAGTGCGCGGCGCGGCGGACCATCTGGATCTCGGCCGGACTCTTGACCAGGCGCAACTGCTCGATCAGGCACTGGTGGCGTCCGCCTAGCCCCTGCAGTACATGGGCCAGGGCCATGGGGCAGGACGCCTCGTAGATGAACCCCGGCTCCAGGCTGCCGTACTCCAGCAGCGCCGAGTGCCAGCACTGGCCGTCGGGGGCCGGGTAGTCGCGGTAGCAGTGGATGGCTTGCGGGTCCACGGCGCGGGCCTTCTTCAGGTGTTCGCGTTCGAGCAGCGGGACGATGAAGTGCAGGTCGCCACAGTTGGACAGGATCATGAAGAACGGCCGCTCCAGGGCCTCGAAGCTGGCCCCGCACAGGTAGTAGATGCTTTCGGCGGCGGTGGCCACGAAGTGCCGGGCGCCCTCGCGCAGCAGCAATTGTTGCAGGCGGCGTCGACGCGCCAGGTATTCACGGTCTTGGATCATGGCAGGGTCTCGCAGGTTGATGATGAAGGCGCACGGCCGAGCAGGGCGCGGCTGGCGGCGATGCTGATCAGGGCAGTCAGCAGCAGGTACAGGGCCGGTGCGTAATGGATGCCGTAGCCCAGGGCGGCGGTGGACACCAGCGGTGCCAGGGCACCGAATAACGCCACCCCGAGGTTGTAGCCCAGCCCCAGTCCCAAGGCCCGCTGGCCGGTACGGAACAGGCTGCAGACGCTGCTGAAACTGCCGCCGACGAACAGCCCCAGGCCCACGCCGTTGACCCCCTGGAACAGCAGGATGCTGCCCAGGCCGGGGTGCCACAGCAGCACGCCGAAGGCCGGAAGGCCACCCAGCAGGCTCACCGCCAGGCCGCCATACATGGGTAGGCCGGGGCCCAGGCGGTCGCTCAGGTAACCGCCGAGCACCACGCTGGCGGCGACGATCAGGCAGGCCAGGGCGGTGGCGATCGAGGTGTCCAGCACGGCGATATCGAAGGCTGCCTTGGCGAAGGCCGGCATGAAGATCATCGACAGGTACAGCGACGAGGTGCCCAGGGAGGTCAGGCCGATCACCACCAGCACCGCCTGCCAGTCGATGCGCGCCGGTGCCTGTGGCTGACGCAGGCGGGCCTGGCTGAAGGCCTGCGATTCGGCCATGCCGGCACGAATCCACAAGCCGAAGGGCACGATGCACAAGCCGATCAGGAAGGCTAGGCGCCAGCCATGGCTTTCGGCTGCCGCGGTGCCCAGCAGGCTGTAGATCAGCACCGCCAGTAGCGCGCCACAGGCCAGAGCCAGGTAGGTGGAGACAATAAACAGGCTACCGTACAGACCCTTGCGGCCGTTGGGCGCTACCTCGATGAACATGGCCGCTGCTGCGCCGTACTCGCCGGAGGCGGCCAGCCCCTGCAGCAGTCGGCCCAGCAGCACACACAGGGCACCCAACAGCCCGGCGCTGGCGTGGCTCGGGGCACCGGCGATCAGCAGGGTGCCGCTGCCCATCAGCATGAAGGTCAGGATCAGCGCGGCCTTGCGACCCTTGGCGTCGGCATAGCGGCCAATCCAGTAGGCCCCCAGGGGCCGGGTGATAAAGCCGCTGGCGAAGGCGCCGATGGTGGCCAGCAGCGCCAGCTGCGGGTTGCCCGGGGGAAAGAAGGTCAAGGCGATGGCGGTGGAGAAGAACCCGTATAGGGTGAAGTCCAGCCATTCGAAAAAGTTGCCCAGGGCGGTGCCGAACAGGGTCAGCCGGTTGCTCTTGTGCATCACGACACTCAACAGGTCAAAGGATGACGGGAGACGGGCCGCAAGCGCGGCCCGCAGGCGCGCTGGTGCTCAGCGCCCGCTCAGGCGCGGCAGGTCGTTGGGCTTGAACATCCCGGCGTCGCCGGGCGCCGGCAGGAAGCGGATCACCTCGGGCTGCTCGTTGCTCAGGCCCTGGGCCTGGTAGCGGCGTGACTGCAGGTCGTGGAACACGTCCACCGCACTCATCACCGCCGGCAGGTTGTAGTAGTTCACCAGGTAGGCCATGGATACCCGCCACAGTTCGCCACGGCTGTCGAACTGATCGGCGACGGCGATGCTCCAGCTGTCCTCGTCGAGGTAGAAGCGGCGTTTGCCGTACAGGTGACGGGCGTCGGGCCTGAGGCTGCCTTCCACCACCCACACCCGATGCAGTTCATAGCGGGCGTGTTCGGGGTTCAGGTGCCCCGGGCGCAGCAGCTCGCTGTACTTCAGGCCTTTGTCCAGCAGCCGGTAGTTGTTGTAGGGGATGTACAGCTCCTGCTTGCCCAGCAGCTTCCAGTCGTAGCGGTCGGGGGAGCCGTTGAACATGTCGGTGTCGTCGGCGGTGCGCAGGCCGTCGGCGCTGCCGATGGGGCTGTCGTAGGCGACGGTCGGCGCGCGCCGCACCCGACGCTGGCCGGGGTTGTAGCCCCAGGCCTGGCGCGGGTTGTCCAGCTGGTTCAGCGGTTCGTGGATCAGCACCGCCTCGCCGGCCAGGCGTGCCGGGGCCTTGGCGATGCCCAGGTAGTAGTAGAGGGTGTCGCCAAGGCTGGCGGCGTCCTTGCCGGGGATGTTGTAGAGCGAGTAGTAGCGCACGTCCAGCAGGCTGGGCACGAAGCTGCCGTCACGCTGCACGGCGATGTCGGCGCTGCTGCGTTCCAGGTAAGTGCCGTTGAACTTGAGGATGTGGTTCCACAGGGCTTCGAGCCCCGACTGCGGCATCGGGAAGGGCACTCCGCCATAGGCGCCGTGGACCATGGCGCCACCTTCGCCCAGCTTGGCGTTGAAGGCATTGTGGCGAATGTTGTCGTATACCCACTGCGGTGCGGCGGCGCTGCGCCGGGTCGGGTAGACCGGCATGCGGAAGGTCTCGGGGTAGGCCTTGAACAGTGCCAGCTGGCCCTGGCTCAGGTGTTCGCGGTACTGCTCCAGGTTCTTGCTGTCGATGGTGAACAGCGGGCGGTCGGCGGCGAACGGGTCGAGGTAGGGCGCGCCTTCCTTGTAACCGACGGGGCCCTGGGTCAGGCCGCCGTCCCAGGGCCCAATGCTGCCGGCGGCATTGCCTGCCTGCTGCGCGCCGATGGGGGTCAGGCGCTGGCCGTCGGCGTTCTTGAGAGGGCTGGCCGGCTCGGCGGCCAGGCACAGGGTGCAGAGGGCGGCAAGGCCGAGGCCGGCCACCAGGGAGTTGAGTCTGTGCATGGAGGTTCTCGTCAGAAGGAGTATTTGAGGGTCAGGCCGAGGTTGTCGCGGTCGCGGCTGACATTGCTGCGCCCGGCGCCGTAGAAACTGGTGTATTGCAGCTCGGCCTCGATCGAGGCCTGGTAGCTGGCCCGCACGCCAAGGGTGTAGGCCTTGCGGCCCTCGATGAAGTTGCCGCCGGAATAGGAGTTGCCGAGAAAGTCGTCCTTGTAGACCACATAGGGCGAGACATTGACCCCGGCCAGCAGGTCGTTCCAGGTGCCGCTCAACAGCAGGGTGGCGCCGTAGGCGTTGCGGTCGATCTGCTGGTCGCGGCCGAAGCCGGCGCTGTATTCCTTGTTCCCGCGCCCGGCGTAGTAACGGATGCTGCCGTCGAAGGCGCGGTACTTGAGGCTGCTGCCGCGCACCTGTTCGGCGGCCACTTCCAGGGTGCCCAGCAGGCTGTCGAAAGACAGTTGCGGGCCAAAGTTGTAGAGGGTGCCCAGGGAGCTGTTCCAGGCTTCCACCCGTTCGTAGTTGTGCAGCGGCCGGCCGATGCCCACCTGTTCCCCGGCCACCAGCACGCTGCGCCCGGCGAGAATCTGCGGGGCTTGGGCGAAGCTGTCGTACACCGTGTCGTTGAGCGCTGCCTTGGCGATCGGCAGGTTGGGCCGGTAGGCCACTTCGCCGAACACCGAAGCCTGGCCCACCGAGGTGTTGAAGCTCAGGCCGTACATCTGGATGTTCTCGGGGTATTCGCGCTGGGCGGTGGTCAGCCGGCCCAGTTCGACACTGGACAGGCCATTGACCAGCCCCAGCATCTGACGCAGCGCCGGATTGCCCCCGGCGGCCCGGCGCAGGGCGTCGTAGCTGCTGAAGGCACCGCTGCTCAGGGCACCGGTCAGGGCATCGGGGCTGGCCCGGCCGGCGGCCATGGACGAGGCGATCATCGGGTCCTTGGCGTGGTAGTTGACGAAGTAGGCGCCGAACTGGGTGGCGTTCAGCGACTCGGCGAAGTAGCGCAGGGCCACGCCGAACTGACCGCTGTCGGAAGCTGCCAGGTCGCGGCCGATATGCGCCACCTGGAAGGTGCCCTGGCGATCCAGGTAGGGGTTGCCGCCGTAGCCGCCCAGGCCGGCGCCGGTGATGGCCCGGTACGGGTTCTGGAACGCCGCGCTGGCCAGGGCCGGGTTGTTGACATAGGCGGTGTTGCTGCCGGGCACGAACAGGTCGGATTCGGAGAAGAAGCTGCCCACCGGATCGTACTGCGACTCCTGCCATTTCCACTGGTAGAAGGCTTCGCTGCTGAGGTTGTCGCTGAGGTCGAACTTCAGGCTCAGGCTTTCCAGGGGCACCAGCACTTCCTTGATCTCCGAGCCTGGCAGGCGCAGGCGGGCTACGTTCAGCGGGTTGGTGGTGTTGATCCCGCCGCGGTAGAACAGGCCTTCGCCCCAGTTGAACACCTGGCGCCCGACCCGCGCCGAGAGGTTGTGCCCGTGCAACTGCCAGTCGCCATAGACATAGGCGTCCAGCAGTTGCACGGCACTGCCGGCGTGGTCTCGGGTCTGGTCGCTGAAGCGGTTGTCGTGGGGGTAGTTCTGGCTGGGCTGGGGCGGCTGGTTGTGGCGCTCGTAGTCGGTGTGCCGGTCCATGATCCGCGCATCGTAGAAACCGCTGCCGCGGACCAGGGCGCCATAGTTCCGATACTTCAGCGCCAAGTCGGAAGTCAGTTTGAACACTTGCGAAACAGTGCCGGTGCCGAAGTTGCGGTTGCCATCATTCTGGTTCAGCGCGTCGTTGTTCTTGTCAGCACCCTGGACGCGCCACAGCTGCCCGTAGGACAGGGTCGAATCCAGGCGCACCGACACATCGCTGCCTGCTGGCGAAAGATCCAGGGCCCAGGCCGGGGCGCTGCCCAGCGCCAAGCCCAGCAAGGTTGCCAGCGGTGCTCGTGGGGAGGCGGACAGCGGCTTGCCGATCGCCTTGAAGGTACTGCGGGAATAGCCCTTGGAGTTCATCGTGGCCCTCTTTTCTTATAGTTGGTCAGGCAGCAGAACGCTGTAGGCCAGACCTTTATGGGTGGCTTAGTTGTTGTTATCGGTGATTTTAAAAGTGCGTACCATTTGGTACGTAAAATGCTATTCTCAGGCTGTTTTCAAAGTCAACGGAATTTTTCGCGAACGCCAAGGGCGCCTGGCCATACGCGGTGAGAAAGCGCTTGCCTACGCCGCCGGGCAATGGAAGGATCGCCGCGGATGCAGGCGCGACAGTGGTCAGAAGAGGGATGCGGGTGAGCGAGACAAACAAGACGGCACGCAGTGCCACGGTGAAGAAGGCGCCTATCGATGTGCTCAACAAGGTGCTGGACGATGCCTTGAAACACGGTTTCGCCTTCCGCTCGCTGCGGGCGATTGCCGAGACGGCGGGGATCAGCCATCGCATGCTGATCTACCACTTCGGCAGCCAGGAAGGGTTGTGGGCGGCGATCATCGACAAGGTGCGCAGTTCGGAAACCCTGCTGTTCGAGGCCGAGGCCGAGGCGGTGGATTCGCCGCAGGCCCTGCAGGCGCTGCTCAAGTCATTCTGGCAGCGCTACACCTCGGAGCAGTTCTTGCCGTTCTACCAATTGCATTTCGAGACCTACAGCTATGCCTTGCGCCATCGCCAGGAATGCGCGGGGTTTCTCGATGGCGTGGTGGACACCTGGACACAGATGCTCGGCGCCCTGTTCGAACGGGCCGGCTTCGCCCCCGAGGCGGCCCGGCACCGGGCGCGCATGGTGCTGGCGGCGACCCGTGGCTACCACCTGGACCTGATCACCACTGGGGATCGGGCCGCGGTAGAGGCTTCGGCGCTGGCCATGGTGGAAGTGGTGTGTGCGGTGCCGGGCTAGCCGGCACAGCTATGAGCTGCAAGCGGCAAGCTTGGAGCGGGTCACTTGCAGCTTGCCGTCACTGGTTTTCAGCTTGCGGCTTGAAGCTTGGAGCTTGCCGCTGAGTGGGGTGTAGGCGTTGGGCCAGTTCCAGGGCCGTGCGGCCGCTGGCGATGCCGGGCACCAGTTGGGTGAAGGGGATGTCGATCAGGCGGTCCTGGCGCACGGCGCGCAGCCGGGAGAGCACCGGGTCGCTGTGCAGCAGGCGGCGTTTGCGGCTGGCCGGGGACCACAGGGCGTCCGCCAGTAGCAGGACGTCCGGGTCGTTGTGCAGCAGGGTTTCGCTGTCTACCACCAGGCGCGGGCGGTCGATGCTGGCGAAGCTGTTGCGCGCTCCCGCGGCGTGCAGCAGCACCCCGACAAAACCGCGCTGGCCCTGGCTGGCCAGGCCGTTGACCTCGCTGTCGAGGTAGAACACTGAAGGCACCTGGCGGCCCTGGTAGAGGGCCGCGGCGGCGGCGAGGTCGCTGTCCAGTTCGGCGATCAGTTGCCGGGCCCGGGCGTCCTTGCCCAGTAAGTGGCCCAGGGTCAGCAGGTCTTGGCGGATGTGCCCGAAGTAGTCCTCGTCGTGGCCGGCACAGGCCGACTCCAGCAGGTAGCTGCCCACGCCAATCGCAGCCAGGCGCTCGCGGGAGCTGAAGTTGTTGGGGAAGGCCGAGGCGAAGCCGCCCACCACCAGGTCCGGCTTGAGGCTGTAGAGCACCTCCGGCGAAGGGTATTGGCGGGCAATCACCGGCACTCCGTGGTAGTGCCCCTGGGCTTGGGCCTGGCCGTCGTCGTCGAGGTAGGCGACGCCGATCAGCGCCGGCCCGGCCCCCAGGGCCAGCAGCAGGTCGGCGCTGTGCTGGTTGAGGGCGACGATGCGCTGCGGCGCGGCCTCGAGGCTCCAGCTCTGGCCGCAGTTCGGGTAGCTGTCCGCCAGGGCGGGCAGGGCGCTCAGCCAGAGCAGCAGGGCCAGGCATTGAGGCAGGCGGTTTCTAGGCATGGTTGCGGCCTCCGTAAGGTGCGGCGATCTGCAGCGACGCAACGGGGTCGCCCGCCAGCAGGTGGCCTTCTACCAGTTGCAGCACCTGGGTGTCGTTCTGCACCCGGTACCAGCAGCCATCGGGGTGCACCGTGAGCACCGGCCCCAGGTTGCAGGGGAACTGGCAGGCGGTGCGGGTCAGCAGTACGCCGCCGGGCTGTTCCAGCAGGTCCAGGCGCAGCAGTTCGCGGCGCAGGGTCTTCCACAGCGGCAGGGCGCCACGCCTTACGCAGCGTGGGCCGGTGCAGAGGAACACCTGGCGGGCGTGGGGCGGCACCCGCGACCAGTCCGGGTCGCTGGGCACCGCATTGACCTGGTCGCAGCTCAGGTGGCGCTCGTGCTGGCTGATGCTGGCGCAGGCCAGGGCCGCATCCAGGCCGCGGCGGCCCAGGGCCTGGGCGGTGATCCACAGCCGCGGTGCCTGGGGATGGGCCCGGGCCAGGCGCCCCAGTTCGTCCCGCAGCCAGTCCAGGTAGGCGCTGTCGGAACTGGGCTCCAGGTCCACCACCAACAGGGCTGCGCCGTCCTCAGGCAAGGCTTCGCCCAGCGCCGCCCAGAGGCTGTCGAAACCGTCCAGGGTGTCGATCACCCGGGTGCTGGCGTCGTTACCGCGCAGCACCGCCAGCTCGCGGCGAAAGGCTTCGCCGAGGGCGCCGGCGAGCAGGCCGGGGCCGACAAAAAGCACTCGTTGATAATCCTTGTGCATGGCTGCTGTCCTCAGAAGCGGTAGGTGTAGCGCACCTCGGTGGTGAAGGGCCGTCCCAGGTTGTCCACCCGTGGGTTGTTGCTGGCGATGCTGGTGCTGTAGTCGCGGTCGAAGAGGTTTTCCACCAGCAGGCTCAGGCGGTGCTGCTGGGCCGCGTCGAGGTAGCGGTAGGCGTCGGCGTCCACCACCGAATAGTGGCCGTAGTCGACTTTTTTCGGGCTGTTGATCTGGCCGATGTAGCGGATCGCGCCGCCCAGGCCCCACATCCGATCCTGGGATTCGAAGCCCAGCCGCGAGCGGGCGAAGAAGCCGGGGATATTGCTCAGGGTCACGCCGTTGCGCGACTCCACCAGGTTGCGGGTCATGTCGGCCGAGAGGGTCCACTGCGGGCTGAATTGCCAGCGCCCGTCGACCTCGATGCCGCGTACCTTGATCCGGCCTTCGCCATTGGCCCAGTGGATGCCATCGAGGGCGATCAGGTCGTCGATCTTGCGCTGGAATACCGTGGTGCTGGCGTTGAACTCGCCGGCCAGCAGGCGGCCCTTGTAGTCCAGGCCCAGCTCGGCATTCACACTCTTTTCCGGCTTGAGGTTGCGGTTGCCCTTTTCATCCTCTTCGTTGGCGAACAGCTGCTCGGCATTGGGCAGCTTGAAGGCGCTGCCGAACTGGCCGCGCAGTTGCCAGTTGGGGGTCAGGTCGTACAGCGAGGTGAGCATGCCCACCGTGGCGCTTTCGCCGCCGCTGATTTTCTCGTGGCGCACGCCGATGCTCGGATGCCAGTCGGGCAGGGCCTCGAACACTGGGCGCAACTGGGTGTACAGGGCATTGGCCTGGGCCTTGTTGTCGTCGATTTTCAGTACGTCGTCCTGGCCCTTGAACCACTGGTTGTCGCTGCCGAACACCAGCACATGGCCGCCGTCCAGCTCGGCCTTGCCCTCGGCCTGCAGGCCCCAGTCGGTGAAGCCCCAGTAGTCGTTGTGGTTGATCACTTGGGTGGCGCCGCTGCTGGTGCTGTTGATGCGGGTGTAGCGGGTGTCCCAGTCGTTGATATGGCCCTTGACGAAGTAGCTGAAGCGCTCGCTCGGGCGCTGTTCGAAGGTGGCGGTGGCGATCTGCTGGATGCGGTCGTTGGTGGTCTTCTTGTTGTTCAGCGGGCGGGCGAAATCCAGGTTGGCGTCGCTGTACTGGTAGAACAGTTCCAGGCGCGAATCATCCCCCAACCCCTGGATCGCCTTGGCGCCGAAGGTGGTCACCTCGTAGGCGCGTTTCTTCTCGCGGGTGTTGGCGTTGTAGGCGCTGTTGCGAAACGGCTGGTAGCCGTCGGAGACGTTGTGGCTGATATAGGCCAGCAGGCCCAGGTCGCCCAGGCCGTTGCTAAGGATGCGCTCGACGCGGGCATCGCCGCTTCTGCCCATGAAGCTGTCCAGGCCCAGGTTGACCTCGCCGGAGGCGTCGCGGGTCTGCGGGCTGCGGGTGACGATATTGATCACCCCGGACACCGCTTGGGTGCCGAACAGCAGGCTCTGGCCGCCCTTGAGCACTTCGATGCGCTCAATGGCGTTGGCCGGCAGGGTATCCAGGTACAGGCCGCCGTACAGGCGGTTGTTCAGGCGCACGCCGTCCAGCAGGATCAGGGTGTCGTCGTTGCGGCCGCCCAGCAGGGAGTAGGTGCCGTAGTCGAAGGGGCCGTTCTTCGGCGCCACGTAGAGGCCCGGTACGTACATCTGCAGCACCCGGGTGATGTCGCTGCTGGGGCCGGCGCGTTCGATCTGCTGGCGGTCGATGATCTCCACCTTGCTGCCGTACTGGGCCATCTCGGCCACGGTGGTGGATTCCACCGACGGTGCGGAAACGAATTGCTCTTGCAGTTTCAGGCTGTTGTCGTCGGCCAGCAGTTGGGGGCTGATCAGGCAGCCGAGCAGGGCGCCGCCGAAGGTGCGGCGCGGGGCGCGCCAGTCGCGCGCAAGGAAGGTGTTGAAGGTTGTCATTCTTGGTCTTCTCGAAAGTGTTTTCGGGAAGCACGCAGGACGAAGGTAGCGGCCACGCGCACGCGACCATACCGGCCCATGCCCGCCCACCGCAGGATTGCCAAACAGAAGTTGCAGGCCGGTCTCCGGGCTTGCGAGGCTGGCGGCATCCGCCTTCCCATACCTGTAGGTACAGTGGCGTGTTGGATGCAGCACTCGCTTACCGTTGCGGGGGCAGCACCGGACTGGCCCTGGAAGAGGGCGCACCGGTTTCCCGTTTCACCCCATGCACGGCGGCATGGGGCACCTGAAACTGCGGGCATATTACGCAGCAAAGCTGCGAGCTCCAAGCGGCAAGCTGCAAACCAGAAGCTGTTGCTTCGAGCTCTACGCTTGCAGCTTGAAGCTTGCCGCTTGCACTGCTCTCACTGTGTCGCCTGGTTGCAGTTGCAGGCGCTTGGCGGTGAGGCGGTCCACCAGCAGGCAGCCGGACACCAGGCGCCCGGGGGCGGCGGTGATGCGGCAGCTTTCCAGGCGCCGGTTGTGGATCAGCCACAGCGGTGCCTGGTCGTCCGGGGTGCCCACCAGCAGGGGCAGGGTCTGGCTCTCGCGCACGCTGCGGATTTTCGCCACTTCGGCTTCGAGCAGCGGCCCGCCGTCGAAGATGTCGATGCAGCCCTGGTGGCTGAAGCCTTCGTCGCGCAGCAGGCTCACCGCCTGCGCGGTGCTGTGGTGGGCCTGGCCGATAGCGGCTTGCGCCTCGGGGCTGAGCAGGCAGGTGTAGAGCGGCTGGCGCGGCATCAGTTCGGCGATGAAGGCCTTGCCGCCATGGCTGGACAGGCGATTGGCCTGGTGGAAATCCATCTTGAAGAAGTGCCGCCCCAGGCTGTCCCAGAACGGCGAGCGACCCTGGCTATCGACCTGGCCGCGCAGTTCGGCCACCAGCTTGTCGCCGAACAGCGCCGGGTATTCGGCGACGAACAGCAGGCGCGCGCTGGACAGCAAGCGGCCGGTGTCGCCCCGGCGCTGGTCGCGGCGCAGGAACAGCGAGCAGAGCAGGGATTGCCCGGTCATCTCGTTACACAGGAACAGGGTCGGGATCTGCTTCTCGATGCCCAGCTCCGGGGCCCGGCCGCGGGTGATGCCAACTCGGTAGTTGTAGCTGGGTTCGCGCAGGCCAATCGCCCCGCTCAGGCCGCAGATGCCGATCACTTGCTGCTCGTCGTCCTCGAGCACAAACAGGTAGTCGGCATCGGCCCGTTCCACCTGGCCGGCAAAGGCGCGCTGGGCCCAGCGCACTCGCTGGGTCAGGCGCCCGGGATCGCTGGACAGGTCGTTCAGCCCACGGCAACTGCCGTCGAGCAGGGCCAGCACCGCCGGCACATCGGCGAGGCGGATCGGTCGCACAATCATTGCGCCGCTCCGTGGATCATTGGGGGGCAACTCATAGGGCGATGCCTCGCACCGCTTCGCCCGGGGCCAGTTGCAGGGCCTGGAGCATCGCCGCGTCGAGGCCGACCACATCGCCCGGGGCTTCGTCGAGGAGCGCGACTATCGCCCGAAAACCCTGCAACCGCTCGTTGCTCAGCAGCCACGGGCGGCCCTGGCCGCTCTGGGTGCACAGGTAGCTGCTGGCAACCCGGCTCTGGATGATCGAGCGCAGCTCCTGGGTGCGCGCCTGCAGGGTTGGCCCGGCATCGAACAGGTCGACGTACTGGGTGGGGGCAAAACCTTCATCCACCAGGATGTCGCAGGCTTCCCGGGCCTCGGGGTGAATGCGCCCGATGCAGTCCTGGGCGGTTTGCGCCAGCATCGGGATATACAGCGGGTACTGCGGCATCAGCTCGGCGAGAAAACCGCGGCCCTGCAAGGCGCACAGGCGCTCGGCCTCGACGTAGGGCAGGTCGAAGAAGTGCTGGCCCACCGCGGCCCAGAACGGCGAGTGGCCGCTGGCATCGCTGTAGCCGACGATCTCGCTGATGCAGCTGTCGGCGAAGCGCTCGGGGTGCGCGGCGATCAACAGCAGGCGTGCGCGCGAGGTCAGTTGTGCCAGGGGCGTGCCCGCCAGCGCCGGGTCGATATGGTAGCTGCGCAACAGGGTCTGTTCGCTGAGGTCCTGGCACAGCGACAGGGTTGGCACCGCGTGCTCGATGTCGAGCTCCCGGGAGCTGCTGATAAAGGGCCGGTTGCGCAGGCTGTAGAAGGGGCTGGCAAAGCCCGCAGTGGCGAGGATATCGGAGCAGCCGTGCAACTGGCCGCTGGCCGGGTCTTCGAGCACCAGGAAGTAGTTTTCCGGGCCCTGGCTGGCCTGGGGCTTGGCGAAGGACGCCTGGGAGTCGAGGATTTTTTCCCGCAGGTAGTGTTGATCGTCCACCAGGGAGGTCACGCCCAGCAGGCGGCCACGCACCAGGTGCTGGAGTTGGGGCAGATCGGACAACACCACGGGACGCAAGGCCAGCATGGGGGTACTCCTGTATCAAGGGCCGCTCGCCACGGGGGCGAGCACTGGCCGGACATCACTGTCGGGTTCCACGCAGTTCCAGGGCCGCAGCATGCTGCGGCCGACCTCGGGCCGCTCTGGCGGCGGCCTTGGAGGGCGCGCGAGGCCATCCTGCATCGCGCGGGAGATGCTTGTTGCTTATTGCTTGAGCGGGTCGGGCAGGGCGGCGCCGCTGCCAAGCTTGTTCAGCAGGAACAGGTACACCAGCCCCGCAACTATCCAGATGGCGCCGAGTTTCTGCGCATCCACGCCCATGTTGTACATGATGGCGCAGACGATCACGAAGCCGATCACCGGGCAGATCAGGTGGCGTACCACCTGGCCGGATTTCTGCCGCCGCCAGTAGAAGTTGATCACCGTGAGGTGCAGCAGCATGAAGCCGCTCAGGGCGCCGAAGTTGACCAGGGAGGTCAGGGTGTCCACCGAGTTGATGAACAGGTAGCAGATCAGCAGCGACAGCACCGCCACCAGGTAGATGCTGATGTGCGGGGTGTTGTGCTTGGGGTGGACCTTGGCCAGCACCTTGGGCAGCTTGCCGTCGCGGGCCATGCCGAACAGCAGGCGCGACACCGCGGCTTGCGAGGTGATGGCCACCGCCACGCCCCAGGCCAGCGCCGTGGCCACCCCGGTAAGGGTTGCCAGCCAGCTGCCGGCGGCCAGTTCGGCGATCTCGTAGAAGGCCGTGTCGGCGGACTTGAAGCCCATGCCGGCGGCCAGGTCAGTGGCGATCCAGGTTTGCACCACGAAGATCGCGCCCATCACCAGCAGGGTGATCAGCGCCGCGCGACCGACACTGCGCCCCGGGTCGCCCTTGACCTCTTCGGCCAGGGTCGAGATGGCGTCGAAGCCGAGGAACGACAGCACGGCGATGGACACGCCCTGCATCAGCATGCCGAAGTGGAAGTTCTCCGGGTTGTACAAAGGCGCCAGGGTCAGCTGGCCGTTGCCGGCGCCCCCGTGCAGGGCCGTCCAGGCGTAGAACAGGAAGATCCCCAGGACCACCAGTTGGGCCAGCAGGAACAGGATGTTCATGCGCGCGGTGAAGGTGATGCCCCGCAGGTTGACCAGGGTGGCGCTGACCAGGAACGCCAGGATAAAGCCGACCTTGGGCACTTCCGGGTACAGGTGGTTGAGCGCCATGGCCGCATACACGTAGAGCAGCGGCGGGATCAGCAGGTAGTCCAGGAGCATCAGCCAGCCGGCGAGAAAGCCCACCTGCGGGTTGAGGCCGCGCTGGGCATAGGAGTACACCGAGCCGGCCATGGGGAAGGCGCGGGCCATGGCGCCGTAGCTCAGGGCGGTGAAGATCATCGCCAGCATGCCGATGATGTAGGCCAGGGGCACCATGCCCGGGGCCTCCTGGTTGACGTAGCCGTAGACCCCGAACGGGGCGATGGGGATCATGAAAATCATCCCGTAGACCACCAGGTCGCGCAGGTTGAGCCCGCGCTTGAGCTCCTGTTTGTAGCCGAATTCTTCAATCTCCATGAAGCAGTTCTCCTTGAGCCTGTGTCAGTGGGTAAAGGCGTTGCCCTCGGGTCGTCATTGACTCTTCGGGCGGCGCTTTCGTGTTTGAACCTGGCAGGGTTTAAAGACACACCACAGCGGTTTTTCTAGTTGTTGTATCGGTCTTGCCTACAGCATGTTTGGCGAGCCCCGGGTTCCTTCGGGGCGCACCGGCAAAGCGTTGTTGCAACAGCGCCTACAGCAGCGGCGCCAGTGTATCGCTCCAGTGCTGCACCGCTTGCGGGGTGCGCAGCAGATCATTGCGCACCTCGATCAATACCGACGCCAGGCCACGGGCATCGCCGTGCACCGGCACGGTCATGTCGCTCAGCGGGTCGATCGCGTAGGGCTGGTTGCCCGCCACCTTTATCGGCAGGGTCCACAAACCTTCCAGTATCTGTGCGGCGTAGGCGGTGGCGCTGCCGTACAGCACGCCGACCTCCAGGTCGCGGGGCTGACCATAGTAGACCGGGGTGAAACTGTGGATGCCCACCACCCGCACTTCACGGCCCTGGGCCAGGCGCCGGTCGATGATCCGCTGCAGGCGCTGGTGGAAGGGGGTGAACAGCTGCTGGCGACGGTACTCGCGGGTGGCCTCGTCCAGTTGCTGGTTGCCCGGCACCTGGTAGATTTCGCTTTGCAGCGGGATGCTGTCGGGGGCATGCCGCGGGCGGTTGAGGTCGATCAGCAGGCGCGAGTAGTTGGCCGCGATCAGGGTCGCGCCCAGGGCATGGGACAGGCTGTGGGCCAGTTCCAGGGCGCCCGGGTCCCAGGCGATGTGTTCGCGGGCCGCCAGCGGGTCCAGCCCCAGGTCGTGCAGGGCCGGCGGAATATAGCGGCTGGCGTGTTCGCACACCAGAATCAGCGGATGCTCGGAGTCCTCGCGCAGCAGGCGATAGGCAGGCTCGGTGTAGAACCCCAGCTCGGCGGATTTAGTACAGGTGTCCATAGTGCTCACAGAGGTCGGCAGCGGTCAGGTGCTCGGTCAGGGACACTTCCTTTTGTTTGACGGCGAAATAGGTGTCGAGCAGTTCCCTGGGCAGGGTCTGCAGCAACTCGGGGTTGCCGCGCAGGCATTCCAGGGCCTGGGGCAGGGAACCGGGCAGGGGCACTATGCCGCTGGCCCGGCGCTGTTCGGCGCTGAGTTCGTCGGGGGCCTTGTCGGTCACCGCGTTCAGCGGCAGTTTCTGTTGGAGGCCCAGGCGCCCGGCAATCAGGATCACGGCCATGGCCAGGTGCGGCGAGGCGGTGGCGTCCAGGGCCCGGAACTCCAGGTTGTACTGCGGCGCCAGGGGCTTGTTGCCGATGGCCACCGTGGGGCAGATACGCAGCGAGGCTTCGCGATTGCGCAGGCCCAGGCAGGCGTAGGAGGCGCTCCAGTGATGGGGTTGCAGGCGCTGGTAGGAGATCGGCGTGGGCGCGGTGAAGGCGCACAGTGCCGGCAGGTGCTTGAGCACCCCGGCGGCCCAGTGCTGGCCCAGGCGCGACAGGTCGTCGCCACTCACGGCCTGGGGGTCATAAAGCAGCGGCTGGCCGTCCAGGTCCTGCAGGCTCAGATGCAGGTGCACACCGTTGCACACCGCGTGCTCGGCGGTCTTGGGGGCGAAGCTGACCGGGTGCCCGAGCTGGCGGGCGATCTCCCGGGTGATCTCGCGCACGTTCACCGCGCGGTCGGCGGCGGCCAGGCCCTGGGTCGGGCGGCAGGTGATTTCGTACTGCCGCTTGCCGTACTCGGGCAGGAACATCTCCGGTTCGGCGCCGGCGGCCCGCAGCGCCGCCAATAGCCAGCCGCCGAAGGCTGCACCCTGGCGCTGGGCTTCCAGGGAGAAGGCCAGGTGCTCGGTTTGCGTGCTGCCGGTGTCGAGGTTGAATTCGTGTTCGAAGGCGGCGCTGATCTGGATGCCCAGCTCGCGGTAGCGCTCGATCTCGTTGCGTAACAGGGTGCGCGGGCAGGCGGCCCAAGGCCGGCCATCGGTTTCGCAAATGTCGGCGTGGATAAAGTCCAGGGGCGGTGCGCTGGCATCCGGGCCGGCAGCGACGCACACCCGGCTGTCCAGGTCGGGAATCAGCCGCAGGTCACCGTAGGCGCCCCAGGGGTTGTCCTCGGCGATCAGGTCCTGGGGCGTCAGCGCGCTGTTGGCCGGCACCCAGCCACAGCCGCCGACCTGGTAGCGCTCCAGCTCATCGCTGGGAAAGGAACGCCCGCGGGTGACGCCGATCAGGTCGGTGGTGACGATGCTGGTCATTGCCACCGGGGTCAGGGCCTCGCTGCCCTGGCCGCGGTTCATCCGCGGATCTCCCGCAGGCGGCCAAGCACGGTGTCGGTGTCGGTGATCCAGCAGTAGCCCTTGATCGCGTTCAGGCACGCCTGGTGCCGGGCATCGCCGTAGGTGGCGCAGGCGTCTTCCACCAGGGTCACCAGGTAGCCGCGGTCGGCGGCGTCGCGCACCGCCATGTCCACGCACTGGTCGGTGACGATGCCGGCGATGATCAGGTGGCGGGTTTCCAGGTTGCGCAGCACGTAGTCGATATTGGTCGAGTTGAACACCCCGGACGAGGTCTTGGGCAACACGATCTCGTTTTCCACCGGGGTCAGCTCAGCGATGATCGCCGCCTCGGGGCTGCCCTTGGGCAGGTGCATGTCCGACAGCTTGTGGTCCAGGGAGCGGTCGCGGCCGTCGGCGGTGAGGCTTTCGATAATGGTGTGCAGCACGTTCTGCCGCGCCTCGCGCACCGCGGCCAGCAACCGTTGTTGGTTGGGGATCACCTGTTCCCGGGCACGCTTGAGAAAAGCCTGGCCCTCGGGGCCCTGCAGGTGCGCATCGAACTGCGGTTCGAGCCAGGCCCGCTGCATGTCCACCAGCAGCAGGGCGGTGTGGTCGACCACGTAGGGCAGGTCGCGGGGCGAGCGATGGGGCAGGCTGAACATCCTTATTTCTCCTCCAGCACATGGGTAGCAAATTCCGCCCGCAGGGCATCGATGCCCTCCAGGCGTTGATCAAGATGGTGGCTGCGCGGGGTCAGGCAGGCCACCAGCGCCTCGACCTGGGCCAATGCCGGTACCAGGGTGTCGAAGGGCGACAGCGATTCCACGGGTGCGCTGATCACCAGGTCTGCCAGTTCCCGCAGCGGCGAGGCGTAGATGTCGGTGAACAGCACCACCCGGGCGTTGCGCGCCTTGGCCACGCTGGCCACCCGCAGGGCCTGGGACTGGTAGCGGCGATAGTCGAACAGCAGCACCAGGTCTTGGCGTTGCACATCGAACAGGCGGTCGGGCAGTTGCGCGTTGTCGTCGAGAAACACGCAGCCTGCACGCATCAGCCGCAGGTGGTTGAACAGGTACTGGGCGAGAAAGCTGCTGAAGCGGCCGCCGAAGCAGTACACCGCGTGTCGGCTGTCCAGCAGCCAGTCCATCAGCACGCGGATGTCTTCGGGCTGGGTCAGCGCCTGGGTGTCTTGCAGGGCTCGTTGGCTGCCGGCCAGGTAGCGGCCCCAGGTATCGCCCTGGGCCACCTGCGCCTTGGGCCGCAGCAGGGTGCTGGGGGAGCGCAGGCGGTCGTCCATGTCGCTGAGCAGGGCTTCTTGGAACTCGCCGTAGCCGCTGAAACCGAGCTTCTTCACCAGCCGCACTATGGTCGGGTCGCTGACCCCGGCGTGTTCCGCCAGGCGCGACATTGGCCCCAGGCCGTTGCGCGGGTAGTGGTCGAGCAGGGCGCGCACCACCTTGCGCTCGGAGGGCGTGAGGTCGAGGGTGGGGTTGGTGATCAGGTCTCTCAGGGAGGGCATGGGGTGCCTGGCTACGGTCTGTAGTTTTTGTTTCATAAAGCGCTGAAAACGATATTTATGTAATAGACGTTACATGTCTAGTGAATTCTTTCTCTGATGGTGGATGGCTCTGGAGTGGGGGGCTTATGGATAGTGCTGAGTACATGTCCATTGTTGCGGGTGTGGCGGCTGGCGGTTTCGCTCTTACAGCGACTCACTTTTGAAGAGCGCAAAAGTAAGCAAAACGCTCCTGCCCCCGCATCCGGCGCCTCGCTAAGGCTCGGGGTGCCCTCGCTCCGGCATTGCTCCGGGGGCACGCCGCCACAGGCCATCCATGGCCTGGGGCGGCTAGCTCGGCAGCCAGGCCGAG